>DATFWU010000001.1:0-3635 GCA_035259005.1 Candidatus Eiseniibacteriota bacterium
CGGACGAGAAGAAACCCTCCGGCCAGCGTGCGCGGCCGGCCGCCCAGGTGCAGCTCGCATTGGTGGAACGCGGTCGCCGCCGCCTCGGCGTCTCCCTGATCGAGCGCGGTGCGGCCAAGCGCATTCAGGCAGATGGCGCGGAAGGTGTCGCGATACTCCCATGCCGCCCTGGCCCAGCTTTGCAACCCGTTGCCCGATCACTTTCGCCCTCGGAGAAGGGCCGATCCTTGCGCGGGAAGGGTCCGGCTGTCCGTTGAATCATATGAATCATTTGTATTGACAGATGATTCAGTTGTGATATAGTCGTTGCATGGTCGCCGCCAAGCCATCCTCGTGGCTCCTCTTCATCCACCAGCTGCCGCAAAAGCCCGACTACCTGCGGGTCAAGGTGGCGCGGCGACTGCACGCCCTGGGCGCGCGCCCGATCAAGAACTCGGTCTACGTCCTGCCGCACAGCGACTCCGCCACCATGGCGCTCGAGCGTCTGGTGAAGGACGTGGCGCGCGAGGGCGGCGAAGCCTCGCTGTGCCAGGCGCGCTTCGTGGCCGGCCGCTCCGACGAGGACGTGGCGGCGCTGTTCTTCAAGGCCTGGGAGGCCGAATACGTCGCCATCGCCAAGGCGGCCGAGAAGCTTCGCGGGCGCGCGGCGCCGGCGCGCACCGTGCGCGCGCTCGAGGCACGCCTGGCCCGGCTCACCGCGGTGGACCGCCTCGGGGTGGGGGCGCGGGCGGGGGCCGAGGCGGCCCTCGAGCGGCTCAAGACGGCCGCGCCCGAGCGACGTGCCGCGCCCGCCCCCTCCTATCGCGGTCGCACCTGGGTGACGCGGCGCGGCGTGCTCATCGATCGCATGGCGAGCGCCTGGCTCATCCGGCGCTTCGTCGACAAGCAGGCGCGCTTCCAGTTCGTGGTGGCCGGCCAGCACGAGCCCGCCGCCGGCGAGATCCGTTTCGACATGGCGGGCGGCGAGTTCACGCACGAGGGCGACCGCTGCACCTTCGAGGTGCTGGGCGAGCGCTTCGCGCCCGACGATCTCTCGCTGCGCCAGCTCGCCGAGATCGTGCACGACATCGACCTCGCCGACGGCAAGTTCGGCCGCGCCGAAGCCGAGGGCATCGGGCGCGCCATCTTCGGCATCGCCCAGTCCACGGCCGACGATCGGCTGCGCCTCGAGAAGAGCGCGGCCCTGTTCGAATCGCTGTACGCCTCGTTCGAGAAACGCCCGGCGCTGGGCGGCGCGCTCGCGCGCCCGGCCGGGACTTCGTCACGCGAGCGCACGAAGGAGAAACCGAGATGAAATGGATCACGAGAGAGCATGTGAAGGTGGACCGCGTGGCTTGCCCCTGGCTCATCCGGCGGTTCATCGATCCCGATGCCGAATTTCTCTTTGTGCCGCCGGCCGAGGTCATGGAGACGGCCAAGCGCACGGGGGCCACGCCCTTCGACGTGCCGAACGTGGAGCTGGGCCATCACGGCAGCGACTGCTCGTTCGACTCGTTCGTGAAGAAGTACAAGCTCGACAAGGATCCGGCGATCGTCGCCTTGGCGCGCATCGTGAACGGAGCCGACACGCAGAACTCGGCCCCGCCCGAATCCGCCGGATTGAAGGCGATCGCGAGCGGCTTCAGCCGCCTGGGCTTCAAAGACGACCTCGAGCTGAACCTGGCCGAGTGGGTGGTCTACGACGCGCTCTACGCTCATTGCCAGGCGGCCGTCTTCAAGCAGGAGGTGGGGCGCTGAAGCGGATCGGCACCATCGCCTTGCCTCCGCACGCGGGCCCGGGCGGCTTCGATCACGCCTGCGTGGCGGCGCGCGCCGGACGGCTGTACGTCGCTCACACGGCCAACGACGCGGTCGAGGTGGTCGACACCCGGCGGGCGCGCCACCTCTCGACGCTCGGTGGCTTGGCGGGCGTCGCGGGCGCGCTCGTGTGCGAGGAGCAAGGTCTGGTTTTCACATCGAATCGCGGCGAGGACACGGTCGGCATCCTGGAGCCTGGAGGGGTGTTCAAGGTGCCGGTTGGGCGCCGGCCCAACGGTCTGGCCTACGACCCGGGCCACCGCCTGCTCCTCGCCGCCAACGTCGGCGAGCCACCCAGCCTCTCGTTCGTCTCCATCGACGAGCGTCGCGAGATCGCGCGCGTGCCCATGCCCGGGCGCACGCGCTGGGCGATCTTCGATCCGCGAACCACCTGCTTCCTCGTCAACATCGCCGATCCGTCGCGCATCGTCCTCGTGGAGAGCGATCATTGCGACCGCGTGGCCGGCACGATCGAGATCCCCGCACCCGGTCCCCACGGTCTCGACGCCGATCTCGAGCGGCGCCTCCTCTACTGCGCGTGCGACCAAGGAACGCTGGTCGTGCTGAACCTCGACACCGGCGCCATCCTCACCGAGCGTCCGCTCTCGGGCGCTCCCGACGTCGTGTTCTTCGATCCCGGTTTGCGTCTCCTTCACGTTGCCGTCGGCAACCCCGGCGTGATCGACGTCTTCGACACGGCTTCGAACCGGCTCTGCGAGACCGTCGCGACCGAGAAGGGCGCGCACACGATCGCGTTCGATCCCACCACACACCATGTTTACGCATTTCTTCCGGAAACCCACGCCGCGGCCGTGTTTCAAAACATTCCTGTCTAGAAACGTGCAGAATTGGCGTCACGATGTGGAGGTTCGTCGACTGGTTTGACCCTCTAGGGAGGGTGGCTGGTTTGTAGCCGTTCGTCGCTTTGCGTGGTCTTCATTGAAGATGCGGGCCTCCGACCTTCTTCCCGCGAAACGGCACGCTCCTTGCGGAATCACAAGTTCTGGAAGGAGGGGTGGTCGCCATGATCCCCACGCTCACGGAACCCAAGCGCAACGCGACGGATTCGCTTCTCGCGGCCCAAGTGGACGCGCAGACGGCATTCGACGCCGCGGCCCGCGCCTCGAGTCAGGCTTGCGAGTGGTCGTCGCGCGCGGGTTTGAGCGGCGAGGACGCCGCCGAGGCCATCGCCGCAGCGGAGCGCGCCCGCCACGAGCTGGAAGCCTCGTGCGCCGCCCAGACGGAAGAGGCGGCGTGGGCGGCGGCGCGCGCGGCGTGGGCCGCGGCGTCGAGCGCCATGGAAGCGCTCGAGCGCGTGAGCGCCGAGATCACCAAGGACATGATGGCGGCTTAGGGAGCCAGGGAGCGGAGGCCGCTTGATTCCATCGAGCGGTCTCCGGTAGTGTTTCTTCGCGATCCAGCTCCGCGTGGTGCGGGGCTGAGCCCGGAAAGGAGCAACGTCCGATGTCTGCCATTCCTCTCGCGCTTCGGATGCCACGCCCCTTCTGCGCTCGCGGATCGCAGCGTATCTAGTCGAACCGAATTCGCATTCGACATGACGCGCCGCTCTTCGGAGCGGCCGTTTCGTTTTTCGCAGCCGGGGCGTGTCCTTCGTCCCGGCTCTTTGCTTTCCACACGCGAGAAAGGAACGGAACCCGTCATGTCACTCGAAACATGGGGCTGGAATCCCCGGCTCGAGCAGTCGTTTGCATCGCATCGTGAGCGCGGTCTCTTGCCTGCGCGCGTGGCGCGCCAGGATCGCGATCGCTACGAGATCGTCACCGAGGAAGGGGCGGGCCCAGCCGTGGTCTCGGGGCGCTTTCGCCACGAGGCGCGCT
>DATFWU010000002.1:0-14968 GCA_035259005.1 Candidatus Eiseniibacteriota bacterium
CTCGGGCACGCGGCCCACGGCGCTGGCGCGCGCTGATCTTTGGGAATTCGAGTGGCAGGGCGCGCCCGAGGTGGAGCAAGAGCTTTCGCAGTGGGCGCGCACCGCGAACTGGTTCGCCAACCCGAATCGGGATCGCGCCACTTGGAGAAAGGCCGCGAGCGACGCCACCGATCTCGAAGCCGGCGCCGCGCTCGCGAGCGGCGGCTCGGGTGCCACCGGCACCGGGGCCTATCTGGTCACCACGTGGCGCGGGGCGGTGCGCTCGAGCGAGCACGAAGCGGCGGCGCGACGCGCGCTCGGCATGGCCGTGCGCGTGCGGCGCGCGCAAGTGTGGTGGCTCGCGGCGCAAGGACAGGATCCGGCCCGGGCGCTGGCCGAGGCCGGCGGCACTTCGCTGGGCGGATTGCTCGCCAACCCGCACAGTCAGGAAGCGCGGTTGTACGCGACCTCGCTTCCCGTGCCCGCCATCGAGGAACAGGAGGGGCGATGAAACCGACATGGCGCGAGGAGTGCGCGGTCTTCGGCGTGTGGGGACCGGAGGACTCGGCGCAGCTCGCCTACTTGGGCCTGCACGCCTTGCAGCATCGCGGCCAGGAGTCGACCGGCATCGTGGCCCTCGACTCAGGCCAGTTCCGGATCGAGAAGGGACTCGGTCTCGTCTCCGAGTTCTTCACGCCCGAGCGCTTGACCCGGCTGCCCGGCCGCGCCGCCATCGGCCACAACCGCTATTCCACGACCGGCAGCCTGTCGCGCGAGAACGCCCAGCCCTTGACCGGCGTGTTCTCGGGCGGGCCCTTGGCCGTGGCGCACAACGGCAATCTCGTGAACACGCTCGAGCTCCGGCGCGAGCTCGAGAACTGTGGCGCCGTGTTCCAGACCACGCTCGACTCGGAGCTCTTCCTCCATCTCATCGCGCTGTCCAAGGCGGCCACGTTCGAAGACCGTGTCGCCGAGGCCATGCGGCGCGTGCGCGGCGCCTACTCTCTCGTCCTGCTCACGGCCAACGCCGTGCTCGGCGTGCGCGATCCCAACGGCGTGCGCCCGCTGGTGCTCGGGCGCCACGAGTCGGGCGCCTACGTGCTGGCATCGGAGAGCTGCGCCTTCGATCTCATCGGCGCGCGCCTGGTGCGCGAGGTCGAGCCGGGCGAGATCGTGACCCTCGATCACCGCGGTCTCACCAGCAAGCGCGGCATGCCGGCCGCGGAGCGCACGCAGTGCATCTTCGAGCACGTGTACTTCTCGCGCCCCGACAGCGTGGTGTTCGGCGAGACCGTGGACCGCGTGCGCAAGGCCATCGGCCGCCGGCTGGCGCAGGAAAAGCCCGCCGACGCCGATCTCGTGATCTCCGTACCCGACTCCTCGAACGCCATCGCGCTCGGCTTCGCCGAGGCCAGCCGGCTTCCTTACGATCACGGCCTCATCCGCAACCACTACGTGGGTCGCACGTTCATCCATCCCACGCAGGCCATCCGCGACGAGGGCGTGCGGCTCAAGTACAACGCGGTGGAGGCCATCCTCAAGGGCAAGCGCGTGGCCGTCGTCGACGATTCGATCGTGCGCGGCACCACGAGCCGCAAGCTGGTGCGCTTGTTGCGCGGGGCCGGGGCGACCGAGATTCATTTCCGCGTCGGCTCGCCGCCGATCACGCATCCTTGCTTCTACGGCATCGACACGCCGTGCCGCGGCGATCTCATCGCCGCCACACACGACGTCGAGGGCATTCGCCGCTTCCTCGAAGTGGACTCGCTGGGCTATCTCTCGCTCGAGGGACTGTTGGCCTGCGAGCGCGAGGGCAAGGCGTACTGCCACGCCTGCTTCAGCGGCAGCTATCCCATTCCCCTGGGCGAGGCGCGCGACAAGCTCGCGCTCGAGGGCCCGCGCCGCTGGGTGCGGGCGGCACTCGCCGGACAGGGCGGATGACCGACTCTTCGAGGAGAACAACGCAATGAGCGAGGCCCGGCCCGCCGCCCCCGCGGTGCTCGCCGATCTGCGCGCGCGCGGCATCGAGCCCTATCCGCATGCCTACCGCGTGACCCACCGCGCGGCCGACATCCTGGCATGGAGCGACCAGGTGACGGCCGAGGAAGGCGCCGAGGTGGCGATCGCCGGTCGCCTCATGGCCAAGCGCGGCCACGGCAAGGCGGGTTTCGCCCACCTGCTCGACGCCACCGGACGCATCCAGATCTACGGCCGCGAGGACGTGCTCGGCCCCGAGCGCTACGCGCTCTTCGACTCGCTCTCGGTGGGCGACTGGGTGGGCGTGGCCGGGCGCGTGTTCCGCACCCGCACCGGCGAGATCACGGTCAAGGCGCACGAGGTCACGCTTCTCGCCAAAGCCCTCCGCCCCATGCCCGACACCTGGCACGGCCTGCAAGATACGGAAACACGTTATCGCCAGCGCTACGTCGACCTGTTCATGAATCCGGAGGTGCGCGAGACCTTCCGGCGGCGCACCAAGATCGTGGCCACGATGCGCCGCTTCCTCGACGCCCGCGGCTATCTCGAGGTCGAAACACCCATTCTTCAGCCGCTCTATGGCGGGGCGTTCGCGCGCCCGTTCACCACGCATCACAACGCGCTCGACACCGAGCTCTTCCTGCGCATCTCCGACGAGCTCTATCTCAAGCGTCTCATCGTGGGCGGCTTCGAGAAGGTCTACGAGTTCTCGCGCGATTTCCGCAACGAAGGCATCGATCGCTCGCACAATCCGGAGTTCACCATCCTCGAGCTCTACGAGGCCTACGCCGACTACGAAGACATGATGCGGCTCACCGAGGCCATGCTGGTCGAATGCATTCAAGAAGTGCGCGGCACGACGCTCATCGAATATCAGGGCACGCGCCTCGACTTCACGCCGCCCTGGCGACGCCTCTCCATGCTGGAAGCGGTGAGCCAGGCGGTGGGCGAAGACGTCTCCGACCTCGATCCGGCGCGCCTCGAGCGCCTGGTGAAGAAGCACGGCATCGACTCGGATCCCAAGGGCGGTGTGGGCGGCCGGCTCGACGATCTGTTCAGCGAGCTGGTGCAACCGAAGCTCGTGCAGCCCACCTTCGTGCTCGACCATCCCAAGGAGATCTCGCCGCTCGCCAAGGTGAACCGGCGCCATCCCCAGCTGGTCGAGCGCTTCGAGCCCTTCGTGGCCGGCATGGAGATCGGCAACGCCTTCTCCGAGCAGACCGATCCGGTGGCGCAGGAGCAGGCCTTCGACCGCCAGGCCGAGGTGCGCGCGGCGGGCAACGAGGAGGCGCAACCCAAGGACAAGGACTTCCTGCGCGCCCTGCAGTACGGGATGCCGCCCACGGGCGGTCTCGGCATCGGACTCGACCGCTTCACCATGATCGTGACCGACAGCCGCTCGATCCGTGACGTGATCCTCTTCCCGCAGCTTCGCCCGGAGGAGGACCGGGAGGGCGAAGGGGCCGAGGGCCGCTCGGCCGAGGATCTTCCCGCCCGCGCGTGAACGTCGCCTTCTGGATCGCCACGCGCTATCTGCGCACGCGCCGGCCGACGGCCTTCATCGCCATCCTGACCACGCTCTCCATCGTCGGTGTCACCGTGGGCGTCGCCGCCCTGATCACCGTGCTCGCGGTCATGAACGGCTTCGAGCGCGAGATCCGCACCCGTGTGGCGGGCACCAACGCCCACGTCCTCGTGCTTTCGTTCGACGACTCGGGCATCACCGACACGACGCGCGCTCTGCCCGCGATCCGCGGGGTGAAGGACGTGGTCGGAGTCGCGCCCTTCCTCTATCGGAAGGCGCTCGCCACGCACGGCAACCTGGCCGAAGGCCTGGTGGTCAAGGGAGTCGATCTCCAAGCCGAGCGCCGCGTGACCACGGTGGCCTCGAACATCACGCCCGCCCTCGATTCGATTCCCTTGGTGACACCGGGCAACGTGCCCGGCGTGGTGCTGGGCTCCGAGCTCGCCGACCATCTGCGCGCCGCGGTGGGCGACCACGTCATCCTCGCGAGCTTCGAGGGCGGCGTGCGCACCGCGGCCGGCCTCGTGCCCAAGCTCGGCACCTTCGAGGTGGTGGGCATCTTCCACTCGGGGCTCTACGAGTACGACGCCAACCTGGCCTACGTGGCCCTGCCCGCGGCCGCCGACTTCTTCGGCGCGCACGGCACGGTGACCGGCATCGAGATCAAGGTCGAGGATCTCTTCCAGGCCGAGAAGGTGCGCGACCGCGTCCTGAAGAAGCTCGGCGGCTTTCCCTATCGCGGCACCGACTGGATCGAGATGAACGCCAACCTCTTCTCGTTCATGAAAGTGGAGAAAGGGGTGATGGCGCTCATCCTCGGCCTCATCATGCTCGTGGCCGCGCTCAACATCGTGAGCACGCTGCTCATGGTGGTGCTGGTCAAGCGGCGCGACATCGGCTCGCTGCTCACGCAGGGTGCTTCCCCTTCCGACGTGCTCCGCATCTTTCTCTTCGAGGGCATGCTCATCGGCGTCGTGGGCACCGGGCTCGGCACCGGGCTCGGGCTCGTCTTGTGCCGCGTCTTGCACGGCTACCACATCCCGGCCGACGTGTATTTCCTCTCCGCGCTGCCGGTGCAGCTCGAGTGGAGCGACGTGATCTGGGTCGCCCTGGCCGCTCTCGTGCTGTGCGCGGTGGCGGCGCTCTACCCGGCCGCCTACGCGGCCCGCATCCCGCCCGCCGAGGCCATCCGCGAGACATGAGCGAGAGCCAGCCCTCCGTCCCCGCGGCCGGGAATCGGTCTCCCTCCGTCGTAAAACCTTCCACGGGCGTGGCGGGATCGCCTCCGCCGGTTCTCCGACTGACCGGCATCGAAAAGGCTTACCCCATGGCAGGAGGCAAGTTGGAGGTGCTGCGTGGGGTCGATCTCGCGGTCCCCCGTGGCATGATTCTGGCTATTCTCGGGGCCTCAGGCGCCGGCAAGAGCACGCTCCTGCACATCGCGGGCGGGCTCGACCGGCCGGACGCGGGCTCGGTGTGGGTGGAGGATCGGGATCTGACGTCCCTCGATGCAGAAGGTACGGCGCGCTTTCGTGCCCGCCGGCTCGGGTTCGTCTTCCAGTTCCACCAACTTCTCCCCGAATTCACCGCGCTCGAAAACGTGATGATGCCCGCACTGTGGGCCGGCGCATCGGAATCCGTGGCGCGCACCCGGGCTCGCCAGGCGCTGGTGCTCGCGGGACTCTGCGAGCGCTGGGAGCACCGGCCGTCGCAGCTCTCGGGCGGTGAGCAGCAGCGCGTCGCGGTGGCGCGAGCCATCGTCAACCGGCCGGATCTCGTTTTGGCCGACGAGCCGTCGGGAAATCTCGATCGCGAGAATGCCGAGCGGCTGGGTGCGCTGCTCGTCTCTCTCGCGACGGAACATGCTCAAACCATTGTGGTTGCGACACACAATGAGCGGCTGGCAGCGTTGGCATCGGCCGTGCTAGTTTTGGACCGAGGAAGAGTCCGGGAAGCACTCCCGGAAGACATGGGGCGCGCGTGATGGTCTGCCAGATCTGCAACAAGAACCCAGCGACGGTGCACTTCACCGAGATCCAGGACAATCGGAGCTCGGAGCTGCACGTCTGCCAGACCTGCGCCCAGGAGAAGGGCCTCGCCCCGCAAGCCGGGCTGCAGAAATTCTCGTTCTCGCAGCTGCTCGCGGGCATGGTCGACGAGATGGCGACCGGCGAGGAGGAGAAGGTCGGTCCCGTGCAGTGCCCGCGCTGCGGCCTCCACTATACGTCGTTCAAGGAGACCGGACGCCTGGGCTGTCCGACCTGCTACTCCACGTTCCAAGCCAAGCTCCGGCCGCTCTTGCGGCGCATTCACGGCAGCACGCGGCACACGGGCAAGCACCCGGCCACCGAGAGCGAGTCGGTGGCCCGCACGCGCCAGGTCCAGCGCCTGCAGGACGAGCTGCAACGGGCCATCGACAAGGAAGATTTCGAGCGCGCCGCCGAGCTGCGCGATCTCATCCGGACCGCTGACCAGGCCGTGACCAAAGAGGGCCGGCCGGGGACCAGCCCGGCCTAGGAAGAAGGGACGCATGGAAGCTCGCATGCCGGACGCGGGGGAGACGAGCGGCTCGGGCAAGACGCCGGCCGTGGACCGTCTCATCGCTCGCCCGGGCCCCTGGCTCGACGCCACCGGCTCGCATCCGGCCATCGTGCTTTCGACCCGCATCCGTCTCGCGCGCAACCTCCGCCACGTGCCGTTCACGCATCGCGCTCGCGAGGACGAGCTGCGCCACGTGCTGGGCTCGGTCGAGCGCGCGGCCACGCGCGCCGCGTCCTTCGGCGGCGGATCGTTCCTGCCCGTGCACGAGCTGAACGCGCTCGACCGCACGGTGCTGGTCGAGCGCCATCTGGTGAGCCACGAGCTTTCGGACGCCTCGCGTCCGCGTGGCCTCTACGTGGCCCCCGACGAGCGCATCTCGATCATGGTCAACGAGGAGGATCACATCCGCCTGCAGAGCCTGGTCAGCGGGCTCATGCTGGGCGAGGCGTGGGCTTTTGCCGATCAGGCGGACGACGAGCTGGACGGCTCGCTCGAATACGCCTACCACGACGAGTGGGGCTATCTCACGGCCTGCCCGACGAACGCGGGCACCGGGCTTCGCGCCTCGGTTCTCATTCACCTCTCGGCCCTGGTCCTGACCAAGCAGATCGACAAGGTGCTGAAGGGCATCACGCAAATGGGCCTCGCGGTGCGCGGCTTCTACGGCGAGGGCACGGACGTGATGGGCAATCTCTTCCAGATCTCCAACCAGACCACGCTGGGCCTCTCGGAAAAGGAAACGCTGGAGAGCTTGGAGCGGGTCACGCGCCAGATCCTCTCGGCCGAGGAGCGGGCGCGTGAGACGCTCCTGCGCGACGCGCGCGTGCAGATCGAGGACAAGGTGTTCCGGGCCTACGGGACCTTGCGCTACGGCCGGACCATGTCGAGCCAGGAGGTCGTCAATCTGTGCTCGGCCGTGCGTCTGGGCGTGGCGCTCAACATGCCCGAGCTCCCGGCCTTGTCCACGCTCAACGAGCTTTTGGTTCTCACCCAGCCCGCCCACTTGCAGAGGCGGCTGGGCAAGCTGATGGATCCTGCCGAGCGGAACGTGCGACGGGCCGAGCTGGTGCGCTCGATCCTCGCGCGCGGCGGGGGGGACGGAACGGCCGACGGCCGGAGGGGGTAGAACGTCCATGCATGACAAGTTCACGGAACGGGTGCGCAAGGTCATCTATCTGGCGCGGGAAGAGGCGGCCCGGCTCCAGCACGACTACATCGGCACGGAGCATCTCCTCCTGGGCGTGATTCGCGAGGGCGAGGGCATCGCGGCCACGGTCTTGAACAACCTGGGCGTCGATCTCGACCACATCCGCCAGGCGGTCGAGAACATGGTCTCTTCCTCGGGCGGGACCATGACCATCGGCGAGATCCCGTTCACACCGCGCGCCAAGCGCGTGCTCGAGCTGGCGGTCGACGAGGCGCGCTCCCTGGGCCACAACTATGTCGGCACCGAGCACCTGCTCCTGGGCTTGATCCGCGAGGGCGAGGGCGTGGCCGCCAAGGTCCTGCTCGAGCTGGGCGTGGATCGCAAGCGCGTGCGCGAGGAGACGCTCAAGCTCCTGGGCGGCTCGCCGTCGCAGCAGCCCGCCGAGCGCGAGGAGCGCCCCGAGACCCCGGCCCTGAACCAGTTCGGCCGCGATCTCACGCAGCTCGCGCGCGAGGCCAAGCTCGATCCGGTGATCGGGCGCGAGAAGGAGATCGAGCGCGTCATCCAGGTGCTGTCGCGCCGCAAGAAGAACAACCCGGTGCTGATCGGCGACCCCGGCGTGGGCAAGACGGCGATCGCCGAGGGCCTGGCCCGCCGCATCGTCGAGGGCAAGGTCCCGGAGGGGCTCAAGAACAAGCGCATCGTGACTCTCGATCTCGCCGCGGTGGTGGCCGGCACCAAGTACCGGGGTCAGTTCGAGGAGCGCTTGAAAACGGTCATGAACGAGATCCGGGAGTCCAAGGACACCGTGATCTTCATCGACGAGCTGCACACCATCGTGGGCGCGGGCGGCGCGGAAGGGGCGATCGACGCCTCGAACATGCTGAAGCCGGCCCTGGCGCGCGGCGAGCTCCAGTGCATCGGCGCCACCACGCTCGACGAGTATCGCAAGTACATCGAGAAGGATGGCGCGCTCGAGCGCCGCTTCCAGCCCATCATGGTGGATCCGCCCTCGGTCGACGACGCGGTCACCATCCTGCGCGGCCTGCGCGACAAGTACGAGGCGCACCACGGCGTGCGCATCACCGACGACGCGCTCGTCCAGGCCGTCAAGCTCGCGGACCGCTACATCACCGACCGCCAGCTCCCCGACAAGGCCATCGACGTGATCGACGAGGCCTCGGCACGGGCGCGTCTCTCGGTGTCGACGACCCCGGCCGAAATCCGCGACCTCGAGGCCAAGCTCGAAGAAGTGGTCAAGGAGAAGGAAGCGGCCATCCGCCAGCAGGAGTACGAGCGCGCGGCCAAGCTCCGCGACAAGGAGAAGGACCAGCGCAATCAGCTCAAGGATCTCAAGAAGAAGTGGATGGAGACCAAGCGCGACCGCGAGGTCGAGGTGAACGGCGAGGACATTGCCGCCGTGGTCAGCGTCATGACCTCGATCCCCGTGGTCAAGCTCGAGGAGGAGGAGACGCAGAAGCTCCTGCGCATGGAGAGCGAGCTGCGCAAGCGCGTCGTGGGCCAGGACGAGGCCGTGACCGCGGTCTCCAAGGCGGTGCGGCGCAATCGCGTCGGCCTGCGCGATCCCAAGCGGCCCATCGGCTCGTTCATCTTCCTGGGCCCCACGGGTGTGGGCAAGACGGAGCTGGCGCGGGCCCTGGCCGAGTTCCTGTTCGACGACGAGGACGCGCTCATTCGCATCGACATGTCGGAGTACATGGAGAAGTTCTCGGTGTCACGCCTGGTCGGCGCGCCTCCCGGCTACGTGGGCTACGACGAGGGCGGCCAGCTCACCGAGAAGGTGCGCCGCAAGCCCTACTCGGTGGTGCTGCTCGACGAGATCGAGAAGGCGCACCCCGACGTGTTCAACGTGCTCCTCCAGGTGCTCGACGACGGCGTGCTCACCGACGCCAGCCGGCGCAAGGTGGACTTCAAGAACACCGTGCTCATCATGACCTCGAACCTGGGGGCGCGGCAGATCGTGGGCCAGAAGCACATGGGCTTCGTGCGCGCCTCGGACGAGGCCCAGACCGGCTACGCCGACATGCGCGCCCGTGTCATGGAAGAGCTCAAGCGCGCGTTCAATCCCGAGTTCCTGAACCGCATCGACGACATCATCGTCTTCCACCAGCTCAGCAAGCATGACATGAAGTCGATCGTCGACATCCTGCTCACGCAGCTCACCGCGCGCCTGAGCGCCCAGGACATCGACATCGAGCTGTCCGACGAGGCCAAGGGGCTCTTGCTCGAGAAGGGCTTCGATCCCTACCTCGGCGCTCGTCCTCTCAAGCGTGCCCTGCAGCGCCTGCTCGAGGATCCGCTGTCGGAGTTCATCCTCCGCGGCGAGCTCAAGGCCAAAGGCCGCGTGCTCGTCGAGCGCGCCGGCGACGAGCTTCGCTTCCGACCCGCACAACCCGCCCACACGCCGGCCCCGGTCGCGGCGGGAGGGGGCGAGTGAGCCAAGGTTCACGCCTCGGCATTCGAGCGGCGGTCGCGGCCGGCCTCGCGGCCGCCGTTGTGGTCTCCAGCGTCTTCGCCCAGTCGGGCACGTCTCCCTCTTCCGGCCCCACCCTGAGCCGGGTCACGGTGCAGGGGATCTCGGGCGAGGATTCCTCGCGCGTGCTGGCGGTGTTCGGCGTGTCGCCGGGCACCGCGCTCACCGCTCCCTTGCTGCGCGAGGGGCTGCGCCGTGTCTGGGCGCTCGAAGTCTCCGACGACTTGTGGGCGGAAGGGCGGGGGGCGGACGACTCGACCACTCTCGTCCTGCATGTCGTCCCGCGGCCGCGCATCGAGCGCATGGAGTTCGTGGGCAACAAGAAGATCAAAGGCGAGGAGCTGGGCAAGAAGACCGCGCTCGTGACCGGGAGCCGCCTCTCGCCCGTGGCGCTCTTCGCGGCCATCGATTCCTTGAAGCGCGTCTACCGCGAGAAGGGCCACGTGCGCACCCAGGTCGACGCCGAGACGCGACCGGCGGGACCGGAGAAGGTCGACCTCGTGTTCACCATCGACGAAGGGCCCTCGGCGCGCGTCCACCACTTCGCCTTCGAAGGCGCGCACGCCTTCACCCAGGACCAGCTCTCGCACGAGATGGCGAGCAAGCGAGCCGGGTTCCTGAAGAGCGGCAAGGTCGACCCCGACAAGCTCGACAAGGACATCACCAAGCTCACCGACTTCTACCGCGCGCGCGGCTACCGTGACGTCCAGGTGAATCGCGATTCGTTGCGCTTCAGTGACGACGGCAAGAGCATCACGCTCGTCTACCAGATCGACGAGGGTCCCCGTTACCACATGGGCCACGTCGCCTGGAGCGGGGACAAGGCGCTCACGCCCGCGCAGAAGGCCGAGATCCCGCTGCCGCTCCCGGGCGACTGGTACAACGGCCCAGCGCTCAAGAAGGCGGTCGAGGACACCTACGCGGCCTACGCCGAGAACGGCTACCTCTACGTGGCCGTGGATCCCCAGGAGGCGGTCAACGACTCGGGCAACGTCGACGTGACCTTCCAGGTGACGGAAGGCGCGCCCTCGAGGATCCGCTGGGTGTACATCACCGGCAACACGCGCACCAAGGAGAAGGTGGTGCGGCGCGAGATCTCGATCCACGAGGGCGATCTCTTTCGGCGCTCGGCCCTGATCCGCTCCCAGCAGGACGCCTTCCGTCTTGGCTTCTTCAACGACGTCCAGGTCGACTTCAAGGCCGCCGACAGCACCGACGTCGATCTTTATCTCAAGGTGGTCGAGAAGGAGACGGGCACCGCCTCGGCGGGGGCCGGCTACTCGTCCGAGGGCGGGCTCACGGGCTTCATCCAGCTCGGCCACAACAACCTGTTCGGCAACGGCTCGGCGATCTCGATCGCCCTCGAGCGCGGCGCCAAGCGCAGCACCTACGACGTCTCCTACACCGATCCGTGGTTCCGCGACAGCCGCACGACGCTCGGCTTCTCGCTCTTCAACCGCCAGCAGCAGACCCAGGTCACGGGCTCGGGCACCACGCTGCAGTACGACGACAAGCGCTTCGGCGGATCGGTGCGCGTGGGGCGGCCCCTGCGCTCCATCGATCGCTACCTGCACGGCTTCATCACCTACCGCCTCGAAGACGTGAACATCGAGGTCGACTCGGCCCTGACCGCGGCCCAGAAGGAGCTCGAGAGCCTCATCCAGCAGGGACGCCAGACCACGTCCTCGGTGGAGTTCTCGTTCTCGCGCGACAACACGAACAATCCCTTCTATCCGACCAAGGGCACGCGGCTGAACGAGTCGAACGAGTTCGCGGGCCGCGTGCTCGGCGGCTCGGTCGACTTCTACAAGTTCGAGATCGACGCCCGGAACTGGTTCCCCTCGCTGCTCAAGCCGGTGGCCTCCATGATCCGAGCCCGCACCGGCATCGTAGGGAACTACGGCAAGGACGTGCCGCAGTACGAGCGCTACCGCCTGGGCGGCACGACGTTCTACGGACTGCGCGGCTACGACGACTACGAGATCGTGCCCACCGAGAACATCCACACCGTGCTCGACAGCGTGTACAACCCGATCGACTCGACCTATCGCAAGACGGCGACCGAAGTGCGCTATCCGGGCGGCCGAATCTTCGCGCTCGTGACTTTCGAGCAGCAGTTCCCGATCGTCCATCCCGTGCACGGCCTGCTCTTCGCCGAGGCCGGCAACACGTGGAACGATCCCAAGCAGATCCAGATCTTCGATCTCAAGAAGTCGGCAGGAATCGGCTTCCGCATCGAAGTCCCCCTGCTCGGCAACATGGGGCTCGACTTCGGCTACGGCTTCGACAGGAGTCCGAGGCCGGGATGGCGGACGCACTTCCTGCTCGGCAACATGTTCTTCTAGGAGGAACGGCATGAATCGGATCGCGCGCTCGTCCGTCACCCGCGCTTCCGTGCTGGCCGTCTGCGCGGTCCTCGCCGCGGCCTGGGCTCCGGGTTTGGCCGGCGCGCAGATTCTCAAGATCGGCTACGTCGACTCGGTGCGCATCTTCGCCGGCTACTCGTACGCCAAGGATGCGCAGCAGCGCTTCAGCCGCGAGATCGACGCCTGGCGCGCCGAGTCCGACGACCGCCGCAAAGCGGTCGACCAGCAGCGTGCCGACCTCAAGGAGCAGTCGCTCGCCCTCTCCGAGGAGAAGCGCGTCGAGAAGGAAGCGCAGCTGCAGAAGACGCTGGCCGACTACGATCAGTTCGTGCAGGCATTCTGGGGCCCCAAGGGCCGCGCCACCGAGCTCAACGAGCAGCTGACGGCCGACGTGATTCAACGCGTGCGCACGGTGGTGGAGCGCGTGGCGCGCGACGACAACTACGACCTGGTCCTGGACGCCGCCGACGGGAATGTGATATTCGCCGTCAAGAGCCTCGATCTGACCGACCGGGTGCTCGACATCCTCAATCGCGAGGCGGGGACGACGCCCACCTCGGGGACCTCCCCATGACGCCACGTCGCATCGCGGATCTCGCCCAGGAGCTGGGAGCCAAGCTGATCGGTGATCCTGACTTGTCGATCTCCGGCGTGGCCGGGATCCGGGAGGCCCGTCCGGGCGACCTGACCTTCCTCGCGAATCCGCGCTACGAAACCTACCTGACCGAGACCCGCGCCTCCGCGGTGCTCATCGGCGAGGCCAAGCCGGGAGCGCCGCTCACGCAGCTCGTGCACCCGCATCCCTATCTCGCTTTCCTCAAGGCGGTGAAACTCTTCCGCCAGGAGCGCCCGCGTCCCGAGCCCGGCGTGCATCCCACCGCGGTCGTCTATGCGGGGGCCACGGTGGGCGAGCGCGTCTCGCTCGGTCCGCACGCGGTGATCGAAGAAGGGGCGACGGTGGGCGACGATTGCGTGGTCATGGCCGGCGCCTACGTCGGACGCCGCGCGCGTCTCGGCAAGGAGACGTGGCTCTATCCCAACGTGGTGGTGAGCGAGGATTGCGTGCTCGGCGAGCGCGTCACCATCCATCCCGGCACGGTGATCGGGGCCGACGGCTTCGGCTACGTGCGTGACGGCGACGTGCACCACAAGGTGCCGCAGGTGGGCACCGTCTTGATCGGCGACGACGTCGAGATCGGCGCCAACGCGTGCATCGACCGCGCGACCACGGGCACCACGGTGATCGGCGCCGGCACCAAGATCGACAATCTCGTGCAGGTGGGTCACAACGTCGAGATGGACGAGAACGTGATCGTGGTGGCGCAGGTCGGGATCTCGGGCTCGACGCGCGTGCGTCGCGGGGCCACGCTCGCCGGCCAGGCGGGCATCGTCGGCCACATCGAGATCGGCGAATACGCGGTCGTCGGCTCGCAGGCCGGAGTCACCAAGTCGGTGCCGCCGCACACCCAGGTCTCGGGCTATCCGGCGCAGCCCCACACCGTGGCGCGGCGCATCCACGCGTTGACCATGAAGCTGCCGCAGCTGGTCGAGCGCCTGTCCCGGCTCGAGCAGCGTCTCCAGGCGCTCGAGGAGGAGCGGAGTGCCCATCACGTCCGAAGCGGCGGCTAGCCCCAAGGCCCCGGCTCCCGACGCCAAGGCGGGCCGCGACCAGAGGACCATCGCCACCCCGGCCAGCTACTCGGGGGTCGGCATTCACACCGGCGCCCGCGGCGAGGTCACCTTCCGTCCGGCGCCGCCCAACAGCGGCATCGTGATCGTGCGCGCCGATCTCCCCGGCCAGCCTCGCATTCCCGTCGGTCCCCAGCACGCGCACTACGACGCCGACCACGGCCGGCGCACCATCCTGAAGAGCGGCGACGTCGAGGTGCACACCATGGAGCACGTGCTGGGCTCGCTGGTCGGGCTCGGCATCGACAACGTGATCGTCGAGGTCACGGCCCTCGAAGTCCCCGAGCCCGAAGACGGCTCGGCCTTGCCCATCGTGCGCGCCCTGCGCTCGGCCGGCGTGGTCGAACAGGGCGTGCCGCGCCGCCACTTCAAGGTCACGAAGCCGGTCATGTTCCAGTCGGGCGCCGTCGAGATGCTCGCCGTGCCGTCCGACCGCCTGCGCGTCACCTTTACCATCGACTATGACAACAACATCATCGGCACGCAGCACCTGTCGGTGGACGTGGACGACGTGACTTTCGAGCGCGAGGTGGCGCCGGCGCGCACCTTCGTGCTCGAGCGCGACGTCGCTCTGCTGCGCGCCCAGGGTCTCATCCGCGGCGGCACGCTCGAGTCGGCGGTGGTCGTGGGCGAGCAGGGGGTGCTCAACGACAAGCCGCTGCGTTTCCGCGACGAGTTCGTGCGCCACAAGATCCTCGACCTGCTCGGCGATCTGGCGCTCCTCGGCGGCCCGCTCCTGGGCCACGTCATCTCGGTGCGCTCGGGCCACGCCACCAACGTGGCTTTCGTGCAGAAGCTCTCGCAGGCGATTCCGCAGGGCGGGCGCCGTGCCGATCGTCCCGCGGCCGAGTGGGACATCACGGCGATCATGGATATCATGCCGCACCGCTATCCGCTCCTCCTCGTCGACCGGATACTGGAGCTGGAAGAAGGCAAACGGGTCGTCGGGCTCAAGAACGTCACGATCAACGAGCCGTTCTTCCAGGGCCACTTCCCCGGCCATCCCATCATGCCGGCGGTGCTCATCATCGAGGCCATGGCGCAGACCGGCGGCGTGCTTCTTCTCTCCATGGTCGACGATCCCAACGGCAAGCTCGTCTACTTCATGGGCATCGACAACGCCAAGTTCCGCCGCCCGGTGCGCCCCGGCGATCAGCTGCGCTTCGAGCTCACGCTGCTCAAGCTCAAGAACCGCATCTGCAAGATGCGCGGCGAAGCGTTCGTGGACGGCCAGCTCGTGGCCGAGGCGG
>DATFWU010000003.1:0-8665 GCA_035259005.1 Candidatus Eiseniibacteriota bacterium
CGCCACCTCGAGGTGACTCACCGCACCATCTCGTCGCGGGCGGCGAGGAATGCCCAGAACCCGCTCTTCCCCATCAACCTCCTGGATCTCTTGTTCCGCCACAGCGGGGCCAATCACAAGCGCGAGACGATCGCGTTTTCCAAACGAAGACAATCGGGTATCGAGCGCATGTGGGTCTTCTTGGTTTGGCGCAACTACATCAAATCCTTCTCGGAGAGGCATCCAGGCGAGTCGCCTGCCATGAAGTCGGGCATCGTGGATCGATTGCTCAGCGTGAAGGAGGTGCTTGCATCTCGGAGGTTTCCAAGCCTCATCGAACTACCGAGAAGATGGGCTATGCATTATTGGAGGCAAACGCCAACGAGGAGGCTTCCGAAGGTCCAGATTCACGATCTCAAATTCGCTGTCTAGTCATCGGGGGGCCTGCTCGTCTAGGATCACGCTCCTCGAATCCATCCGCAATCATCGGAGCACAACGTGCAAAACCCCCACCCACTCTTCGTCCACTTCCCGCTAGGACTTCTCGTCACCGCCGTTCTGTGCGAGGCGGTGTTCGCCTTCACCCGCCGCCCGCTTGCCGACACGCTGTCGCGCTGGCTGCTCTACGCAGGCGCTTTGGGCGCGGCCGCCGCGGCCCTCACCGGCTGGCTTGCCTCGCTGAGCGTGGCGCCGGTGGCGCGAGCGGCCGGCGACCTGGTCGATCACCGCACCTTTGGCTTTCTCTCCCTGGGCACGGCCGCCGTGCTCGCGTTCTGGCGCTGGGGCACGTCCAGGGCGGGCGGGCCCAAGCCGCGCTGGCTCTTCCTCGCCGGCATGCTGGGACTCTTGGGATTGCTGGTGACGGCGGGGCTCGAGGGGGGCGAGCTGGTCTACGAGCACGGGGTCGGGACCGAGCTCACCGCACCCGGCGGCCCGCTGCGCGAGGCCCACGCCGACTCTTCTAAGAAGGACGTTCCTCGGAGCTCTGACTTTCGCTAGCCGGAGCGCGCTCGATGGTGACCCATGTGGCGTAATCGGGAATACCCGACGTGGTCTCGCGGCGCGTGAGGTCGAGCAGATCGTTGGCTTCGGGAAAGTGCACCTGCACGTTGCCCGGCTTGATGGGCGAGACGAAGGCGCGCCCGCGAAAGGTTCCGGTGCGCGAGCGCAGGACGAGCGCGTCGCCGTGGCGCACGCCCAGCGCCTTCGCGTCTTCCGCCGAGAGAAGTACGGCGTCGCGCGTGGCGCCGTTCAACGGATCGCGCGCTGCCTGCACCATGGAGTTGAACTGCTTGCCGCGGCGCGTGGCGAGACGGAAGTGGCCGGGCGGCGGGGCGTCCTCCAAGAGAAAAGGAATGCGAAAGCGCGCGCGCCCCCCTTCCACGGGAAACTGTCCGCCCTCGCACAAGCGCCGTCCTCCGTACTGCACCTGATCACCCTTCTTCGCCAGCTTCTCGATGCCGGCATACATGGGAATGAGACGGCCGATCTCGTCGCGGATGGCCTGGGCGTCGGCGAAGCGGATAGCACTCGCACGCTCGGGATGAGCGCGCGCCGCCACCTCGACCAGGATCTCCCAGTCGGACCGGCTCTCGCCGATGCGGCGGCCGGGGATCTCGGGCGAGAGAAGAATGCGGCGCTCGGTCGTGGTCTCCGTGCCGCCGCCCGCCTGCTCGTAGCGCGTCTGGCTGGGCAGGAGCACGGCCAGCTCGGCGGGCTCCACCAACATCTGGCTCGAGAGCACGATGTCCTGGTGGACACGAAGCGGCACGCGCTCGAGGGCGGCGCGCACGCGCGCCGGCTCGGGCAAGGTCTCGAGGAAGTTGCCGCCGATCGAATAGAGCACATCGATCCGCCAGTCGGCACAGGCGCCGATCATCTCCACCGCCGAGAGTCCGCGCACGTCTGGAATGGCAAAGCCCCAGCCCTCGGCGATCTTCTCGGCGGCGGGCGTTCCCAGAGGCGCCCAGCCCGAGAGCGCCCCCGGCACCGCACCCACTTCGGCTCCGCCCTGGACGCCGCTGTGGCCACGGATCGGCATCACGCCACAGCCTTCACGGCCCACGAAGCCGCGCGCCAGCGCGAGATTCGCGAGGGCTCTCACGTTGTCCGCGCCGTGCGCGTGCTGCGTGAGGCCCATCGACCACACGAAAACGGCGCGCTTCGCGCCCGCGAGCAGCTCGGCGAAGGCCTTCATGCGATCGCGCCCGGCGCCCGAGCCGCGTTCGAGATCGGCCCAGGTGAGGCCGTGCGCCCACGAGGCCACGTCGTCGAAGCCCGTCGTGTGCGCGGCCACGAACTCGGTGTCCACGCCCTTGGCCTCGACCAGCGCCTTGAGCGCTCCCGAGAGAAACGCCGCGTCGCCGCCGATGTCGACCTCGAACCACTCGTCGGCCAGGCGCGTGCCGAAGAGCGCGCTCTCGAGCACCGACGGCACCCAGTAGCGCTCGAGCCCGGGCTCGCGATACGGGTTCACCACGGCCACGCGCGCGCCGCGCTGCTTGGCGTAGTAGAGGTACTTGGTGGTCACCGGCTGGTTGTTGGGCGTGTGCGAGCCGAAGAACACGATGAGATCCGAGTCGAGCCAGTCGGTGTACGAGCAGGTCGACGCGCCGACGCCCATCATCTCCTTGAGCACCACGGTGGAGGGCGCGTGGCACAGGCGGGCCGAGTTGTCGACGTGGTTGGTGCCCAGAAAGCGCGCCACCTTGGAGGCCGTGTAGTAGACCTCGTTGGTGACGCCACGCGAGGTGAGATAGAAAGCGAGCCGCCCAGGGTCGGTGGCGCGGATCCGGCTTGCCACCGCCTTCAACGCTTCGTCCCATGACACGCGCCGGTATCCCGGCTCGCCGCGGCGGCGGATCATGGGATAAGGAAGTCGGCCCAGCGCGCGCAGCTCCTTGCCGCTCAGGCGCTCGAGCGCCGCGGTGTCGGCGAGGTGCTGGGGATCGAGCGCGGGGGCGGTGTTCAAGCGCAGGAGCTGCAGGCGCACCGCGCACAGGTGCACGCCGTCCATCGTGTAGTCGGAGAGCCCGCTCGTCCCCAGCGCGCAGCCGTCGCACACGCCCTGGGTTAGAATCCTCCAGGCGAACGGGAGCTGGTCCTTGTTCTGCCACGCCACCTTCAGCATCTCGAGATAGTGGTTGGGCTTCACCTGGCCGAGCCCATTGGGCGAGAGGCCGGCCCACGACGACGGATTCCAGCCGCGTTTGGCTCGCGTGCGTTCCGGGGAGGACGACATGGCCCGCAGTATAGCGCGGGCACTCGCGGTTCCGGCCTGGCGGCCGGGGCGCGGCGCCTACGAGGATCGTGTCGCCATCGAGGAGCCGCTCGAGATTCGTGTGAACGGTGCGGCGGTGGCGGTGACGCTGCGCACGCCCGGCGAGGACTTGGAGCTGGCGGCAGGCTTCGCGCTCACCGAGGGTATCGCGCGTGCGGCGGCCGAGATCCAAAGCGTCGACCTGGTCGACGATGTCCCACCGGAGGCACGCGGCAACGTGGTCAACGTGCGGGTGGGAGCGCCGGGTGCGTCCGATGGCACCTCGCGTCTCACCGGGCGGCCGGCCTTCATCTCGGCGGCCTGCGGCGTGTGCGGACGCGGCACGCTGGAAGCGGTGCGGCGGCGCGCTGAGCCCTTGCCGGACGGGCCCCTGGTCGCGCGCGCGATTCTCGCCTCGCTGCCCGAGCGCTTGCGCACGGCACAGCCCACCTTCGACGAGACCGGAGGGCTGCACGCCGCCGGCCTCTTCGACTTGAGCGGAACCCTCCTCGCCGCGCGCGAGGACGTGGGCCGCCACAACGCGGTCGACAAGCTCGTGGGCTGGGCCGCGCTCGGTGGCCGCTTACCCCTCCGCGACGCGCTCCTCTGCGTGAGCGGGCGGGCCGGATTCGAGATCCTCCTCAAGGCGTGGATCGCCGCGATTCCGGTGGTCGCTTCGGTGTCGGCGCCCTCGCACCTCGCGGTCGCCCTCGCCGAGGAAGCGAACCTGACCCTCTTGGGATTCGTGCGCGGCGGCACGTTCGCGGCCTACACGGGCCGCGAGCGCATCCAAGGCGCGCAATGATAGGATGCCGGCCATGACGACTCAGACGAGCACCCGCGAAAACACGATGCGCTTGGACCAGATCCAGGCCGCGCTCCTCCAGCAAGGCCTGGACGGCTGGCTCCTCTACGACTTCCGCGGCTTGAATCCCATCGCCGGACGCATCGCGGGCTTCGCCCCCGATACGCACCACACGCGGCGCTGGTTCTGTCTCTTGCCGGCCCGCGGCGAGCCGCGCTGGCTCCATCACGCCATCGAGGCCCACCACTTCGCGGACAAGCAAGGGACGAAGCTCGTCTACGCCGGCTGGCGCGAGATGGAAGCCAACCTGGCCGAGGTCCTGAAAGGCGTGCGGCGCATCGCCATGGAGTATTCGCCCAAGAACGGCGTCCCCTACGTCTCGCGCGTCGACGCCGGCACGTTCGAATTGGTGCGTTCGCTCGGCGTCGAAGTGGTGACCAGCGCCGATCTCGTGTCGCGCTTCGAGGCCGTCTGGTCAGCCGAAGGATTGGAGAGCCATCGTAAGGCGGCCGCTATCCTCGACGAGTGCGCGGGCCGCACGCACCACTTCCTGCAGCAGTGCGGCAAGCGCGGTGAGACCCCCACCGAATACGAGGTGCAGCAGCTCCTGGCGCAGATGCTCCGCGACCGCGGCATGACCATGGACTCCGATCCCATCGTGGCCGTCGGTCCCCACAGCGCCAATCCGCACTACGCGCCCTCGGCACAGGGCTCGCACCGCGTCACGCCCGGCTCGGTGGTGTTGATCGATCTGTGGGGCAAGCTCGACCACCCCGGCGCCATCAGCGCCGACATCACGTGGATGGCCTTCCAGGGCCCGCGCGTGCCCGACGAAGTGCAGAAGGTATGGGAGGCGGTGGCCGGGGCGCGCGACGCTGCCGTCACCTTCCTCAAGGCGCGGGCCGCGGCACGCATCGAGACCCAGGGCTTCGAGGCCGACGACGTGGCGCGCACCGTGATCCGCGAGCGCGGCCTGGAGCCGCACTTCCTGCACCGGCTCGGCCATTCGATCGGCACCGAGGTGCACGGCAACGGCGCCAATCTCGATCATTTCGAGACGCGCGACGAGCGCCTGCTCGTCCCCCACACCGGCTTCTCGATCGAGCCCGGCGTCTATTTGGAAGGGCGCTTCGGCGTGCGCAGCGAGATCGACATGTACTGGGGCGATGGCGCGGCCGAGGTCACGACCTCGGTGCAGGACCGGGTGCCCGCGCTGCTCGCCGGCTGAGTTTCCATTGGAGTAAGTACCACGGCGACGCGGTGACCTCGGCCGAGAGAATTGTGCTACGATTCTCGCGCCCCTAAGGAATTTCGGCCGCCCGCTCGGCTCCACCATGCGTCGCTTCCTTGCCGCGATACTGGTCGCTTTGATTATGCCTCGCGCCGCGCTCGCGCGGTCTTCCGGCATCGAGCATCTTTGGACTCAAGTCGGAAGGGACGGGCGCGCCTCCGTGTACCGCGTTGATCTTCCTTCGCTGCGCCAGCAGCTCGACGTGGCCGCAGCCGCGCATGCAGACCTCTCCGCACGCCCCAATCTCACGCTTCCGCTTCCTGACGGTCGAATCGAGCCCTTCCGCGTCGTCGAATTTCCTCTCCTGAGTTCCAAGTTCCATGCCGAACATCCCGAGCTGCGGACCTATGCAGCCGTGGGCACCGATGATGCTTCGATCACGGCGCGAATCGATGTCACACCCTGGGGCGCGCATGCGATCGAGTTCAGCCCCCACGGCGTGGCGCTGCTGGATCCCGGGAAGACGTCGGACGTGGTTTGCGCCTACTGGTCTCGTGATGCCGCCGACGGCCCCTTTGACTGCCTAGTGCTGGGGTCGAGGAGCCCCACCTCTGGACTCCATTCGCAAGCCTCCGGTGACGTCCTGAAGACGATTCGCTTCGCGCTTCTCGGCACCGGCGAATACACGAGCGTGCTCGGCGGCGTCGGACCCGCCACCGGCGAGATGCTGGCCTCGATGGATCGGATCGACGCGATCTTCGAACGCGATGCAGCCGTGCGGCTCGAAGTCGTCGGCATCATGGCCTTTCCGGACTCCACCACCGATCCGTACTCGTCCACAACGATCGTCGATCTCGTGTCCGCTAACACGGGCGTAGCGAGCTCTGTGTTCGGCGGAGACAATTTCGACCTCGCGCAAGTGTTAAGCCACGCCGGAGGGCCCTGGCCGGCGGGGGCATCGTTCGAATCCAACCTTTGCACGGAGGACAAGGGCGGCTCGGCCGTCGTGGGCCCGGATCCCGGCGCGAACTGGTACATGCTCAAGATCATGGCGCACGAAATTGGCCACATGCTGGGCGCGACTCACACGCAAGATGCCGACTGCAATCGCGACCCGGCCACACCCTACGAGCCGGGAAGCGGGAGCACGATCATGTCCTATGGAGGCAAGTGCCCGCCGTACGATGTGGTGACTTGGGCCGATCCCTATTTCCATTCCGCCAGCATCGAGCAGATGGTGAACGGGTGGATGTCGTTTCCCGGCTGCGGCACGACCCAGCCCACGGGCAACGCCCTGCCGGTGGCCAACGCAGGTCCCGATTACACGATTCCGCGGCAGACGCCGTTCGTCCTCGTGGGAGGTGGGTTCGATCCGGACCCCTGGGACACGCTGACCTACTGTTGGGAGGAGATGGACAAAGCGCCCACGAGCCACGATTCGACGAGCGGTCCTCTCTTCCGCTCGCGGCCACCTTCGCTGTCTCCGGCGCACGCGTACCCGGCGCTCGCGACCGTGCTCTCGAACACCTCCGATCCCTACGAGGGGCTACCGCCGGTCGATCGCACGATGCACTTTCGTCTGACGGTCAGGGACAATCATCCCGGAACAGGAGGCGTCGCCTGGGACGAGATGACGATCACGGTGAGCGGGCCGCCCTTCGCCGTCACGTCGCCGCACGGTGGAGAGTCCTTTGCACCCGATCAGGACATTCCCGTGACCTGGAATTTGGGGGGCGGCGGCGTCGCTGCCGACGTGGATATCTTAGTCTCCTCGGACGCGGGTCAGAGCTGGAGGATGTTGGAGGCCAATACACCCAACGACGGGTCCGAGACTGTGAGCTATCACCCCGCGCAGACGAGCTCGGCCTGCCGCATCAAGGTTCAGTCCGTGGGAAACATCTTCTACGCAGTGTCCGACTCGGACTTCAGGGTGGCGGGGGTGCCGACGGATGTGCACGAGAGACCGCCCATCGGATTCGTGCTCGAGCCCCCTCTTCCGGACCCCTCGCGAGGGCTCGTTTCCGTGGACTTTTCGCTACCGCGAGACGCGAAGCTCGATCTGGCGGTCTATTCGCCGGGTGGACGGCGACTCAAGACTCTCGCGTCAGGCTCATGGCCGGCAGGGCGGCATCGCATCCTGTGGGATGGAACGAACGACGCCGGCTCGCGTGTGCGAACCGGCGTCTACTTCCTTCGCGGCACGTCCGATGGGATCTCGATCGCCAGACGCGTCACGCTCCTTCGCTGAGGCCTAGCTCGGTGGAATGACGTTGTCGATCTTGAATACCAGCGAGTAGGTGCGCGGCGTGTTGTCGATCTCGAGAACGAAATCGACCTGGAATGTTCGGTTGAGATAACCGAGGGCCAGGCTCGTGGTCGGGAAGAGCTGGCGCATCCCCTGCCCCTGCGCGGCCGAAGGATCCTCGAGGATGTCGACCGGCGCCACCCAGCCGTTGTAGCGCTGGAGCCCGTAGACCTGCGTGAAGTCCTGCGGATCGTAGCGGCGCTCGAAGGTGATGCCCTCGTGGATGGTCTTGAAGCCCTGGCCGTCCGTGGTCGTGAACTTCATGTCGTTCCACAGGATCTTGATCGCCGTTCCGGTGCGGTTCTCGAGCCGGAACCAGACCCGCGTCGTGTCCGGCCAGAACCAGAGATAGACCTCGCGCTCCGTGATCGCGTTGTTGTCGTTGGGCGGGTTGATCATGCGGAAGCGGTACTGATAGCCCTTCTGGCTCGGATTGCCGTTCACCACCACCTTGGTCGAATCCGAGGTTTGGATCACGGTGGCGCCGGGGGGCACGGTGGCGCCGGCGGGAAGCGGAGCTTGGTGGCTGCAGCCGATGATCACGGTCACGGCGAGCAGCGCGAGAACGGGAGCCAGGCGGCGAGTGGGGCTCACGAGGGTCTCCTCCGTCGGGACGAGCGGGGGTGGAAGGCAGCATAGCGAGTCGCGAAAGTAACGGTCAACTCGACGCCTCGCGGGCCAGCGCCTCTTCGATCGCTTCCAGGTACTTGAGTCCGGTGCCGGTGTTGAAGAGAACGACGCGCTCCTGGGGCCGGATCCAACCCCCGGCCACGAGGCCGCGCAGCGCCGCCAGCGCCGCCCCGCCCTCGGGGCAGGCGGTGATGCCCTCGGCGCGCGAGAAGTGCAGCATGTCGGCGAGGAGATCGCGCTCGGTCACGGTGCGCGCCGTGCCCTGGCTCGCGCGCAGCACGCGCAGAATCCAGAAATCGGCGATGGCGGCGGGGACGCGCAGGCCCGAAGCCAGCGTGTGCGCGCTCGCCCACAGGGACGCGTGATCGGCTCCCGAGTGGAAGGCGCGCGCGATGGGCGCGCATCCCTCCGTCTGCACGCACACCATGCGCGGGCGCCGTCCGCGCGGAATCCAGC
>DATFWU010000004.1:0-5017 GCA_035259005.1 Candidatus Eiseniibacteriota bacterium
CGGCCTTGAGCAGCACCGTCTTTCCGCCCATGTTGGGTCCGCTCACGAGCAAGAGGCGTGCGCGGCCCTCGAGCGTGAGATCGAACGCCACCACGCGCCGGCGCGCTCCCTCCGCATCCGACGCGCCCCCGCTCTGGCGCCAGAGCAGGGGATGACGCGCCTCGATGAGACGAAGCCGCCCCTCCTCACCCTTCACCAGGCGCGGCGTCGTGCCCGCCATCTCGCGCGAGAGCTTGACCCGCGCGGCCAGGAGATCGAGATCGGCGAGGATGGTCTCGTCCTGCGCCAGCACGTCGGCCGATTCGGCCACGGCCGCCGTGAGCTGATCCAGGATCCGGCCCACTTCCTGCGCCTCGGCGATCTCCATCTCGCGCAGCTCGTTGTTGGCCGTGAGCACCGAAAACGGCTCGACGAAGAGCACGGCCCCGCTTCGCGACACGTCGTGCACCACGCCCTTCGAGCGATCGAAGCGGTCGGCGCGCACCGGCACGACGTAGCGGCCGTCGCGCTGGGTGACGAATCCCTCGCCCTCGGGGGCGTTGGCCTTGTCCCGCGCCGCCAGGCGCTCGAGCCTCTCGATCAGGCGCGCGCGCGTCTCCTTGCGACGGGCGCGCAGCCGCGCCAGAGCGGGCGAGGCGCCGTCGAGAATCTCGCCCTGCGGATCGATCGCCTGCGCCAGGGCGCGCGCCAGCTCGCCCGCGGGCTTTAGCCCTTGGGCCCGCGCCGCGGCTCGGGGCGCGTCTTCGAGCTTGCGAAAGTAGGCGCGCGTGCGCTCGACCGCGTCGAGCAGACGGCGCACCTCGAGCAATACCGGCGCATCGAGCCTTTGTCCGCGCCGCGCCGACTCCAGCGCTTCTCCCAGCTCTTCCGTCGACGGGCTGGGCCAGGCCCCGTGCGCTTCGACCACGCGCTTGGCCTCGCCCAGATCGGCGAGCCACTCCTTCGCCGTCTCGAGATCCGCGCACGGCCCCAGCGCCAGGGCGCGGCGCTTGGCCGCGCTCGAGGTGGTCCGCCCCGCCAGCCAGACGCGGATCTCCCCAAACTCGATGCGATCGAGCGCATCGGCACCCACGAGAGGAGCCGGGCCCTGCGTCGAAATGGCTTTCGAATCGGAGATGGAGTGCTCCTCCGGAGGGGCGTGTCGCCTCCGGATAAAAACGCCGCCGTGCGAGGGATTCCACCCCGGCCCCTCACTCCGACGGCTCAGCGCGCGTGTGTTTCTCAATGCCGGTCTTGCCTTCGCCCTTCTTCAGGGATCTTGCGACCCCCGTGCGCTCATCCGCTCCGACGGCAGCGGACAACGCGCCGCCGGGCTCACGACGAGGCGAGCCCAGCCGGCGCGAGACCGGGATTACTCCTGATCCATCAATCGACGCTGCAGATTCTTACGGCGAGCCGCGTTCAGCTTGCGCTTGCGTCGCTCGCTCGGTTTCTCGAAGTGTTGATGTCTCCTCAAGTCGGCCAAGATTCCGGCCTTCTCACACTTCTTCTTGAAGCGTCGCAGGGCGCTTTCGAACGATTCTCCTTCTTTGACCCTGACGGCGGGCAAACCTACCCCTCCTCTCGAACCGCAAAGACGGCAAGAGACACAATGATCCGACCAGGCTCGGAAAGGAGCCCGCTCGGTACTCTGCACGTCAACCGCAAGTCTATGGCTGAGAGTAGCTTTGTCAACCCCGATCGGGGCCGGGTTTACGAGTTCCTGAAGGCTCCGGTCTGGACCGTGGCCCAGACCAGGAGGGCCACGCCCGCGGTCTCGGAGCGAAGTCGCCTGTCCCCCAGGCGGATTCGTCCCACGCCAGGCAGGGCAAGGAGATAGGCCCGGTCGGGTGCCGCGAAGCCATCAGGAGGGCCGGCGAGGAGCAAATGGGCCCCGCTCGCCGCCACCGTGGCGTCGCCCGCTCCGCCGTCGGGATCGGCCACCTGGATCGAGGCCCACCCCGCCCCGTCCGGCTCCCCGTCCTCCACGGCCGCCCTGGCACCGGGGACCGCCCCGAGCTTGAGCCGCCAGCTTCCTAGGCTCTGGCCCAGAGCGGCCCGAGCCACGCGCTCCCAGCGCTCCGTCCGGGGCCGCATCCCGGCCTCCGGGGCGAGAACCAGAAGCCCGAAAGCCCCGAGCTCGACCGATTTCTCCACCAGCCAATCGAAGCGCGGCCCGGCCGCCGCCGTGGCCAGCCAGAGCCGTCGTGCCGGGAGCGGCTCCTGGCGCTTGGCCACCACGCGCGCTTCCACGACGTGCTTGTGAAAGCCCGTGATCTCGAGGGTGGCGCGCGCGCCCCGCCCGTCGGTCGCGGCCACGTGCTCGCCCGGGCGCACACGCAGCGCCTTGCGCACGTGGTCGGCCTCCGGGCCAACGATGGCGACATGGGTGCCGCTCAAGTCGTCGACCACGATGCAGCACGGAGCGCCCGTCCGGGCCGCGCTCATCCGCCGAACGCCTCCTTCACGCGCTCGACGAAGTTCTTGCCCGGCTTGGGCAGCTTTCCGTCCTGGAGCTTGGCCAGCTCTTCCAGGATCTCCTTCTCGCGCCCGCTGAGCTTGGTCGGCACCACCGGACGCAGACGCACCAGCAGATCGCCGGTGCCGCCGGAGAGACGAGGCATGCCCTTGCCGCGCAGGCGCAGCACCTTCTCGGGCTGGGTGCCGGCTGGCACGGTGATCTTGGCCTGACCGTCGAGCGTGGGCACGTCGATCTTGCCACCGAGAGCCAAGAGCGGCAGTCCGACGGGAAGCTCGAGCAATAGGTGCTCGCCCTCGCGCGCGAACAGCTCGTGCGGCTTCTCGCGTACGAAAACCAGGAGGTCGCCCGCCGGCCCGCCCTGCCGGCCCGCGTTGCCCTCGCCGTGCAGCGTGAGGTACTGGCCTTCCGAGACGCCGGCGGGAATCTTCACGTCGAGACTCGCGACGTCGGCCACGCTTCCCTGACCGCGGCACTGCAGGCAGGGGTCGCTCACGATCTCCCCTTCTCCGTGACAGCGCGGGCAGAGCGTGACGCTCACAAACTGTCCGAGCAGCGAAGAGCGGATCTGCCGTACCTGGCCCTGGCCCTGGCAATCGGGGCAGCGCGTGCGCCCGCCGCGCGCTGCCCCGGTGCCCTTGCACGTCTCGCATGCCTTGGTGCGCTTCAGGCGAATGCGCTTGGTCGCGCCCTCGGCGATCTCCTCGAGGGTGAGCGCGAGCTCGACCTGGAGATCCTGCCCGCGGCCGGGGCCGGTGCTCGGCCGGCCGCCCGCGGCCTGAAACAGATCTTCGAAGCTGCCGAAGCCACCGAAGTCGCGCATGAAGGTGCGCAGCGCGTCGGCGATGTCGAAATCGGTGTAGCCGCCCACGCCACCGGCCGCCTCGGCCGCGTGACCGAACTGGTCGTAGCGATGGCGGCGATCGGGATCGCGCAGCACTTCGTAGGCTTCGGTCGCCTCCTTGAAGCTGGCCTCGGCGGCGTGGTCTCCGGGATTGCGGTCGGGGTGGAACTGGAGCGCGAGCTTGCGATAGGCCTTCTTGATGACCTCGTCGCTCGCCGAGCGCTCGACTCCCAGCACCTCGTAGTAGTCGCGCTTGGTCATCCGTGTCTCTCTGCCCGCGCCACTGTCACCTTGGCCGGCCGGAGCAGCCGGTCGCCGCGGCGGTAGCCCTTCTCGACCACCGATACCACCGTGCCCGGCACCTGGCCGGGCGCGTCGACCTCGAGCACGGCTTCGGCTTCGTGCGGATCGAACGGCTTGCCGAGGGGATCCACCACCTCGACGCCGTGGTTGCGCAGAATGTCGCGCACGCGTCCGTGCACGAGCCGCACACCTTGCACGATCGGCCCGCTCTGCTCGCCCTGCTCGGCCGCGTCGAGGGCGCGCTCGAGATCATCGGCGAGCGACACCACTTCGCCGAGCACGCGCTCGCGCGCGCCGCGTTCCGCGTCTTCCAAGTCGCGGGCCACGCGGCGGCGATAATTGGCGAGGTCGGCCTCGCAGCGCAGCCACTTGTCGCGAAACTCCGCCGCCCCGTCTCCACCCTGGCTCTCGGGGCCCGGCTCGGCCGCCGGGGTCTCCTTGTCACGGCCACCTTCGTTTTCCCAGCGCGCTTGATCCTGGCTCATCCCCTCATCCTCGTTGGCAGGGCGGGGCGCCCCACGGCCGGCTCCGATTCCACTTCGTTCCACAGATGGGCGGCGACCTCGTCGGTCACCGAGCGACGCTCCTCGCCGAGTCGGAATCCCCGCTCGTCGGCGACCATCCAGCCCGCCGCGGCCGCCTTCTCGATGGCGCGGCGCCAAGCCTGAGCCTCCACCCCGTAGGATGCCAGATCGGTCCAGCTCACTCCCTCGTCGAGCCGGAGCCCCATCATGACGCGCTCGACCAGCGCCGAGCCGGACACGTCTTCCTCGAGGGCAACGGCGGAAAGTCCGCTCTCGATCCTCGCCGCGTACACGGCATGGTCGCGCACGTTGGTGCGGCGCACGCCACCCCACGTGCCCACGGCTCCCGGTCCCAGCCCCCAGTACGGGCGCCCGCTCCAGTAGAGCCGGTTGTGCTTGGACTCGCGCCCAGGACGGGCGTAGTTGGAAATCTCGTAGTGACGATACCCGGCCTCGCCGAGTCTCCGCGAGGCCGTCTCGAAGAGGGCGCCCGCGAGGTCGTCGTCGGCCGCTTTCACGCGGCCGGCCCTGACCGCGTCTCCCATCGGGGTGCCGGCTTCGGCGGTGAAGTGATAGCAGGAAACGTGGGGCGGCCCGAGGCCGATCGCTTCCTCGAGCGTGCGCTCCCAGGTCGCCGGCCCGTGCCCGGGAAAGCCGAAGATCAGATCGCAGCTCCAGTCCGAGAAGCACCCGGCGGCACGCGCCATCGCGACCCGCGCCCCGGAGCGTCCGTGCGGGCGGCCGAGTCTGCGGAGCTCGGCGTCGTCGAGCGCCTGGACCCCGATCGAAAGACGCGTGACCCCGGCTTGCCGCCAGGCCTCGAGATGGGCTTCGTCCACGTCCTCGGGGTTGGCTTCGAGGGTCGCTTCGACGACGCGCGACAAGTCG
>DATFWU010000005.1:0-8872 GCA_035259005.1 Candidatus Eiseniibacteriota bacterium
TGGCGGCATCTCGGTGAAGCGAAACGAGGACGAGACCGCATTGGGGATGATCTCGATGGGCCTGGTCACGCCGGCCCCTTGCATCTCAGTGCGCAGCAAGGAGCCCACGGCGCAAACAGCGTCGGCCTCGCGGCAGGCGGCGAGCGTGCGCTCGGCCACGGCAGGCGGCGTCAACAGGAGTGAAAACGGCCCGGTGTGCTCGGTGACCACGACGCGCGGCCGCGGCGTGAGGGTTTCGGCGAGGCGAAGCGCCGCCCAGCCCGCCGGTGTCGCGCAGTGCGCGTTCAAAACGTTGGGCGCACCGTGCTTGCTCACGTAATGGCGATAGGCTCGCTCAAGCCAGGCGAAGTAGCAGTCGATGCGCCGCTCCTTCTTGCCGAACGAACTGTAGAGCCCGCGAACACGCACGACCGGCGCTTCTCCGTACGTTTCATCGCGAAGCACCGGACTCGGCCATAGGTAGAGGCCCATCTCGCGCACGCGGTGCCAGTACCCCGGCTGGCTCATGCGCTGCGGCACATTGCCGAGATCGATGAGATCCGGGTATAGCAGCCCGACACGCGCGCCCCCGCGCGCGAACGCCTCGAGGTACTCCTTGAAGATACGTCCGCCGGTGGGCGCTTCCGGTGTCGGATACCAGGTGGGGACGATCAGGATGTGAAGGCCTTCGAGCGGCCCTTCGGCCATCAGCCTTCCACCACGATCTTGCTCAGGTCGTAGCCGCGCGCGAAGAGAGCGCGCACTTCGCTCAGGAGACCGAGGCGGCGCAGGCGGCCGCTCGGATCCTTGGGATCGTTGATCAGGATGTCGGTGAAGAAAGCGTCGATGGCCTCACGCATCCCGAGCAGCACGTCGAGCACGGCGGGATAATCGCGGCGCTCGTAGGCCGCATCGGCCTTCTTGCGCGCTCCGGTCAGAGCCTCGGCGAGATTCTTCTCCGCCGGATGACTCCACGTGGCGCCGGCCGCATTCGCCGGCGCGTCCTTCTCGGCGCGGAGAATGTTGGCCACACGCTTGTAGCCGATGACCAGGGTCTGGAACGAAGCCTCACGGCGGTGCGCGGCGAGCGCCGAAGCGCGCGCCAGGGCGTCGAGCGGATCGCGATATCCGAGGTCGGCGTCGAGCACGGTCGCCGCCTCGTCGTAGGCCACGCCGCGATCTCCGAGCGCCAGCTCGACGCGCCCGCGCCAGAAGTCGCCGAGCGCCGCCGAGACCTCGGCTGGCGCGGCCCCGCCATAGCCGGCGAGCGCGCGCTCCGTGGCCTGGGCGAGATCGAGTGAGCGCTTCTGCTCGAGCGCGAGACGCACGACGCCATTGGCCGCGCGGCGCACGCCGTACGGATCTTCGGAGCCCGAGGGAATCTTCCCTGCCAGAAAATAGCCAGCCACCGAATCGATGCGGTCGGCGGCCGACAGGATCGCGCCCGCCGGGCTTTGCGGCAGCGGATCGTCGGCGTAGCGCGGCAGCACGTGCTCGCGGATCGCGGCCACGGTGGCCGCCGCCTCGCCGTGGCGCTGGGCGTAATACGAGCCCATGAGGCCTTCGAGGCTCGCGAACTCCTTGCCCGAGCCGATCATCTCGCCCAGGAGATCCGTCTTCATGAGGAGCGCGGCGCGGCGCGCCGCCGCCTCGGCCGACGGATCCCAGCGCGACGCGAGCCAGCCGGCGAGTGCCTCGACGCGCCTCGCCTTGTCGAGCATCGAGCCTCGCCCCTCGAGCCAGGTGATCCCGGCCAGATCCTCGACGCGGTCGCCGGGCGACTTGCGCAAATCGGCGTCCCAGTAGAAGCGCGCGTCGTCGAGCCGCGCTTGGAGCACGCGCTCGTTGCCACGCACGATGCCGGCCAGGTTCTTGGCATTGCCGTTCAGGATGGCCACGAAGCAGGGCCGGAGCCGCCCGTCGGATCCCTCGACCGCGAAGTAGCGCTGGTGCTCGCGCATGGCGGTCACGATCACCTCGCGCGGCAGATCGAGGAACGAAGCGTCGAAGCGCCCGAGCGCCGCCACCGGCTTTTCGACCAGGAAATTGTTGATCTCGGCCAGCTCGTGATCCTCGACCAGAACGCCGCCGCCCGCGCGCGCCGCCGCCCGCGCCGCGGCCCACAGCGTCTCGAGCCGCCGCGCCGCGTCGGGAACGACGTGTGCGCCTTCGAGGAGCGCGGCATAGCGGTCGGGACGCTCGATCGCGATCGCCGCCGGTGCGAGGAAGCGATGCCCGCGCGTCTCGCGACCTGCCGCGAGCCCAGCCACGCGCGCCGACACCACATCGCCATCCAGGAGAGCGACGACCCAGCGAACCGGCCGTGCGAAACGGAAGGCCGGGGCCTCGCGCGACCAGCGCATCGACTTGGGAAAGGGCAGCGCCGCCACTCGCCGCTCGATCAGCCCGGGCAGCACGTCGCGCGCGTCCTTGCCCTTCACGCGCACGGTGGCGGCCACGTACTCGCCCTTCTCGTTCTTCACCCGGCGCACCGCGGTCAGATCGATGCCCTTGCCGCGCGCGAATCCCAGCAGCGCTTGCGTCGGCTTGCCGTCGCTGTCGTATGCCGCCTTGACCGATGGGCCGAGCGCTTCCTCGTCCACGTCGGGTTGGCGAAGCATCAAGCCCTGCACGTGCACGGCGAGGCGCCGCGGCGTGGCGTAGCTGCGAAGGCCCTTGTGCGTGAGGCGCAGATCGGCCAGCTCCTCGCCGATGCCTTTCTCGAGCGCCTCGGCGGCCGGCGGCGCGTAGGTCGAGGGCAGCTCCTCGACGCCGATCTCGAGCAGGAAGTCGGCCGTCTGGCTCATCGAGCGGCCTCGGCGAGTCTGGCTTTGCCCTCTTGGATCGTTTCCTTGTCCTTCTTGTCGAGGCCGAGCCGGCTCTTCTCCTCGGCCGAGAGCCAGGGATAGCCCTGCTCCTCGCGGCTCTTCAAGTAGGCGCGCGCCGCCTGGCGCGCCAGCTTGCGGATGCGACCGATGATGCCCACGCGCTCGCTCACCGAGATGGCGCCGCGCGCCTCGAGCAGGTTGAAGACGTGCGAGCATTTCACCACGGCGTCGTAGCCCGGGAAGACGAGACCGAGCTTGAGCAAGCGATCGGCCTCGCTCTCCCACTGCTGGAAGTGCTGGCGCAAGATCTCGACGTTCGCCTCCTCGGCGTTGTAGAGGCAGAACTCCTTCTCGTTCTGGAGCCACAGATCGGCCCAGGTGAGCGAGCCCGCGTAGCGCACGTCCTGCACGCGATCCGCGCCCTGCAGCATCATGGCGATGCGGTCGAGTCCATACGTGATCTCGGCCGACACCGGATCGAGATCGATGCCGCCCACCTGCTGGAAGTAGGTGAACTGCGTGATCTCCATGCCGTCCATCCATACTTGCCAACCGAGTCCCCAGGCGCCGAGCGTGGGTGACTCCCAGTCGTCCTCGACCAGGCGCAGATCGTGCTCGTCGAGCTTCAGTCCCGCGGCCGCCAAGCTTCCGAAGTAGAGATCGAGCACGTCGTCGGGCGAGGGCTTCAAGATCACCTGGTACTGGTAGAACTGCTGGAAGCGCATCGGATTCTCGCCCGCGCGGCCGTCCTTGGGGCGCCGCGAAGGCTCGACGTACGCGGCACTCCACGGCTCGGGTCCGAGCGCGCGCAGGAAAGTGGCCGGGTTGAACGTGCCCGCCCCCACCTCGCTCGGATAAGGCTGTGCGATGACACAGCCGCGCTCCGCCCAGTAGCGCTCGAGCCCGAGAACCAGGTCCTGAAACGTGGGTGCGCTCATCCGGCGCGCTCCTTGCGCGGAGCCTCGAACGAGCGCAGAAGCTCGAGCGAGCGGAAGCCGGCGAAGCGCTGGAAATGCGTCTGCAGATAGACCTCCATGACCTTGAGCAGCTCGCCCGCGCGCGACGTGCGCGGGGGCGGCTCTTGCCAATCGTGCTGCAGGAGCTGGCGCAGCTCGGCGAGTCCCTCGGCCGACAGGCGCACGCCCGTGGCTTCCTGCGCCGCGCAGCGGTCGCACAGGATGCCGCCGCGCGCGGGCGCGAAGGCGCGCGAAGGGCCGGGATCACGGCCGCATCCGGCGCAGGCGTCCAGGACCGGACGGTACCCCAGAAGCCCCGCCGCCTGCACCTGGAACGCGACCGAGTCGGCGGTCAGCGTCGGGGAAGGATCGCGCGCGATACGCCCGAGGGCGGCGATCAGAAGATCGTAGAGACCGGCGTGCTCCTCCTCGCCCCACACGAGCCGGTCGATCAGCTCGACGGCGGCCTGCGCGTGGGCCAGCCGCTCGAAGTCTCCGGGCGGCGCGAACGACTCGATGAGATCGATGGCGGAAAGAAGCTGCAGCTCGCGGCTCTCCTTGAAATAAAGAAGCGCGGAGACGCGGTGCAAGGGCTCGAGCGTGCCGGCGAACTTGCTCTTGGGCTGGCGCGCTCCCTTGGCCACCGTGCGCACGACGCCGCGCTCGCGCGAGTAGAGCACGGCGATCCGGCTCGTGTCGCCGAGCGCGTGCAACTTGAGCACTACGGCTTCGAGCCGCTCGAGGGCCATGGGAAGCTCCGGACTACGACGACGAGGAAGGAAGCGTGCGAACGCTTTCGGAATCCTCGGGGCGCACGACGCCACCCGAGACGATGAGCTGGATGCCCTGCTCGACCGTGAGGTCGACTGCGATCACGCGCTCCCGCTTCATCAGATGATAATGGCCCGCGGTGGGATTGGGGGTCGAGGGAACGAACACGCCCACCATGTCGCCGTCCAGGCGGCCCGCGAGCGAGCGCGGCGGCGGCGCCGTGAGAAACGCGATCGCCCAGGCTTCCGCATGCGGCCACTGCACGAGCACCACCTGGTGGAACACCGTGCGCTTGCCGCTCAAGAACGCCTCGCCGAGCTGCTTGGCCGGATTGTAGATCACGCGGAACAAAGGCAGGCGCGCGAGCGCGCGATCCCAGGCGCGCACCAGCGTGAAGCCGGCGAAGAGGCTCGCCATCCATCCCGAGACCAGGAGCAGGATGAGCATGGCGATCAATCCCAGACCGGGAATCTGGCGGTACTCGAGCCACGAGAAGCGCAGGTACTTGCCGAGCAGACCGTCGATCCACACGAAGAGCCGCCACAGGACCCACACGCTGAGCGCGGTCGGTCCGAGCACGAGCAGCCCGCCCAGAAGATAGGCGCGCATGCGGGCCCAGAATCCCAAGGGCTCCACGGGCTCGATCGGCAAAGGCAAATGGGTATCGCTCAACTCGGGCTCTCCCCTCGGGCCGCGCGCTTGGTCACGCGCTGGCTCTTGACCGCCACCTGCTCGATCTTTCTGCGATCGGCGCTCAGCACCTCGAGCCGGTAGCCGCCGCACACCACCGATTCGCCGGGCACCGGCACGTGGCCCAGCCGGTCGAGCAGGAGTCCGGCCACCGTCTCGTAGTCGCCTTCGGGCAGCCGGATCCCCATGCTCTCGGCCACCTCCTCGAGTCGCATCGAGCCCGGCACGGCTACGGTGAGGGCGTCCAGCCGGCGCGCCGTGGCCGGCGGCATGGCGCGCTCGTCGCCGATCTCGCCCACCAGCTCCTCCACCAGGTCCTCGTGGGTCACCAGGCCCGCCGTGCCGCCGTATTCGTCGAGCACGATGGCCATGTGCTGGCGGCGCGCCTGCATCTCGCGCAGGCATTCGGCCGCTTGCTTGCTCTCGGGCACCAGGTACACCGGCCGCACCATGCCGTCCACGAGCAGGCTTCCGCTCGGGGCGCGGAAGAGATCGAGCCGGTGCACGATGCCCACGATCTGATCGAGATCCTCGCGATAGGCGGGCAAGCGCGACAGACGGCGGTCGCGCATCACGGTAAGCGCGGCCGCCACCGTGGTGCCGAGCGGGATCGCCACCATGCGCGTGCGCGGCGTCATCACCGCCTGCACCGGCATCTCGGCGAAGTCGAACACGCGGCGAAGAATGCGTCCCTGAAGCGGCGTGAGGCGCGCGATCTCGTCGCTCTCGCCGAGCAGGATCTGGAGATCCTGGCGCGTGACACGAAACGCGAGCGGTCCGCGCGAGAGGCCGGTGCGCTTGAGCAGCCAGTCCGCCGCGCTGGTCACGATCCCGACCCACGGGCGCAAGGCGGCATAGGCCGCCGCCACCGGTGGCAGGAGGCGCTCGCCGATGCGGTCGGCCTGCGCGCGGGCCAGCGACTTGGGAAGGATCTCGCCCACGAGCAGCGTGAGCGGCGCCAGGATCAAGACCGCGATCCACACCGCGGGCTCGCCCCAGCGGCGCGCCACCCACAGCGTGGCGAGCGAGGCCGCGAACACGTTGGCGAGCGAGTTGCCGACCAGGATCGTGGCCAAGAGCCGCGACGGATCGGCCGCGAGCTGGGCCGTGGTGCCGCCCTCCTCTCCGGTTTCCTTGGCGGTGCCGTAGCGCAGGCGCTGGGCGCTCAACACGACGGTCTCGGCGCCGCTGAACACGGCGCTCACGAGGAGCGCGGCAAGGATGAGAAGCGGGATCATGCCGCCGCCTTGCCACGCGGCGGCTTGACGCGCACGCTCCACACGCGCGAGCCCACCAGCGATTCGATCACCAGGCGCGCACCGCCCGGGGCTTTGGCCTCGTCCCCCTCGCTCAGCGGCTCCTTCCACATCTCGCGCGCCAGCGACTCCATCGTGCGCCCGTCTTCCGAGGGCAGCGTGGTGCCCAGCATGTGATTCACGTCGCTCACGCGCACGTTGCCGCGCACGACGGCGTCGCCGTTTTCGAGCAGGCGCACGGCCGGCTCTTCCTCTTCGAGCTCGCCGCGGATGTCGCCCACGATCTCTTCCAGGATGTCCTCGACCGTCACGACACCCAATGCCTGGCGCGCGTCGTTGGCCACCACCACCATCTGCACGCCCTCGCGCTGCATGTCGGCGAGCAGCGCGTCCACCGGGCGCGTCGGCGAGACGAGGAACGCGGGCCGCGCCACCTCGCGCGCGCGGCGCGGCGGCGCGTCGGCGTGGAGGAAGGGCAGGAGATCGTTGGCCTCCACGATGCCCACGACGCGATCCACCGTCCCTTCGTGCACGGGGATGCGCGAGTGGCCGGACAAGTTCACGAGATCGATGAGGTCGGCGGTCGAGGCCTCGGCCGGCGCCATGACGAGATCGGCGCGCGAGGTCATGACCGCGCCGGCCGTGCGGCCGCGCAAACGGAACGCCCCTTCGAAGAGCCACGCCTCCTCGGCGGTGAGCGAGCCGCGGAGCTTGCCCTCTTCGATCAAGGTCTTCAAATCTTCCAGGCCCACGGCCGTCGCGGTTTGGCCGCCGAAGAGCCGGGCGCCGGCGCGCGACACGCCCTCGAGCAAGTCTACGGCTGGGCGCAGCACGGTGCCCACGAGCCGGAGCAAGGGCGCCATGCGCACGGCGAAACGCTCGCCGTGCTCGAGCGCGTAGGTCTTGGGCGCCACCTCGCAGAAGACGAGCAAGATGAAGCTCATGGAGAGAATCTGGAGCGCGAGCAGGGCGACGAGGGGCAGCGAGTGGCCGAGCAGGCGGTTCACGAGCAGCGCGCTCACCGAGGTGGCGGCGACGTTGGCCAGCGTGCTGCCCAGAAGGAGGCCGACCAAGACGCGGTGTGGGTTCTCGAGTGTCTGGCGAAAGAGCGTCGACTGGCGCGCCAAGCGCCGGAGACGCAAGCGCGGCAGGGCGAGCAGCGCCGTCTCGGCAGCGGCGAAGAACGCCGCGACGACGAGAAAGACGGCGAGTAGGAAGAAGAGATTCAGGGTCGACACGGGGTCGTCCGATCAGCTCGGCTCGCGCTCCCAGCTTTGCACGAGGCGGGTGAGAGCTTTCTCGGAAACGCCATTCACGGTGGCCATGTGCACGCGCTCGCGGGCGCGCATGCGCTTGCGCTCGCCGAGCTTCACGTGATCGTGGCCGCACAGGTGGAGGGCGCCGTGCGTGAGCATCCGGGCCAGCTCGCGCCCGGGAGTCACGCGGTAGCGCCGAGCCTGGGCCAGAAGCCTCGGCACCGAGATCACGAGATCGCCGAACAGGACACGGTGGCCGTTCGCGTCCTTTCCATCTTCGTAGGTGAAGGACAGGATGTCGGTGGCCTTGTCCATGCCGCGGTACTTCTTGTTGAGCACGCGCGTGAGAGCGTCGCCGCCGTGCGCGAGCCCGACCTCGGCGTGGGCCACACCCTCTTGCGCGAGGATCGTGTGCACGAGCTCGGCGGCGATGCGCGCCGGGTCGCCCCCCTTGGCGCGGGGACGGCGACCGCGGCGCCCCGTCGTGGTCGTTCGTTTCGTGCGCCCCTTCTTGGCAGAGGCAGGGCGCTTAGCGCCGGAAGAGCGACGAGCGGACACGGGGCAGCACCTTTCCCAGCCGGGGAGCCGGCAGATCGGGGTAGGCCACGCGGGTGTGGAAGCGGGCCGTGAGCACGGTGACGAAGGCTTCGCGAATGCGGGCGACGTCCGAGAGATTGAGTCCCGACTCGTCGAGCTCGCCTTCGCCGAGGCGCATGTTGACGATCTTGTTCACCAAGCCGCGCAAGCGCGCCGGCGTTGGATCGGTGAGCGAGCGCGATGCGCCCTCCACCGCATCGGCGAGCATGACGATGGCCGCCTCCTGCGACTGCGGCCGCGGTCCCGAGTAGCGATAGGCGTCGGCGCGCGTCGTGGGATCGAGGTCGAGCGCCTTGGCGAAGAAGAAGGCCACCATGGTCGTGCCGTGATGCTGGCCGATGATCTCGCGCGCCCTGCGCGGCAGCTTCTCGCGGCGCGCGATCTCGAGTCCCTCGGCCACGTGTGACTTGATGACCAGAGCACTCATGCTGGGCGCGAGCCCGGTGTGGCGCGACTTGCCGCCGCCTTCGTTCTCGGTGAAGTACTCCGGCTTGGTGATCTTTCCGATGTCGTGATAGTAGGCGCCGACTCGCGCCAGG
>DATFWU010000006.1:0-11989 GCA_035259005.1 Candidatus Eiseniibacteriota bacterium
ACCTACAGCTTCGCCCGCATGGTGTACGAAGAGGTCTACCGGCAATTCTGCCGCCTGCTCGGTGTGCCGGAGCGAACCCTAGAGGAGTACCAGCCCGTTTTCGCGAACATGCTCGGCCACGTGCGCGGGCGTGTGTACTACGACCTCCTCAACTGGTACCGCACGATCGCCCTCCTTCCCGGCTACCGCCTCAATCGCGAGTTCATGGAGCGCATGATGGGGGTGCGCGAGAAGCTCGAGAACGCGCCCCAGCCGCCGGCGAGCGGGAATCGTCTCGCGGATTGGCTGCGACTGGCCGGCTCCGCGTTCCGCATCCTGGTCGAGGACGTGCAGCTCGCAACCACGGTGCCGGCTTTCTTCCGGCGCGTGGATCGCGCGCTCGCTTCGCTCGAGGATCAGGACCTTGCCGCGTGGTCGGCCGAACAGGCGATCGCCGTCTATCGCCGGCTCGAGAGCGAGCTCTTGCGCAATTGGCGCACGCCCATCGTCAACGATTTCTCGGCCATGATCTGGTTCGGCGTTCTCTGCCGCCTCGCCGAGCGCTGGCTTCCCGGGCTTTCGGCGAGTGTGGTGAACGATCTTCTGTGCGGCGAGACGGGCATTCGCTCGACCGAGCCCGCGCGCCGTGTCATGGGCTTGGCGCGCCGGGTGCGCGACGACGCCGGGCTGTCCGCGATCTTCGCCGAGGCCGGAGACGCGCGCCGGCGCTGGAGCCAACTCGAGGGTGACGGGGCCCAGGCGCGCTTCCTCGCCGAGGTGCGCGCCTATCTGCGCGAGTTCGGAGATCGCTGCATCGAAGAGCTCAAGCTCGAGACGGTGCCGCCGCGCGACGATCCGGCCTCGTTTCTCGATCTGGTCGCCAGCTACGAGAGAGCCGGGCAATTCGACGGAACGACTGGACGAGAGCGCGAGAAGATGGTGCGGGCCACGGCCGAGCGCGAGGTGCTGCCGCGCCTTCCGATCGCGCGCCGGCTGGTGTTTCGCACGGTGCTCGCGCGGGCGCGGCGCCGCGTCCGTGATCGCGAGAACCTGCGTTTCGAGCGCACGCGCGTCTTCGGCGCCGTGCGGCGCATCTTCCGTCGTTTGGGCCAGGTCATGGCCGAGCGGGGAGCGCTGGACGGCGGGCGCGACGTGTTCTACCTGACGGTGTCCGAGGTATTCGACTTCTTCGAGGGGCGGCTTGCGGCCGACCAGGCGCGCTCGCGCGCGCGCGAGCGCCGCGCCCAGTTCGAAGCCTTCGCGCGCGAGCCGGCGCCGCCCTCGCGCTTCGCCTCGGACGACGATACGCCGCCGCCGGCGCTGGCCGCGGCCGTGGCCGCGCCTGCGGCAGGGGGCGATCTCAAAGGCATCGGCTGCTGCCCGGGCGTGGTGCGCGCTCCCGTGCGTGTGGTGCGCGATCCGGCAAACCCCGGAACGCTCACCGATCACATTCTGGTGGCCGAGCGCACCGATCCCGGATGGACGCTCCTTTTCCCGCTCGCGGCCGGACTCCTGGTCGAGCGCGGCAGTCTGCTCAGCCACTCGGCCATCGTGGCCCGCGAGATCGGGCTCCCTTGCGTCGTGGGAATTCCCGACCTCCTCCGCACCTTGCGCGACGGGGAAGAGGTCGAGATGAACGGGGCGACAGGAGTCGTGCGACGCGTGAGCCGGCCGGACTGATGGTGGCGCCCCATGACTCGATCGCCGAGCGCGCGTCGTTCGATTTCATTCGCTACGCTTCGGTGTGGGAGGACGCGAGCCTGCTGTGCGAGGCATTGCGCCCGGTGGCGCGCGGGGGGAAGCTTCTTTCGATCGCTTCGGCGGGCGACAACGTGCTCGCCCTGCTCACGCTCGATCCCGAAGCCGTGGTCGCGGCCGATCTGAGCGCCGCCCAGCTCGCCTGTCTCGAGCTCAAGATGGCGGCGTTTCGCGGGCTGAGCCACGAGGCTCTGCTCGCTTTTCTCGGCATCGCGCCCGCCGCCGATCGCAAGACGACATACGCTTCGCTGCGTGCCCATCTCCCGGAGACGTCGCGCCGCTTCTGGGACGCGCATCCGCGACCCATCGAGCGCGGGGTCATTCACACCGGCAAGTTCGAGCGTTACTTTCACACGTTCCGACGGCTCGTCCTGCCGCTCCTCCACGGACCGCGGACCGTGGCCGAGCTGTGCCGGCTCTCGGACGCCGAGGCGCAGCGTGCGTTCTATCGGCAGCGCTGGGACGGAGCGCGCTGGCGGCTTGTCTTCCGCCTCTTCTTCAGCCGCGCCGTCATGGGACGATTCGGACGCGATCCGGCCTTCTTCGCCCAGGTCGAGGGTCCGGTGGGGGAACGCATCTTGAAGCGGACCGAGCATGCGCTCACCGAAGTGCCGGCGGCCACCAATCCGTTTCTTCAGTACATTCTGACCGGCAAGTTTCCCCTCCAAGCGCTTCCTGAATACCTGAAAGCCGAACATGACGAGGCGATCCGGTCTCGTCTCGATCGCGTCACCGTGGAGCCCGGCTCGGTCGACGAGATCGCCAGAAGGGGATTCCACGCCTTCAATCTCTCGGACATCTTCGAGTACATGACGCCGGCGGAGTTCGAGCGCTGCTACTGGTCGTTGCTCGAGAAAGCGCGCCGGGGCGCCCGGCTCGTGTACTGGAACATGCTGGTGCCGCGCTCGGGGGCGGCGCGCTTTCCGACGCGCGCGCGGCGGCTCGGGGCCTTGTCGGACGATCTGCACGCGCGTGACCGTGCCTGGTTCTACACCGGCTTCCACGTCGACGAAGCACTCGAAGAAGGAGCCCTATCGTGAGCCCCTGGCTCGCGCTTCCTCCGCACGGCACGGTGGCGCGCGAGGTCGCCGGGCTTATCATCATCGGTCTCTCGGCGCTGGCCATCCTCCTGGTCGCCGAAGTGTGGCGGCGGGCCGACCCCGGGCGCCCCGAGTGGACGCGCAAGTTTGTGCACGTGGGCGTGGGCGCGCTCGCCGGCTGTTTTCCGTGGGTCTTCGACCATGCGGCCAGCGTCCTCCTTCTCACGCTGGGATCCATCGTGGGCATGCTCGCGGCGCGCCGCTGGCACGCCCTTCCCGCGCTGCTCGAGGTCGACCGCCGCTCGCTCGGCGAGATCTACTTTCCCATCTCAGTTTCCGCGCTCTATCTCCTGGCGCGGCACCAGCCCATTCTCTATCTCATCTCGATCTACACCATGGTCGTATGCGACGCCCTGGCGGCGATCCTGGGCAAGGACTACGGGCGACATCCGTATCTCGTGACCACGGATCAGAAGACGGCGGAAGGCACGGCGACCTTCCTCGTGTTCGCCTTTCTCGGGGTCCACATCCCGCTGCTCCTCCTGACCGAAGTCGACCGCACGGCTTGTGTGCTCATCGCCGCGCAGATCGCGCTCCTCGTGACGTGCTTCGAGGCCATCAGCGTGCAGGGGATCGACAACCTCGTCGTCCCGCTCGGCACTTACTATCTGCTGATGCGGATGACGCCGCGGCCGGCTCCCCAGGTGGCGGAATCCCTGCTCGTCCAGCTCGCGCTCCTCGGGGCCATGATGCTGCTGGCCTGGCGCACGCGCTTCCTGACCTTCAGCGGGGCGCTCGCCGCCCATCTGGTTCTCTATGCCTGCTTCGCCCTCGGGGGCGTGAAGTGGATGGTCGCGCCCGCCGTCGCCTTGGCCGCCTTCCTCGCCCTTGACGCCTACGGCAACCGCGGCGGCAGGGAGCGGCCCGCGTATCACGTGGCCGCCATCTTTCACATGAGCGTGGTCGCGGTGGCGCTTCTCTTCCTCGACAACAGCTTCGCTTCCATCCTTCCCGGACCGCCGACGCTTTCGTCTTCGCACGTGTTCTACGCCCCGTTCGTGGGCGCGCTCGCCGCCTCGCTGGCCGCCGGTGCCTTCCTTTCGTTCGGCACTGCGCCGAAGAAGCTGCGATCGCGTCCCTGGCTGCGCGCCGCGCTATCGCTCGCGCTCGGCGCCGGGCTGGTCGTGCCCTTGGGACTCCTGATGACGCGAAACGCCATTCGGCTTGCCGACGTGGTCGCCGCAGGCATGCTCGGGGCGCTGTCTCTGGCGTTCTTCCTCTTGCTGCGCCGCCGCCCCGACCGCGCCGCCGACCTCACGCGACAATTTCGCTTCGTCTCGCTCTCGGTTCTCACGGCTTCGGCCATCGTGCTGCCGCTGCACTTGGCGTGGCTCGGGGCCGTCGCCTGGGTGCGCCGCTGAGCGCGCGCATCGAGGCGGGGCGGGGGCGAGACCTCGACGCCCAAGCGCTGGCGCGCCAGGCGAGGGCGATCTACGGCGATTCGCACACACCGGAGACGCCGTCGCCGGACCTCGAGTGTCTGTGGGTCGCACACGGCGAAGAAGTGGTGGCGCGCTGCGGGCTGGGAGAGACGCGCGATCTGGTCGGCGCTCCCGGGCGCACGGGATGGATCGGCTGGTACGAAGCGCGGGAGGGAGCGGCCGGCGAGTCCATCTTGCGCGAAGCCTGCGCTCGCCTGGGCGCGCGCGGCGTGGCCCGCGTGCTCGGGCCTTTCCACGGCAGCACGTGGCACCGCTACCGTCTCGCCCTCGAAAGCCAGGCGCCGTTTTTCCTCGGCGAGCCCAGGAATCCATTCACCTATCCGCAGCATTTTCTGGACGCCGGCTTCTCCGTCGTGGCCGAGTACGAGAGCGCGATCGTGGGGGCCGGCGCCGAGGCGCGTGGCTCGCTTCCGCCCGGGCTACACATCCGATCTGCCGAAGGTCACGCGTTCGCGGAGGTGCTCGACCGCTTGTACGAGATGAGTCTCGAGTGGTTCGCCGCCAATGCCTATTACTCGCCGATCGCGCGCCCGGAGTTCCTGGCGCTCTACCAGCCGCTGCGGCGGCTCTTCGATCCCGCTCTCGTCCTCCTGGCCGAAAACGAAACCCAGGATCTTCTCGGATTCCTCTTTGCCTATCCGAATGTCACCAGTGCGCAAGGGCCAACGCAGCTCGTGGCCAAGACGTTGGCCGTGGCCCAGGCGGCGCGCGGCGTGGGGCTCGGCCGCTCGCTTCTCGCCGCCATCGCGCGGGTCGCGGCCGAGCGGGGCGACGCCGAGGTGATCCACGCGCTCATGCACGTGGACAATCGCTCGAGGGGGCTATCGACCGGCCAGGGCGCGCGCTTGCTGCGCCGCTACGCGCTCTACGAATGGAAGCCTTGAGCGCGAACATCGCCACCCGCCTGGCCGAGGCCGCGCGTCTGCACCCGGAGCGTTTGGCACTCGTCGAGTCCAAGCGCGGCCGCCGCCGTGCGCTCACCTACGGCGAGTTGGCGCACCGGATCGCGAGCCTCGCGCAGGTCTTTCGTGCTCGCGGCGTCGGTCCCGGCGAGCGCGTTCTGATCCTCGTCCCCATGTCGGTCGATCTCTATCTCGTTCTACTCGCCGTGCTGCACGCGGGCGGGGTGGCCGTGTTCGTCGACGCCTGGGCGGGGTGGAGGCGAGTCGACCAAGCCGTGCGGAGGACGAAGCCCAGACTCTTCGTCGGTTCCCTGCGCGCGCATGCCCTGCGCCTCGTGAGCCCGGCGGTGCGCGCGATTCCCTCCCGGATGCTCGTTCCCCAAGGGACGAGCGGCCCGCCCGGTCTCGCTCCCGAGCCCCTCGATGCCGGTGCCCCCGCGCTCGTCACCTTCACCACGGGCAGCACGGGAAGCCCCAAGGCTTCGCTGCGCACGCACGGATTCCTCTGGGACCAGCACGTGGTGCTGTCCAAGTATCTGGGGCCCGGCGAGGGCGCGGTCGACATGCCCACGCTGCCCATCTTCGTCTTGAACAACCTGGCTTCGGGCGCGACCAGCGTCCTGCCCAACTTCGACGCGCGCCGGCCGGCCGAGATCGAACCCCGGCGCATCCTCGAGCAGATCGCCAGCGAGCGTGTCACGAGCGTCACGGCTTCGCCCGCCTTCTTCGAGCGGCTTCTCTCCGCGGCCCGCCGTCTTGCCTTGCCGCGAGCGTTCACGGGCGGCGCGCCCGTGCTGCCTCCCTTGGCGCGGCGGCTCGACGAGGGAATCGAAGGCCTCGCGTACGTCGTCTACGGCAGCACGGAAGCGGAGCCCATCTCGCTCATCACGGCGCGCGACCTGCGCCGGGCGGCGGCGGAATCGGGCCGCGAAGGAATCTGTGTCGGGGTACCCGTCGCCGAGATTCGCGTGAAGATCGCGCGAGCGAGCGCGGAAGAGATCCGTCTCGGACCCGAAGGCTGGGCGGGGATCGAGTGCGCGCCGGGCGAGGCGGGGGAGATCGTGGTCAGCGGGCCGCAAGTGCAGACGGCCTACTTCGACGACGCCACGTCCGACCGCGGGTCCAAGATCGAAGACGGCGCGCTGGTCTGGCACCGCACGGGCGACGGCGGTCGAGTCGACGAGCGCGGCAGGCTCTGGCTCCTGGGCCGAGTCGGCGCTCGCGTCCGAGCCGCGGGGCGCACGTGGTGGAGCCTCCCCGCCGAAGTCCGCGCCATGGAGATGGAAGGCGTGCGCCACGCGGCCTATCTCGGGGATGCGAGCCGGGGCGCCATCCTGTGCCTCGAAGGCTCCGTCGCCATGGCGCCGGATGCGCTCCTGGCCCAGGTGCGCGGGAGGCTCGCGCCCTATCCGGTGAGCGAGGTGCGCGTTCTCGAGAAGATCCCGCGCGATCCCCGTCATGCCTCCAAGACCGACCTGCGCGCGCTCCGGACCCTTCTGCGTCTGCCCGCATCGCCTTGACTCCGCTCGCGAGAAGTCGTGGGATGAAGGCTCTTCCGCAACTCCCTCGAACTGGATGGAAGGAGCCACCCCGTGAGCGTCGAGATCGGAAAGCCGGCACCCGAGTTCACCCTGAACGCGAACGGAGGCGAGTCGGTTTCGCTCTCCGATTTTCTGGGCAAGACGGTGGTTCTCTACTTCTATCCCAAGGACGACACGCCCGGCTGCACGAAAGAGGCCTGCGACTTCCGCGACTCCTGGGAGCAGATCACCGACGCCGGCGCGGTGGTGCTGGGCGTGAGCGGCGATTCGGTCCCGTCACACGACAAGTTCCGCAAGAAGTATTCGCTGCCCTTCACGCTGCTCTCGGATCCGCAGCACAAGGTGAGCGAGGCCTACGGCGCGTGGACGCAGAAGACGCTCTACGGCCGCAGCTCCCTGGGGATCGAGCGCTCGACGTTCGTCATCGGGCCCGACGGCAAGACCAAGGCGATCTTTCGCAAGGTGAAGGTGGACGGCCACATCGACGAAGTGCTGAAAGCCGTCGAAGAATGACGGCCGGCGCGGACGCCGAGCCCTGCGACGTCTGCCGCGCCACGGACCCCATGACCCCCGTGGTGACGATCAGCTTGTGCGGCGTCTTCGACGCCGAGATCCGCCGCTGCCCGCGCTGCGGCTTCCGACAGATCCGGCCGCGTCTCACGCCCGACGACTTGCGCGCGCTCTATCCCGAAGCCTACTTCGATCCGCGGGCCGAGATCGGTTACGCGGCTTACGCGCGCGAGCAGCATCGAGCCGAGCGCGCCGCTTGGTTTCTGGGGCCGGTCGTGCGCCGCCTCGGGCCCAAGCCGCGCGTGCTCGAGGTGGGCTCTGCCCTCGGATACCTGCTCGACGCGCTGCGCCGCTTCGCTTCCTGCGAGGTGACGGGCGTCGACGTCTCCCCCTTCGCCGCGCGCTTCGCGGAGCGGACGTTCGGACTGCCGGTGCGCACTGGCACGCTCGAGGAAGCGCGCTTCCCCGACGCGAGCTTCGACCTCATCCTGCAGAAGGATCTGCTCGAGCACGTGCTGCGGCCGCGCGAGCACTTGGCCGAGACCTACCGGGTGCTGGCGCCCGGCGGGCTGGTTTGGCTCGTGACCCCGAACGGGGAGACCAACGTGCGCCCACTCGCGCGGCGCGCCCGCGAAGAGGCGGGGACGCGAAGCGGGATGCTGCCCATGATCGATCAAGGTCATCTGTCGTTCTTCGCCCGCCCGCATCTCGAGCGTCTCTTCCGTGAGAGCGGCTTCGAGATCGTGCACATGCGGACGATTCACCTGAAGCGCGGGCTTCGCGCTTTGGGAGTTCTGCCTCGCCGCCGCGCGCGCGAGAAGCTGGCGCCGGCGGGGCGGGCGCGACCCGATGCCGTCGCGACCGTTGCACCCACTGCCGTCGACGACGCCCTCGTGGACCAGCTCTCGGTCTCGTTGGCCGCGAGAGGGCACCGGAGCGCCCCCTGGTACTTCCAGGCCCGTCGCGCCATGGAGGCCCTCGGCGCTCCGCTCGGCGCATTCGACCTCGGTCTCGACTTCGAGTGCTGGCTGTCCAAGCCACGATGAAGATGGCTCTCGTCCTGTTGGGACTTCTCGTTGCCCTCGCTCTCTACCTGTTCTGCTGGCCGATCCGGAACGTCACGACCCATCCTCCTCCGCGGCCGCCGTCCTACGAGCGATCGGTCTCCCTGATCCACGCCGACAGCCTTCGCGATTCGGCGGATGTGTCGCCGGAATGTCGCTCGATTCTCCTCGACCATGGCCATCGCACGGGGCGCGTCGTGCTCTTGTTCCACGGCATCACGAACTGCCCGATGCAGTTCATGGCGCTCGGCCAGCGGCTCTACGAGCAGGGCGCGAACGTCTGCATCCCGCGCCTCCCGCACCACGGGCTCCGAGATCGCATGACGGCCGATCTCGCCAACCTCAACGCGGACGAGCTGGCGCTCTTCGCCGAGCACGAGCTCGACCTCGCCTCCGGACTCGGCGACACGGTGGTGGTGAGCGGTCTTTCCCTCGGCGCCGTGCTCGCCGCGTACCTTGCGCAGGAGAGGAGCGTCGAGCTCGCCATCCCGATCGCACCGCTCCTCGGCCCCGAGATCGCGCCGGCCTGGGCGGCGCGCCCGCTCACGCGCGCGGCACTCGCACTCCCCAACGGATTCATCTGGTGGAATTCGAAGCAGAAGGAGAATCTGGAAGGGCCCAAGCGCGTCTATCCGCGCTTCGCCACGCGCGCCATGGCCGAGACCATGCGGCTCGGCGCCATCGTCGAGGACCGCGCCGGACGCCGCGCGCCCGCCGCGCGCCGCATCGTCATGGTGACCATCGCCAAGGACCCGGCGGTGAACAACCAGGCCAACGCGGCGCTGGTTCGCGCCTGGCGCGCGCACGCGCCCGATCGCGTGCAGGCCTACGAATTCCCCGAGAGCCTGCGCTTGGGCCATGACGTGATCGACCCCGACCAGCCTTACGCGCGGGTCGGGGTCGTGTATCCGATCCTCGAGAACCTTCTGCTCGGGATCAGCCCGGGCAAGAACTAGCGCGAGGCGAAGAGAGGCTTTCCCCCTGGCTTGAGCATGCGTGCCACCGTGGCCAGTCCCACTTTTTGGCCGACGATCGCGCCCTGCTCGTTGTCATGACGGAAGTGGATGCCGCCCCACAAGCGTGAGATCGCCGCCTCCGCCGCCTGATCGCGGAAGTACTGGGCCTCGGCGGGGAAGACCTGCGCCATCACTTCGGCGGCCGCCGCCGAGATCGTCGAGTGGCCGGAGGTGTAGGTCGGGAAGTTGGGGGTGACGACAACCGTCACCAGTTCGGGAATGCGCTGGAACGGCCGCGCTACCCAATACTGGTACTTCGTGTTCCAGCAGCAGACAAAAGCGTCTTCCATGGCCACGTTGAGGTAGGCATAAGCGCGCGCCGCGCCCACGGTGGAGAAGTCGCCGCCCTGCACGCGCGCGTTCAGCATGTCGTTCCAGATGGCGGGAGGCGAGAAGTCGGCCCACTTGTGCACGACCGAGATCATCTCCGGCGTGCGGTTCTGGGAAACCTCGAGCACCTCGGCCACGTCGGCGAGGTCCTTCTCCGAGAGGTACGCGTAGGGCGGCTCGGGCGCGATCGACGAGCCGGAAGCGACGCACCATGTCTTCCACGTGCCCGCCATGGGAAGCACGGGATTGGTCCCGGTCCAGATATCGGGACCCGTGGGCTGTGGGCCGCCGAACACGGCGGTCGAGCCGTCGGCCTGGGCCCGGCGCACGGTCAGATCGCCGACTACGGTTCCCAGATGCCACGCGCCCAGGGACGACGGACCGCCGTCGGCCTTCACCTGCTCGGCGGCGGCGTCCTTGATCAGATCGGCGCTGGCGGGGAACAAGTAGAGCAGGACCTGCGAGGCCGCGCCCGCCGCCAGGGCCCGCTCCGAGACGCGGCCGCGGCGCGTGTCTCCACTTACCGAGACGGCGTCGTAGATCGCGACGTGCACGTAGGCGTAGGCGCGCGCGAACAAGGGCGGCGGCAGCTTGGCCTCGGTGGCCAGGGATTCGGTGAGCAGGTTCCAGAACTCGACGGCGTCGGGCACGCCCGAGAGCTGCGTCACCTGGGGCGATGTCGGTGTGCGCAAGATTTCGGCGCGCTCGGCATCGGTCACGCCGGCGAGCTCCATCCCCGGCGCGGGAAGTCGCGAGTCGGTGATCGACTCGAGCACGAACGTGTCGCCGCGCGAAGAAGCAGAAGTCGACGCGGCATCGGGCGCCAGGGTCGAGCGCGCGCCGCATCCGGCGGCGGCAAGGCTCAAGGCGACGAGGAGCACAGCAGGGTGCAGGCGCATGGTGAAATGTCTCCGGAAGCTGGGGGGAGTGCGGGGCGAAAGCGACCCCTTCAATTCTAAGGCATCTGCGCTGTGCTCAGAAGATTGCGGATGCCATGTTTCGGAATCAGTGGGACTTAGCTCTTTGGGGTCTCGGCCGAGATCGCCCCTTGGGCCAGCCTGCTTCCTAGAGCCCACGTCGGACTTGTCCTCGAATCATCCTCGAGACTCTCTGGAGAACTCGACCACCGGCTCATCCAAAGGCAAGTCCATTCTGCGCAGCAACTTGTCTCCCCTGAATGGTCTTGAGCTCGTTCATCCGCAATCTTCTGAGCACAACCCGTTTACTTACGACAAACAGGCGGTTTCTCACTTGTCCTTCTGGTTCGCCTTCCACTCGTCGAACGAGAGCAGGGTAATGGGGGTCTTGCCGCCCGTCTTGAGATCCGTGTTGAGCGCGGTGAGGTCGTTTCCGGTCACCCGGTCATAGCGTCCGCGGATGTCCTTGTACTGCGCTTCGAGCACGTCCGCATAGGAGACCTGCGACTCGGTGGGCCGGCCGTCGAAGCCGTTCACCGCGGCGTACAGCGTTCCCATGCGCTCGCGCAGCTGGATCTCGCCTGCGAAGCGCCCGCGCTCGCGAGTCGCCACCATGATGCTGCGGATCGATTCCAGGCTGTCGGCGAGTGCGCTGGCTCGCTTGGCCACGGCATCGTTCTTGGGCGCGTCCTTGGCCATAGAGCGCGCCTGATCGCGCGCTTGGACCATCTCGTCGGAGAGCCAGGTCAGGTTTTCCAGCATGGCATAGAGGCGCGTCACCAGCCGGTGCTGGGCGACGCGGTCTTCGCCCGAGTAGCCGGAGCGCGGATCCGGAACCAGGGTTACGGTCGAAGCGAGCGTCTGATCCCCGCGCACGAGCTTCACCGTGTACGTGCCAGGCAGCACGCGCGGGCCCACGAAGAGGAAGCTCTCGGGCACGAGATTGGTGGCCGGCGGAATCTTGGGCGGCTTGGCGCGCATGCCCCAGAGAACCCGGTTCACGCCGCGGCGCTTGTTGCCGTTCACACTCGCGATCTGCTGTCCGGCGTCGTCGTAGACGTCGAGCCGGAGATCGCCGTAAAGATGGCGCTTCTTCAGATAATAGACGATGGTCGCCGCCTCGGGAGCGCTCTGGCCGGTGTAGTCGCCGTCGCCGTCGAAGCGCTGCTCGCTCATCGGGATCGAGAGCACCGACGGCCGTGTCGGCAGGAACGCCGCATCGCTCGCCATGATCTCGGGCGTGAGCGCGCGCAACGGCGTGAGGTCATCGAGGATCCAGATGCCGCGGCCGTGCGTGGCGATCAGAAGATCGTTCTCGCGCGGCTGGATCGCGAGATCCATGACCGCCACCGGAGGCATGTCCGAGGACAGCCTGGTCCAGCGCGCGCCCGCGTCGAGACTCACGAAGAGGCCGAGCTCGGTGCCGAGAT
>DATFWU010000007.1:0-4717 GCA_035259005.1 Candidatus Eiseniibacteriota bacterium
TGCCAGGCCGTGAGGAACACCACGTCGAGCACGAAGTAGCTCGCGAACACGGAGCGCGGGAAGCCGAAGTTCTTGGTGAAGTAGTAGACAGCGATGAGGAACAAGACGTGCAGGACGACGGCCTGCAGGATGCGCGGAAAGATTCCCTGGCGCGAATCCGTCGTGTCGTAGACGCCGCCCAAGTGAAGCCAGAAGAACTGGCTGCCCACGACAACCCACAAGAGGTGCGGCACCTCGTGGTACACGCCCATGGGCAAGAGGCCGCGGAACACCGGGATGTAGACCAAGGAGCGCAGCAGGAAGGCGAGCCGATAGACGACGACGGCGATGACCAGATCGCCGATGACCAGCATCCACCAGCGGCGCCGCGCGTATTCCTGAGGGCGGGGTCCAAAGCGCGGCGCGCTCATCCGCGCGAGCCCACGTGACGGACGAGCCCCAGGCGCAGGGCCCAGTCGAGCGCCGTGCCGCGCACCGCGATGGCCGTGCGGATCAGGACGTTCGCCCAGGCGGGCGTGGCGGCCGCGAAGTGCTTGTCGTGGAACAGAACCATCGAGCGATGGAACTCCCGGTTGGCCACCAATCGGGCCTGGCGGCTGCTCGCCCCTTTGCGATGCGTGACGACGGCGTCGGGATAGTAGACCACGCGCCAGCCCGCCGCGCGCACCGCCATGCAGAAATCGATGTCCTCTCCATAGAGGAAGTATCGCTCATCCATTCCGCCTACTTTTTCGGCTGCCTCGCGGCGCACCATGAGGAAGGCGCCCATGACCGCGCCCACGTCCATGATCAGCGAGGGATCGGCATCGTCGAGGTTGTAGGCCCGGGCCGCGGGATGGTGTGGGAAGACGCGGCTCAGGCCGGCCAATCGGAAGAGCGACACCATCGGTGTGGGCACGGAGCGGCGCGAGGCGCGCTGCAGGGTGCCGTCGGGGCTCAACACGCGGCCGCCGACCACGCCGACGTCGGGATGGGCGTCGAGATAGGCGACCATGCGGTCGATGGAGCCGTCCGAAACCTGCGCGTCCGGATTGAGGAGCAGGAGGTGGCGACCGCTTGCCTCGCGGAAGGCCTGGTTGTTGGCGCGGGCGAAGCCGACGTTCTGGCGATTGCGGATCAGGCGCACGCCGGGGTCCTGGGCCGCCAGGTCCGCCGTGCCGTCGGCCGACGCGTTGTCGACCACGAGGATCTCGAAGGAAGCCACGTGCGTGGCGCGCCGCACGGAGTCCAGACAAAGGGGAAGATCGGCGGCGGACTGATAGGTCACGATGAGGACGGAGCAATCGAAGGGCGGCACCGCCATGGATTATAAGCCAAAAGCGCTCTCCGCTTGCGACCGCCCGACCCTGCCACTATGCTCGCCTCATACCCTCGGTTGCCGACGCCCATTCACACTCTGACGAGCAAGGAAGCCTTCCGTGGCGGAGAGGAAGAGCGCCCGCCTCATCGATCTGCTCACGCTGCTCCTGACGCGCCGCTACGGCGTCGAGCTGGGCGAGATCCGTCGTCTGCGCGGCTATCCGCGCGGCGAGGACGCGTTCCATCGCCAGTTCGAGCGCGACAAGGAGCTGTTGCGCGAGCTGGGCTTCGCGGTGGTGGCGCGTGAAGACGCCGACGATTCCTCGGCCACGGTCTACTTTCTCGATCGCTCGAAAGCACTCTTGCGCGAGATCCGCTTCACGCCCGAGGAGCTGGCCGCGCTCGCGCTGGCGCGCCGGCTCACCGCGCACCTGCCCCTCGTGGGCTCGAACGTGCGCGAGGGATTGAGTCGCGCCGGCGAGACCGCGCTCGACGAGTGGGCCACGGTAGGAGTGTCGAGCCTCCCGGCGCCTGCGGCCGCGGGCAAGCGCGAGGAATCGAAGCTGCGGCTACTGGAGCGCGCGGTCGCTTCCGACAAGCGCCTGCGCGTGCGCTACCGCGCCCTCGGCGACTCCAAGGCGCTCGCGCGCGAGATCGATCCTTACGGGCTCTATCTCCACGGCGGCGCCTGGTACGTGTACGGCCATTGCCACCTGCGGCGGGCACCCCGGCGCTTCCGCGTGAACCGCATCGAAGACGTCCGCTTCGCCAGGCGCGGCAAGGGGCCGGATTTCTCGCTGCCGCGTGGCTTCGATTTGCGCCGCCACGTCGATCGCTTCCCCTTCGAGCTGGGCCCGGCGGCGGGCGGCGAAGCCGTGGTGCGCTTCGCGCCGGCGCAAGCATGGCGCGTGGGCGCGGGGCTCGGCCGTCGTGGCCGGGTGACCCGCGATGCCGATGGCTCGGTGCGCTTGCGCCTCACCGGCGTCAATCCCGAAGCACTCGTCACCTGGGTGCTCGGTCTGGGGCGCGGCGTGCAAATCCTCTCGCCGCCTGGGCTGCGCAAGGAGATCGGCAAGCTGGCGCGCCGCGTGGCCACCCTGCACCGCAGTGGCCCGCACACCGGGAGGAAGCGCTGATGGCGGTCGCGCAAGGACACGTGCCGCGCCTGCTCCATCTCGTGCGCCTGCTCGAGAAACACGGCGAGATGTCCCTCGCCGACGTCGCCTCCGAGTTGGGCGTGAGCGAGGACGAGCTGGCCGAGGACGTGCGGCTGCTTTCGACCTGCGGCGTGCCGCCCTATTCGCCAGCCGATCTCTTCGAGATCGAAATCGAGGGCGGACGCGTGCGCCTGGGCCGCGGTCTCTAGCGCTTGCCGCGCTTCCAGCTTACAGCCGAAGAAGTGGCGGGCTTGAGGCTCGCTGCGCGCCTCGCCGAGGCCGAGGGCTGGGGCGAGTCACGCGCGCTCAAGCGCGCGCTCGGCAAGCTCGAGGACGCGCTCGTCGCCGAGGAGCGCGAGCGTGGGCGCAAGCTCGCGCGTCGCCTCGCTTTCGCCGGCGTGTCGCCCGATCAGGCGCGCAAGCTCGAGGTGCTGGAGCGCGCCATGCGCGAGGGACGCGCGGTGGAGATCGTCTACTTCACCGAGTGGAGCGAGACGGTCTCCAAGCGAGTCGTCCGTCCCTACGCCGTGGTCGCGGCCCCGGGCGGGCGCTACCTCGTGGGCCACGATTCCAAGCGCGACACGGTGATCACCTTCCGCGTCGATCACATCGTGCGCTTGCGGCTCACGGCGGATCGTTTCACCCGGCCTCAGGATTTCGATCCCGCGCCGCATGTCGATTGGAAATCGCCCGCCAACCGCGGCGTGCCCGCCGTGCTGCGCTTCGACGCGAGCGCGGCGCGCCTCGCCAAGGACCGCTTCCCGGACGCCAAGCCGGGACCCAAGGGCTCGCTCATGGTGAAGGTCGAGGCGTGGCCGGGGGCGTCGTTCTGCCGTTTCGTCCTGTCGTGGGCCGGGGGCTGCGAGGTGTTGGAGCCCGAGAGCGTGCGGACCGCCGTCGCCGAGTACGCGACCGAGGTGGCCCAAGCGCACGATGCCTGAGCGTACGAGGAGGGGTGCCGTGTCGTTTTCGTGGAAGCGTGGTGTCCAGGCAGCGCTCGTGCTCGCCTCTCTCGCCGCCCCTCGCGCCGAGGCCAGCGTCGACGCCAAGTCGAAGACCGTGATCGACCGCTATCTCAAGGTGACGGGGGGCCCGGCGGCGTGGCAGCGCGACTCGACCATGCACGCGCACTTCCACGTCAAGGCGTTCGGGCTCGCGGGCACGGTCGATCGCTGGAACGCGCGGCCCGACCGCGCCGTCACCTCGACGCGCTTGGGGCCGCTCTCGCTTTCCGAGGGCACGATCGGTGGCAAGGCGTGGCGCATCGACCAGAACGGAAAGCTGCAATGGCTCGACGGCACCGAGCTGGCCGACGCCTTGAGCGAGAACTATCTCGACCAGGAGATCTGGCTCACGCCTGGACAGGGCGGGGGCGTGATTCGCTACCTGCGCCGCGAGGGCGCCGGCTCGTCCACCGTGGACGTGATCCAGGTGACGCCGCCCAAGGGCAAGCCGCGCGAGCTGTCCTTCGCCTTGGACACGGGCTATCTGGTGAAGACGCTCACTCCCGGTGATGCGCAAACCGTCGAGACCACGCTCTCCGACTACACGGACATGGAAGGCCGCAAGCGCCCGACGCGCTCGCTGGCGCGCGTCCAGGGCATGCCCGCCAACGACGTCGACATCTCGATCGACTCTTTGCGCGCCGGCGTGGCGGTGGACGATCCGCTGTTCCTGCCGCCCGAGGCGATGTCGAAGGACTATCACTTCCTCGGCGCTTCGAATGCGACCACGGTGCCCATGCGCTACGCCGAGCGTCACGTGTGGCTCAAGGTCTCGGTGAACGGCGAGCCCGCCGAGGACTTCCTGCTCGACACGGGGGCGAGCGTCACCGTGATCGACAGCGCCTACGCCGCGCGCCTCGGCCTCAAGACGAACGGATCGCTGCAGGGGACGGGAGCGGGGTCGTCGGGCCAGTTCGCCTTCACCAGCGTGCAGACGATCCGCGTCGAAGGCGAGGCGGGCTCGGGCCTCGAGCTGGCGTCGCAGAACGTCGTCGTAGCGCCGCTCTCGCGCTATCTCAAGTCCTACTTCTGGCGCGACACGCCGGGTGTCTTGGGCTACGACTTCTTGAGCCGCTTCGTGACCGCGATCGACTACGAGAAGCAGACGCTCACCTTCACCGATCCCGAAGGCTTCCAATACAAGGGCAACGGCCAGATGATCCCGATCTCATTCAGCGAGGGCGTGCCGGTGGTGCACGCCAAAGTCGACGGCATCGAGGGCGACTTCCGGCTCGACGTGGGCAGCGGCAGCTCGGT
>DATFWU010000008.1:0-17204 GCA_035259005.1 Candidatus Eiseniibacteriota bacterium
CGGCATCAAGGCCATCGACTCCATGATTCCCATCGGCCGCGGCCAGCGCGAGCTGATCATTGGCGACCGCCAGACCGGCAAGACCGCGATCATCATCGACACGATCTTGAACCAGAAGGGCACCGACCTCTTCTGCGTCTATGTCGCCGTGGGCCAGAAGGAGTCGACGGTCGCGCAGGTGGTGAAGATCCTCGAGGACCGCGGCGCCATGGAGTACACGACCGTGGTCAGCGCGCCGGCTTCCGATCCCGCGCCGCTCCAGTACATCGCGCCCTACGCGGGCTGCGCCATCGGCGAGGAGTTCCGCGACACCGGCCGCCACGTCGTCGTCTTCTACGACGACCTGTCGAAGCACGCCGCCGCCTATCGCCAGCTCTCACTCCTTCTGCGCCGGCCGCCGGGACGCGAGGCCTACCCGGGAGACGTGTTCTACCTCCACTCCCGCCTGCTCGAGCGCGCGGCCAAGCTTTCCGACAAGGCCAACGAGATCAATCCCAAGGAATTCTCCGCGGGCGGCGGGTCGCTCACCGCGCTTCCGGTCATCGAGACCCAGGCCGGCGACGTGAGCGCCTACATTCCGACCAACGTCATTTCGATCACCGACGGGCAGATCTTCCTCGAGAGCGATCTCTTCTTCTCGGGCGTGCGCCCGGCCATCAACGTCGGTATCTCGGTGTCGCGCGTGGGGGGCAACGCGCAGACCAAGGCGATGAAAAAGGTGGCTGGCCGTCTGCGCCTGGATCTCGCGCAGTACCGCGAGCTCGCGGCCTTCGCCCAGTTCGGCTCCGATCTCGACAAGGCGACGCAGGCGCAGCTCACGCGCGGCGAGCGCATGGTCGAGGTGCTCAAGCAGAAGAATCTCGCGCCCATGGCCTTCGAGCAGCAGGTGATGGTCATCTACGCCGGCACGCAGGGTTATCTCGACGACCTGCCGGTGGACGCCGTGCGCGCCTTCGAGGAGCAGTTCCTGACCTTCATGGAGCAGCGTTACGCCGACGTCGGCCACGACATCCGCAACACCAAGGATCTCGGCAAGGCGACCGAGGACAAGCTCAAGAACGCGGTGGTCGAGTTCAAGTCGACCTTCCTGGCGAGCCGCAAAGACGGAAAGCCGCAAGCCGCGATGGCTGGCGCGCGCTAGGGGACGATGGCGACTCTTCGCGACATCAAGCGCCGCATCCGCTCGGTCCGGAGCACGCAGCAGATCACCAAGGCCATGGAGATGGTGGCCGCGGCCAAGCTGCGCCGTGCCCAGAGCCGTGTGCTGGCCGCGCGCCCGTACGCGCGCGCCATGGACGTGGTGCTCGAGAACCTCTCGGCCACGGCGGCCGAGGTCGGGCATCCCCTGTTCACGCCACGGCCCGTGAAGAAGCGTCTGGTCGTGGTGCTGGGCGCCGATCGCGGCCTGTGCGGCTCGTACAACGCGGGGCTCTTTCGCGCCACCGAGTCGTTCTTGCGTAGCGAGGACGGCCGCGGCTCGCAGCTCTTCCTGATCGGCCGCAAGGCGCGCGACTACTTCCGACGCCGCCGCTACGACGTGCTCGACGTGATGACCGATCTGCCGGCCGACGCGCTGCTCGAGAGCGCCAAGAACCTCTCCGAGCGGCTGCAGAAGGCGTTTCTCTCGGGCGAGGTCGACGCCGTCGATCTCGAGTACACGCAGTTCGTGAGTGTCATGTCACGCCGCGTGGTGCGCGAGCCGTTCTTGCCCATTCGCCCGCGCGAGGCGAAGAGCGGCACGGCGCGCAACTACATCTTCGAGCCGGACGCCGAGTCGCTCCTGGCCGAATTGCTGCCGCGCTACGCGACCACCAAGCTCCTGCAGGCGCTGGCCGAAGCCGCGGCCTCCGAGCACGCGGCCCGCATGGTGGCCATGAGCTCGGCGCGCAAGAACGCGGGCGAGCTGATCGACGCCCTCGTCCTGCGCCGCAACCGCCTGCGTCAGGCCATCATCACCAAGGAAATCGCGGAGATCGTCGGAGGCGCGGAAGCGCTGGTCTAGGCAATCTAGAGAACGAGGAGAGTTTTCGATGGCGGATGGAAAGGTCGTACAGGTCATCGGCCCCACGGTGGACGTGGAGTTCCCGTCGGACGCCCTGCCCAGGATCCTGAACGCGATCCAGATCCAGGATCAATCCAGGGGCATCGACCTCACGGTCGAGGCCGCGCTTCACGTCGGCGACAACATGGTGCGTTGCGTCTCCATGGCGTCGACCGACGGGCTCATGCGCGGCATGAAGGCGGTCGACACCGGCGGCCCGATCTCGGTGCCCGTGGGTGAGGCCTGCCTGGGCCGCGTCTTCAACCTGCTCGGCAAGCCCATCGACCAGGCCGGGCCGGTGAAGGCGCAGAAGACCTATCCCATCCATCGCACGCCGCCGCCCTTCGAAGAGCAGGAGACGGTGGCCACCATCTTCGAGACCGGTATCAAGGTCATCGATCTCCTGGCGCCCTATCCGCGCGGCGGCAAGATCGGCCTCTTCGGCGGTGCCGGCGTGGGCAAGACGGTGCTCATTCAGGAGCTGATCCGAAACATCGCCACCGAGCACGGAGGCTATTCGGTGTTCTCCGGCGTGGGCGAGCGCACGCGCGAGGGCAACGACCTGTGGCTCGAGATGAAGGAGTCGGGCGTCATCGCCAAGACGGTGATGGTGTTCGGCCAGATGAACGAGCCGCCGGGAGCGCGCCTGCGCGTCGGCCTCACCGGCGTCACCATGGCCGAGTTCTTCCGTGACGAGCAGGGCCAGGACGTGCTGCTCTTCATCGACAACATCTTCCGCTTCGTGCAGGCGGGCTCGGAGGTGTCGGCGCTGCTCGGCCGCATGCCGTCGGCCGTGGGTTACCAGCCCACGCTGGGCACCGAGATGGGTGCCCTCCAGGAGCGCATCACGACCACGCGCCGCGGCTCGATCACCTCGGTGCAGGCGATCTACGTGCCGGCCGACGACCTCACCGATCCGGCGCCGGCCACCACGTTCTCGCACTTGGACGCCACCACGGTGCTCGAGCGCTCGATCGTGGAGAAGGGCATCTACCCGGCCGTCGATCGGCTGGCTTCGACCTCGCGCATTCTCGATCCGCAGATCGTGGGCCAGGAGCACTACGACGTGGCGCGCGCGGTGCAGCGCACGCTGCAGCGCTACAAGGATCTGCAGGACATCATCGCGATTCTCGGCATGGACGAGCTCTCGGAAGACGACAAGGTGATCGTGAACCGGGCGCGCCGCATCGAGCGCTTCCTGTCGCAGCCCTTCTTCGTCGCCGAGGCCTTCACCGCCACGCCGGGCAAATACGTGAAGCTCGAGGACACGATCAAGAGCTTCAAGCGCGTGGTCGAGGGCGAGTTCGACGAGTTGCCCGAGCAGGCTTTCTACATGGTGGGCGGCATCGACGAGGTGATCGCCAAGGCCGAGACGCTGAAGGGATAGCGCGCGCATGGCGACTCCCTTTCACGTCACGGTGCTGACGCCCGAGCGCACGGTGTTCGAGGGCGAGGCGATCCACCTCCTCGCCCCGGGCAGCGAGGGCTATCTCGGCGTCCTCGCGCACCACGCGCCACTGCTCACGAGCTTGAAGCCCGGCCGCCTTGCCGTGCGCACGGTCGACGGCCACGAGCACGAGTTCACGGTGACCGGCGGCTTCCTCGAAGTGAGCGACAACTCGGCGCGCGTGCTCGCCGATTCCGTGGAGGCGGGCAGCACGCCTCACTGAGGGTTCGCTCGATGGTTTTCGATCCAGGCGCCGGCGGATTCCCGCCGGCGCTTCGTATTGTTACCCTGATTGCCATGGCGAAGCCCTCCAAAGACGAAGCCCCGATCGAGCAGGAGATCCGTCAGGAGAAAGCGCGCTCGCTCGGCAAGGCCGGGGACGCGCTCGAGCGGGCTTGTGCGCGTGCTTGGGAGGCGTATCGCGCGATCACGCCGGGTGATCGCGAGTCAGCGAGCGCCTATGCGAGCGCGTATCGCGACGCAAAGGAGCGTCGCCACACCCTCGTCCTCCAGCGCGAAGCCATGGGCCTCTACGGGCATCGCGACGTCGATCGATGCTATCCTCTTCCGCCAGCGCCGGATGCGAGCGGCTAGTTTCGCGGGAATCCGGTGATGACGGCCACGGAGGAGCCGATAACGTAGGCATGAGAATCCGTCCGATTTTCCTGGCCATCCTTCTCGTCGCCTTGACCGCGATCGCCGCCCACGCCGGCGTACCCGATCCGCGCAACTGCACGGCCGACACCTGTCTCATGATCTCGCCGGCCGGCCTCTTCACCTACAAGGTCGTGATGCGCGACGAGTCGGCGGCTCCCGTGGCGGATCTCCCGGTGGTGCTCGACTTCGGCACCGCGGGCGGCGTCAATCTCTGTGACTCTTCCGATCCCGACCACGACCGACGCGTGGTCGTCACCACCGACGCCACCGGCTCGGCCGTCTTCAACGTGCGCGGCGGCGGCCAGACCACGGGTTACGTCGTGGTGAGCGCGATCGGCCAAGTGGTCGTGATCGCCCACGTGCGCTCGACCGATCTGAACGGCGATCTCGCCGTCAACTCGGCCGACGCCACGCTCTTTTCCGGCATTCCCTCCAACTCCAATGTCGGCGATTACAATTGCGACGGCCTCTCCAATAGCGCCGATCTCGCCATCCTGAACGCCCAGCTCGGCCAGGACTGCAACACCGTGCCCGTGCTAGACTTCACGTGGGGAGCGATCAAAGGGTATTACCGCTGATCGCCTGGCTTTAGGCTTCGCCCTCGCACCTCTCTCACCCGCGTCACCCCTTCGCGAGCGCGTTTCGGAGGCAGGATGCATCCGCCGGTTTATCTCGTATTCACGACGTGCGGCACGCGCGAGGATGCCGAGCGCCTGGGCCAGCGCCTGGTCAGCGAGCGCTTGGCGGCGTGCGCGACGCTGATCCCGGGAGCGATCTCCTTCTATACGTGGAAGAACGAGCCGCGCCGCGACGAAGAGGTGGTGATTCTCCTCAAGACCAGCGCACCGGCGCTCGCCGCGCTCGAGGAGAGATTGATCGAGCTGCATTCCTACGAGGTTCCCGAGTTCGTGGCCGTACCGGCCGCGCGTGTCGCCGAGGCCTACGGGCGCTGGGTGGCGCAGGCGGTCGAGCCTCCGGTGCAGCCGGCATGAGCACTCTCGTCCTCGGCATCGAGACTTCCTGCGACGACACGGCCGCGGCCGTGATCGAAGACGGCCGCCACGCGCTGTCCTCGATCATCGCCTCGCAGCTCGTGCACCACGAGTTCGGCGGCGTCGTGCCCGAGCTCGCGAGCCGCGCGCATCTCGATCTTCTCGGTCCCACCGTGGACAGAGCACTCACCGAGGCGCGCGTCACACTCGACGACGTGAACGCCATCGCGGTCACGCGCGGCCCCGGGCTTCTGGGCTCGCTGGTCGTGGGTGTGGCTTACGCCAAGGCGCTGGCGCTCGCGGCCGACCGCCCGCTCGTGGGCGTGAACCATATCGAGGCCCATATCTGGGCGGCGGCACTCGATGGGGCCGAGATTCCCGCGCCCTTCGTAGGTGCCGCTCTCTCCGGCGGTCACACCGAGTTCATTCTGGCCAAGGGCTTCGGCGAGTACGCGCTGTGGGGCGCGACCCGCGACGACGCGGCGGGGGAGGCCTTCGACAAGGTGGCCAAGCTCCTGGGTCTCGGCTTCCCTGGCGGGCCGGTGATCGATCGCCTGGCCGCGGACGGCGACGCGCGCGCTTTCGACTTTCCTCGCGCCATGACCGAGTCCGGCGACTACGACGTTTCCTTCTCGGGTCTGAAGACCGCCGTGCGCCAGAAGATCGGCGATCGCACTCCGCCCTTCGATCCCAAGTGGCTCGCTGACCTCTGCGCGTCTTTCCAGGCTGCGGTGGTGGAAACGCTGACCACTAAGATTCTCCGCCTCGCCACGGACACCGATGCGCGCGCCGTCGTGGTGGGAGGCGGCGTGGCCTCGAACCGTGCTCTGCGCGCGGCCCTCGCCCAGGGTTGCGTTCGCCTCGGCATTCCGGCCATCTTCCCGGCCCCCAAGTGGTGCACCGACAACGCCGCCATGATCGGCCTCGTCGGCTCGTGGATGCTGGCTCGCGGCGAAGTTTCAGGCAGCGAGCTCGAGCCCGTCGCCAACCTCGAAGAGATGGGCTTCGCGCTTCCGGCGCTCGAGCGCGCGCTCTAGCTAGCATGCGATTCGCACGCGCGAGGGGGTCGCGCGTGCGTCGTGCAACGCACATGCACCAAGTCCTCGAGGGTCTCCAGTGGCCCTTCTGGTCTGCGGACGCGTGCACGTCGTTGCTAGGCCACGGGGCCGAAAGTCTATCGCACAAGCCAACTTGAACCCGCTGGCGCTTGTGCTCCCTGGCACGCAACTTGCGCTTGGCTCGCCTTGGAATCTCCGTCGTCCGGACCTTCATCGGTCACCGGCGGACGGGAGATCGCGGGGGCAACTGTGAGCGAGAGCAAGCCGAGTCGGACCGTCCTCATCGTCGACGACGAGCAGAGCCTGCGTGACGCGCTCGAGATGACGTTCTCGCGCGAGGGCTACCAGGTTCTCAAGGCGTCCGACGGGCCGGAGGCGCTGGAAGCGGCGCGCGCCTCGGTGCCGGACGTCGTCCTGCTCGACGTCATGATGCCGGGGATGGACGGCTACGAGGTGTGCAAGCGTCTGCGCTCTCACTATCGCACGCGCCACATCCCGGTGATCCTGCTCACCGCCAAGGGCACGGAAGAGGACAAGCTCGAGGGTCTGCAGGGCGGCGCCAACGACTACGTGCTCAAGCCCTGGAACAAGCGCGAGCTGGTCACACGGGTGCACAACCATCTCGAGTGGGCGAAGACGCAGAAGGCGGTGAATCCGCTCACCGGCCTGCCCGGTGGCGTGAGTGTGCTGGCCGAGCGCCAGCGCCGCGCCGACCAGGGCAAGAACTTCTCCCAGATGGTCCTCGACATCGACTACTTCAAGGCCTACAACGACCGCTACGGCTTCACGCGCGGCGACGTCGCCATCTCGAAGGTGGCCGAGATCCTGACGCGCGTGGTCGACGAGGACGCCCACGAGGACAATTTCGTCGGCCACATCGGTGGCGACGACTTCGTCGTCCTGTGCGCGCCCGAGCGCGGCGAGGCTCTGGCCGAGCGCATCAAGGAAACGCTCGAGCGCGAGCTGCCCAAGCTCTACGACGAAGACGATCGCAAGCAGGGCTTCGTGCGCGTGCGCAACCGCCGCCACGAGTTCGAGAACTTCCCGCTCATGGGCGTGACCATCGCCCTGGCCTCGAACACGGACGTCGAGGGGATGCACCTGGCGCAGCTCGACGACGCGCTCACCGAGCTCAAGACCCTGGGCAAGGGGACGCAGGGCAGCGTCGTCGTGTCCGAGCGGCGCCGCCGCAACGCTTCCTCGTCCCAGCAAGCGGCGGCCTGATGCCGGCCCGCCGCGGGCAGCGTCCTTCCCCGAATGGCAAGGCCAACGGCGATTCCGTCCTGGCGCGCCTCGCTGAGGCGCTGTTCGTCCTGCGCACGTCGCCGGACTTGGGCGCTCTCGTCGACACCGTGGCCGCCGCGGTGCGCTCGACGCTCCACGCCAAGGAAAGCCACGTATTTCTGATCGAAGAGCGGACCGGCGCCGTGCGCCCGTGGGACGCCGGGCGCGCGGGTCCGGGCGAAGCGTTCCTGCCGATGCCGAATGCCGCCCTCGAATCGACGCTGCGCAGCGAGGAGCCTCTCTTCGTGGCTGCGCCTTCGGCCGATCTCCCCGCGCTCGAGCATTCGCTGGGCGGCAAGCGCGCGGGAGCTTTCTTCTGCATGCCGCTCCGCGCGCGCGGCACGCTGGACGGGGTCTGGGTGGCCACGTTCGGTGGGTCCAAGGCCTTCACGGCCGCCGACCGTCTGGCCGCGCATCTGCTGGCCGACGCGCTGGCGCTCGGCCTCGAGCGCTCGCGCTCCGACCGCTTCCTGGCCGAGCGCGCGCTCGCCGCGCAGCGCCTCGAGGCGCGGGCCGAGGAAGGCGAGGGCCTGCTCGGCCAGATGCTCTCGGTGGTGGCGCACGAGATGCGCACCCCGCTCACCTGCATCAAGGCCTACGCCGAGACCCTGATCGACGCGCCCGCCGACGAGTGGGAGTCGCGCGCGCCCTTCCTCGAGATCATCAACGAGGAGTGCGACCGCCTCGGCCGCCTGCTCATGAACGCGCTCGACTACTCGCGTCTCGAGTCGGGCCAGAAATCCTTCCACCTCACGACGCTCAAGCCCGAGGACCTGGTGACCGACGCGCTCCTCACCATGGCGCCCGAGGGCAAGCGCCGGAAGGTGGAAGTGTCGGCGCACGTGCCCGAGACCTTCGGCACCGTGGAAGGCGATCTCGATCTTCTGAAACAGCTGTGCCTGAACCTGGTGAGCAACGCGATCAAGTTCTCGCCCGAGCCGGGCCAGGTCGAGGTCGTGGTGTCGGGCGATGAGGAAGGTTGGCGACTCGAGGTGATGGACCGTGGCCCCGGCATCCCCGAAGACCAGGCCGAGCGCATCTTCGAGCGTTTCTATCGCGTGGAGCAGGAGGGACGCCGCGTGCCGGGCTCGGGCTTGGGGCTCGCCATCGCGCGCAACATCACGGAGCTGCACGGCGGACGCATCGTGGTGACGCCGCGCGTCGGCGGCGGCAGCGTGTTCACCGTGACCCTGCCGCGCGTGCAGCGCGCCCCCGACGAGGCGTGCCAGCTGGCGGCCGAGCTGTGGGAGCGCCGCGATTGTCTGCGCCTGCTCGACGACGCCGTCGCCCTGGCGAGCGAGGCGCTGGAAGCGCAGATCGTCTCCCTCATGCTCGTGGATCCCCAGCGCGGCGATCTCAAGATGGCCGCCGCCCTGGGCTTGGACGAGAGCGCGCTCAAGCGCCGCGTCGGCTTCCGCGGTGGCGTAGGCGGCCAGGCCCTGGCGCAGGCCGCGCCGGTGCTCGTGAACGACATCGAGACCGATCCGCGCTTCCGCCGCCCGAACCATCCCCAGTACTCGACCAAGTCGCTCATCTGCGTGCCGCTCATCGTGGCCGGGCGCTCGATCGGTGTCATCAACGTGAACAACAAGCGCTCGCGCGAGGCCTTCGGCGAAGCCGATCTGGCGCTGCTCGCCAATCTCGTGGACCGCGTCTGCTCGGCCGTGGAGCGCTCGCTGGCGTTTCCGGAGTCGCCCGAGTCGCCGGCCGAGACCATGGCCGCGCTGCGCGCTTCCATCCACTTGCGCGAGGACCTGGCGCTCGGCCAGCGCCCCGCGGGCGCGGTCGCCTACGGTCTGGCCCGCCGCCTGGGGGCGAACGCCGAGGAGGCGCGCCTGCTCTCGCGCCTGGCCGGCGGCGTCGATCTGGAAAGCGTCGAGGCCGAGACCGAGGCCAAGCCTTCGCGCAAGCGCGACGGGCGCGCCCCGGTCTTGGGCTCGGTCCGCGACATCCTGCTCGGGCGCAGCGAGCGCTGGGACGGCAAGGGCGTGCCGCGCGGCCTCGCGGGAGAAGCCATCCCACTGGGCGCGCGCATCCTCTCCGCCGTCGACCTGCTGCACGATCTCACGCACGGGAGCCCGCATCGCCAGGCCGTCCCCGCCGCGTTCGCCCTCGAGGAGATGGAGCGGCTCTCGGGCAGCCGGCTCGATCCGCGCGTCCAGGCCGCGGTCACCGATCTCCTGGCCGACGAAGTCGGCGAGCGCCGGGCGGGTCGCAGCCGGCGGGAGGCCGCCTAGCCATGGCGCGCTCCGCCCGCCCGCGCGGCATGCGCGGCTCGTCCAAGGTCACGTGGAACGAGATCGAGCAGCTGCGCCGCCGCGTGCGCGAGCTCGAGCTCATGCGCGAGCGGCTGTCGCGCCTCTACTTCTCGCAGGTCGAGGCCGGCAAGGCGCGCATGGAGAAGCTCCACCGCCTGCTCGAGGTGGTGACGCAGCTCAACTCGACGCTCGAACTGGACACGCTGCTCACCGGCATCGTGCGCGCCGTGCAGGCCACGCTCGGCTTCCGCGTCGTGCTCCTGCGCGTGCTCGACGCGCCCACCAAGCAGCTCCGGGCGCGCGCCTTCGCCGGCATGCCGGTCGAGGCCATCGCCAAGCTCGAGAGCGAGCAGATCTCCCTCGACACCTTCTTGTCCTGGCTCTCCGACGAGTTCCGGGTCGGACGCTCGTACTTCATCAGCCACACCACATCCTTCTCGCGCCGCCTGCCCGAGGGCGTGCGGCCGAGCCTGGGCAAGCGCGAGCCCTGGGAGTGGCACGAGGATGACGTGCTGTTCGTGCCGCTTTACCAGAAGAGCGGCGAGATCGTCGGCTATCTTTCGGTCGACGATCCCGTGGATCGCCTGGTGCCCTCGCGCGAGACCATCGAGCTGCTCGAGGTGTTCGCCAACCACGTGGTCGTGGCACTCGAGAACGCGCGCCTCTACCAGTCGCTCGAGGAGCATTCGAACCGGCTCGAGCAGGCCAACCTGCGCCTGGGTGAGCTGACGCGTCTCAAGTCGAACTTCCTGTCTGCCATCTCGCACGAGCTGCGCACGCCGCTCACCTCGATCCGCGCCTACACCGACAGCTTGAAGGACGCGAGCCCCTATGGCTCCGACGGCGGCGATCCCGAGGCCTGGAACCGCTCGCTCGCCGTGCTCTCCGAGGAGAGCGCCAGGCTCGAAGCGCTCATCGACTCCGTGCTCTCGTTCTCGGCGCTCGAGTCCGGATCCGGTCCGCAGGCCGCCGAGATCGACCTCTCGCGTTTGATCGAGGAGTGCGCGCGCCTCTTGGCGCCGGCCGCGCGCACCAAGGGCGTCAAGCTCTCGACCGAGCTTCCGCCCCAGCCCGCGAGCCTCAAGGCCGATCGCGAGCTCTTGAAGCAGCTCTTGCTCCAGCTCGGCGGCAACGCGGTCAAGTTCACGCCCAAGGACGGCAAGGTGACGATCGGCGTGGCCCACGAGGACCAGGCGTTTCGCTTGTGGGTGAAGGACACGGGCATTGGCATCGCGGCCGAGGAGCGCGAGCGCATCTTCGAGCGCTTCTATCAGGTGGACGGCGGAGCGTCGCGCCACTACGGCGGCACGGGTCTCGGCCTCGCCATCTGCAAGTCGGTCGCCGAGTGGCACGGGGGGCACATCTCGGTGGCGAGCCGCCCCGGGCAAGGATCGTGCTTCAGCGTGATCCTGCCGCTCGCTCCGCCGGTGCGCGCCGAGGTGTGGGCGTCGTCGTCCAAGCGCCGCGAGGGCACCGATCAAGCGCTCGCGCTGGCGGTCGAGATGACGGCCCAGGTTCTCGAAGCGCCCTGCGTCACCTTGCTGATCGCCCAGGCGGACGGTGACCTGGTGCCGGTGGCCAGCGCCGGCATCGGAAAAGAGGAGATGCGCGGCCTTCGCCTCAGGGCCGGAGAGGGCATTGCCGGGCACGTCTTCCTGACCGGCGAGTCGGTCTGCCTGGAGGACGCCGAGCAGGATGCTCACTTCCTGTGCCATCGGCGGGAGCCTTACCGGAAGGGCAAGGTTCTTGCCGCTCCGCTCCGCGTGGGGGAGCGGATCGCCGGCGCCCTGGTGATTTCTTTCGCGCCTCCTTCAGAGGGCGAAAGCGCTGCCGATAACGGGATTACGGCGCCCTCCGAGCGTTGCGAGGGAGCCGCTCTCGCCCTCTTGGGCCAGCTCGCCGAGCAAGTCGGCACTGTGCTTGCTCGGGTCGAGCGGATGCGCCAGGGGGAAGCCGAGACGGTGATGGCGGCCGAGACGCTGAAAAGCGTGCTCGTCCACTTGCGCCGCGACCGCACGAGCGGTCTCGAGCGGGTCCGCTACGCGAGCGCGGTCGCGCACACGCTGGGGCTCGGCGCTCTGGACGCGGCCCGGGTCGAGCTCGCGTCCTTGCTTGCCGATCTGGCCCTCTCGCGTCCGGAAGCTCCGGTCGCCGACGAGGCCGGTCCGGTGAGCGAGGCCGACGCGGTCCAGAAGATTGCCTCGGCGCCGGCCGGCGTGCTCGCCGAGCGGCTGGAGCGCGAGCTGGACCGGCAGGAGCCGGGAGCGGAGCCGGAAGACGAAGCGCGCTACCGGCGACATCCCGAGATGGCGCTCGAGATTCTCGCGCCGCTGGAATGCGATCAGGGCATCCGGGACACCATCCTCGCCCACCACGAGTGGATGAACGGGGGCGGCTACCCGAAGGGCCTGCAAGGGCACCGGATTCCGGTCGGCGCCCGCGTGCTGGCGGTGGTGGATCGCTTCGAGAGCCTGCTCCTCGGCCGCGTGGGGCGCCCGGGCGTGAGCGTGGAGGAGGCGGTCGAGGATCTGAGACGTCTGGGTGGCCAGCGTTTCGACCCACGTGTCGTCGAAGCGCTGGTGGACGTGCTGGAGAAGGAGGGCCGACTGAGCCCGCCGAAGACGGCGAGGCCCAAAGCGGCGTAGGAAGCGCGCGAAGACGAAGGATTCGTCGAATCCGTGCGAGGAGGTGAAACAAGTGGCCAAGGGAAAGATTCTCGTGGTGGACGACGAGATCTACATCGTCCACATCCTCGACTTCAGCCTGGGCATCGAGGGATACGAGGTGATGACCGCTCTCGACGGGGAGCAGGCGCTGGCCAAGGTGGCGCAGGACAAGCCGGACTTGATCGTGCTCGACATCATGATGCCGAAGCTCGACGGCTACGAGACCTGCAAGGCGCTCAAGAGCAACCCGGAGACCAAGGACATCCCGGTGATCCTGCTCTCGGCGAAGGGTCGTAACGTCGATCAGAAGGTCGGCTTCGAAGTCGGCGCCGACGATTACATCACCAAGCCGTTCAGTCCGCGCAAGCTGGTCGAGCGCATCAACGCCATTCTCGGCCAGACCTCTCGTCAGGACGTCGCGCGCGCCTAGGGAGCGGCCGAGCCGAGGAGGCTTCCTCGCCACCGGTCCTTCCTAGGCAGTCCTGATTCGCGGCCGCGCCCGCGGCCTCGCTTGTTTTCCTTTCTCGTCTTACCTTCCCTCTATTCTGAGATCGTCCGCCCGATTCGCTCCCGTCCTGGAGGAAGTGTGTTCGCCCACGTCGCCTTTCCCATTCCCGTCCGCCGCACGTTCGTCTACGCGGTGCCGCCGGAGTGGGCCGAGACGTGCGTGCCCGGCGTCTCTGTGACCGCTCCCTTCGGCGCGCGCGAGAAGCGCGGCATCGTGGTCCAGATGACGGCCGAGACGGACCACGATCCCGAGCGGGTCAAGCCGCTCGCCCGCGTGCTCTCCGCCGATCCGGTGATCGACTCGCGCGGCTTGGAGCTCGCCGCCTGGGTGGCCGGCTACTACTTGTGCTCCCTGGGCGAGGCGCTCGCCGCCGAGCTGCCGGGGGGGCTCGCCGGCCTGGCAGGCTCGCGCTCGCGCAAGCGCGCCGCGGAAGAAGGGACCCTGCCCGCGCCCGCCGCGCTGCCGTCGCGCTTCACGCTCACCGCCGCGCAGGCGCACGCGCTCTCGGCCGTGAAGAGCGCCATCGCCGAGCCGCGATTCGAGACCTTTCTCCTGCACGGCGTGACCGGAAGCGGCAAGACCGAGGTCTACCTGCAGGCCGTGCTCGCCGCGCGCGCCGTGTCCAAGCAATCGCTCCTGCTCGTGCCCGAAGTGGCGCTCGCCCATGGCGTGGTCGCCGAAGCCCGGCGCCGCTTCGGGGCGCGGGTGGGGGTCTTGCACTCCTATCTGGGAGTAGGGGAGAGGCGCGCCACCTGGGAGCGGGCGCGCTTGGGCGCGCTCGATCTCGTGATCGGCGCGCGCTCGGCCGTGTTCGCGCCCCTGCCGGCGCTCGGGCTCGTGATCGTGGACGAGGAGCACGAGCCGGCCTACAAGCAGTCCGAGCAGCTTCGCTATCACGGCCGCGACGTGGCGGTGATGCGGGCACGGCTCTCCGGCGCGCCTTGTCTCTTGGGCTCGGCGACGCCCTCGCTCGAGTCGTACGAAAACGCTCGTCGCGGCAAGTACGTGAGCTTGTCCCTGCCCGAGCGCGTCGACAAGAGACCCTTGCCCACGGTCGAGATCGTGGATCTCGGCCACGGCGAGCGCGGGCCGGCGACGGACAGGCGCCGCGAGGAAGGCGGTACGGTGGCCCTGGCCACGGCGGCGCCCGTCAAAGTGGTGGCCGGGCCGGCTCTGCTTTCGCCCCGGCTCGCCGCCCTGGTCGAAGCGGCGCTCGCGCGTCACGAGCAGGTGCTTCTCTTTCTCAACCGGCGCGGCCACTCGCGCGTGGTCGAGTGCGACGCCTGCGGCTTTGCCGCGCGCTGCCCGCACTGCGACGTGTCGCTCACCTTCCACTCCACGCGCGGGCTCTTTCTCTGTCACTACTGCGAGCACACGGAAGCGGCGCGTCCTTCGTGTCCGGCGTGCGCTCACCCGTTCTTCCGCTACAAGATCGCCGGCACGCAGCGGATCGAGCGCGAGCTCGCTCAGCTCTTTCCGGCCACGCCGGTGCACCGGCTCGACTCCGACAGCGCGCGCACCCGGGGCCACACGCAGAGCGTGCTCGAGGGCTTCGCGAGCGGCGAGCCCGGCATCCTGCTCGGCACGCAGCTCGTGGCCAAGGGGCACGATTTCCCCGGCGTCACGCTGGTCGGCGTGCTGAACGCGGACACGTCGCTCACCGTGCCCGACTTTCGCGCCTCGGAGCGAACCTTTCAGCTGCTCACGCAGGTGGCGGGGCGGGCCGGGCGCGGCGATCGTCCGGGACACGTCGTCTTGCAGACGCGCCACCCCGAGCATCCCGCGCTCGTGGCCGCGAGCCGGCACGATGATGCGGGCTTTGCCGAGAGCGAGCTCGCCGTGCGCGAGGCCGCGGGCTATCCGCCGGCCACGCGGCTGGTTTCCTTTCTCGCCTCGAGCCCGCGCGAGGATCGTGTGACGGAAGCCATCGAAAAGATCGGCGAGTGGGCGCGCGCGCAAGCGAGCGAGTGTCCGGACGTCGAAGTCTTGGGGCCCGCGCCGCACGTGCTCATGCGACTGCGCGGCCGTTATCGCTGGCACGTCACGCTGCGCGCGCGCAACCGCCGGCAGCTTCTCGCGTGCGCCGTCCGGCTCTGGGAAACGATCGAGCGCGAGAAGTCGCAGGCGAGTGTGCGTGTTGCCGTGGACGTCGATCCGCAAGACGTCCTTTGAATCCGGGTTCTGGGCAGGTTCGCCACAGGGTGTCGCCGTGCCAGCGCTGGCGCCCGGCACGGCGCGCGCTCACCCAGCGCTCGGGCTCGGCCTTGACCGATTCTTCACCCCCCGCCTAGAGTCGGAACCGTGGGTGTCACATCGCCTTGGCGCGAGAGAAAGCCGTGCATGCCCGACTCCGCGCCACGCCTGCTTCCAGCGCGAGGCTCCCGGCACGCCGATTGCGGGGTACGAGGGAGGGGCGGGCTCGAAGTCGACGTCCCGACCGAAAGGGGGATGGAGCTTTGAAGGTGAAATCGTGGGTGGCCGCGGCCGTGTTCGTCGCCGCCGTGGCGGTGCCGCGCGCCGAGGCGCGCAATTTTCACTGCGCCGGCGGCATTCAGTACGTCGTGCAGGGCCAGCAGGAATTCGCCAAGGGGAACATCGAGGACGCGCACCGCATCTACGGCAAGGCGGTGGCGCAGCTCAATCAATGCATCAGCGAGGATCCGGGCGACGTCGAGTCGTACGACTATCTGGGCGTTGCTTACGCCGAGCTGGACAGCGCCGAGCAGTCGGGCCAGGCGTTCGCCAAGGGCATCGCGCTCGCCAACACCAAGGATGCCGACAAGTACAAGAAGCTCATCGAGCGCATGAAGGCGAACCAGGAGCACTACTGGATCAGCTACTTCAACGCGGCCATCAAGGAATACCAGAAGGCGATGCCGGCCGACGGCAAGAACGCCGATCCGTCCGCCTTCCTTCCCGCGGCCGACGCCATGAAGAAGGCGGTGGCCGAGGATCCGAACAATCCCAAGGGCTACTGCAATCTCGCCGCCTTCCTGGCCAACGCCGGCAAGACCCAGGACGCGCTCCAAGCGGTGAACGATGGATTGAGCAAGGCTCCCAACGACTCCTGCCTCTTGCAGCGCAAGATGCAGGTCGGCGTCGGCATGGCCCAGCAGGCGCAGGCGAGCGGCGATTACGCCGCGGCCGCAGCACCTTGGGAGAAGGCGCTGGCCGCCAATCCCAAGGACGACAAGGCGGCGCTGCAGCTCGGTCAGATCTACTTCGAGCAGGGCAGCAAGCTCGACAAGGACGGAAAGAAGGACGAGGCCAAGGCGGCGTTCACGCAGTCGTCGAAGAATTTCGGCATCTACCACTCGATCAATCCGGCCGACAAGGACGGCACCTACAATTACATCATCGCCTCGCTCCAGGCTGGCGACGCGGCGGCGGCGGCCAAGGCCTCGCAAGAAGCGCTCGCGGCCACGACCGAGGACAGCGTGGCGGCCGAGTACCACAACTTCCTGGCGCAGGCCTATCGCGATCTCAAAGTCGACGACGCGGCGGCGGCGCACACGCTGGTGGCGCGCGCGCTCAAGGAAGGACAGAAGGTGGACGACGTGGCCGGCTTCGCGCAGAAAGAAGCAACGACGCTCGGCGCCACTTCCACCGTGGCCAAGAAATTCAAGGAGATGGGACCGCCGGACGAGATTCGCACGCTGACCATGGGCGACTATCCGGTCGAGGCTTGGCTCTGGAACGGGAAGAAGCAGGCGATCCTGTTCAGCAAGGGAGCGCAGGTGACGGCGGCGAATTGGAACGCCGTGGCCGTGGCCCAGACGCCCACCGCGCCCCCGGCCGCCAAGAAGAAGTCCCGCTGACGCCGAAGGTGATTTGACCACAGCGCCGCGCGCAGCGGTCATCGGCTACGGCAACCAGGGAGCCGCGCAGGCCAAGTGCTTGCGCGGCTCCGGCTGGTCGGTCGTGGTGGGAGCGCGGCCCGGCGCCAGCGCCGATCGCGCGCGCGCCGACGGCTTCGAGGTGAAGATCCCGGGCGAGGCCATCCAGGGCGCGGAGTTCATCGCCGCGCTGCTTCCCGATTTCGCGTTTCCCTTGGTCTACCGCGATCAGCTGGCGCCCGGCTTGCGCGCTGGCTCGGCCATCGTCTTCGCGCACGGCTACTCCATCCTCTACGGGAAGAACGCGTGGAAGCCTGGCGTCGACGTCGTGCTCGTCTCGCCCACCGCGCCCGGCCGCGTCCTGGCCGAGGAGTTCGAGGCGGGCCGCGGCGTGCCGGCGTACATCGCCGTGGCCGAAGACGCGTCGGGCCGCGCCTGGGTGCGCGCCGAGACCTAC
>DATFWU010000009.1:0-13855 GCA_035259005.1 Candidatus Eiseniibacteriota bacterium
GGCCGCGAGCGAGAGCCGGGGTGAGCCGGCCGCGCGTGTGGCCCTTCCCGAGCGCAGCGCACGCGAGGAACGGCGCGACGACCGGCGCTCGGAGACGCGCGAGGAGCGCCGCGAGCGGCGCGAAGATCGTCGTGAGGAGCGTCGTGAGGAGCGCCGGCCCGAGATGCGGATCGAGCGCCGCGAAGAGCGTCGCGAGGAGCGTCGCGAGGAACGCCGGGAGGAGCCGCGGGAAGAGCGCTTCGCCACCTCGCGCATGCGCGAGGAGCGCCCTGCCCGCGAGGAGCGCTTCGCGTCGTCGCGACTGCGCGAAGAGCGCCCGGCGCGCGAGGAGCGCCCTCCCCGCGAAGAGCGTCCGCCCCGCGAAGAGCGTCCGCCCCGCGAGGAGCCCGCGCGCGAGGAGATGGCCCCGCGCTTCGAGCGCACCCGCGAAGAGGCCGAGGCGGTGGGCCGCGAGGATCGATCGGAGCGCCGCCCGCGCGGCCGCGGCCGCCGTGGCGGACGGGATCGCGAACGGGGAGTGCGCTCCGGGCGTGAGGGCCGCGAAGAGCGCGAGGCGCGTCCGCGCGAGGAGCGGCCGGAGAGCGAGCCGGTGGCGGTCGTGGCGGCCAGCGAGCCACGTTCTTTCGAGCGCGTGAGCGCGGTCGAGCCCGAGGCGGCCTCGGCCCAAGCCCCCGCGTTCGGCCGCAAGGGCAAGCCGAACCTGCGCGGCGCGAGGCGCGACCCGGCCGCTGCTCCGCCGCCTTCGGTGGGAACCCCGGCCGTGGCCGACGTGCCGGTGGCGACGCCGACCCGTCACGGACCCATCGGCGGCTCGGACGCCTGGCTCGAGGCCGATCTGCCGCGCCTCGAGGTGCACATTCTCGAGTCGGTCGGGGCTTCGCCTCCGGGCGCGCCCAGCGATCGCTATCGCGTGGCCGAGAGCGGCCCCGGCGGGCCCACGCCGCGCCACGAGGGCGACGAGGAGCAAGACCGAGAGCACACCGCGTGAGGAGGGTCGATTGACGCGCTGGCAAGGGCTGGGGCTCGCTCTTCTTTTCCTTCTGGCCGGCGGCTGCGGCGGCGCGGCCAGCGGCAAGGGAGGCGGGCGCATCGCCTCCGAGCCCATCCAGGGCGGAACCCTGGTCTGGGGTCGCGGCTCCGACGCCGTTGGTCTCGATCCCGGGCACGAGACCGACGGCGAGAGCTACAAGGTCTGCGACAACATCTACGAGAACCTGGTCGCCTACGACGAGAGGACCACGCAGGTGGTGCCCGAGCTGGCGACCACGTGGGAGATCTCGCCCGACGGCAAGACCTACACCTTCCATCTGCGCCAGGGCGTTCGCTTCCACGACGGCACGCCGTTCAACGCCGCCGCCGTCGTGTTCTCGCTCGACCGCCAGCGCAACAAGACGCCGGCCCATCCCTTCCACTCGGTTGGCGGCCCGTACACGTACTGGTCGTCCATGTCCATGGACGACATCGTCGATCAGATCCAGGCCGCCAACGATTCCACGGTGATCTTCCGGCTCAAGCGACCGAACGCGCCCTTCCTCGCCAACCTGGCGATGGACTTTGCCATGATCGTGAGCCCGACCGCGGTGGCCAAGGACCGCGACGATTACTTCAAGCACCCGGTCGGCACCGGACCGTTCCGCTTCGTGGAGTGGGTGAAGGACGACCGCATCGTTCTCGAGAAGAACCCCGACTACTGGGGCAAGAAGCCGTACCTGGACCGCGTCGTGTTCAAGAGCATTCCCGAGAACACGGTGCGCCTGCTGGCGCTGCAGAAGGGCGACGTGCAGGGCATGGACGGCATCTCGCCGCTCGAGGCCAGGCGCATCCAGTCGAGCGCCGGGCTCGAGCTCTATCGCATCCCGGGCATGAACGTGGCCTACCTCGCCATGCGCATGGACATGAAGCCCTTCGACAAGCTCGAAGTGCGCCAGGCGATGAACTATGCGATCGACAAGAAGTCGCTCGTGGACGGCCTCTACATGGGGTTCGGCACGCCGGCCGTGAATCCCATTCCGCCCAGCATGTGGGGCTACGACAAGGCCATCTCGGACTACGGCTACGATCCCGTCAAGGCGAAGGCGCTGCTCGCCCAGGCGGGCGTGGCCCCGGGAACGCACTTCACGCTGCACGTGATGTCGGCGTCGCGCCCCTACATGCCCGAGCCGCTCAAGGTGGCCGAGGCGATCCAAGCCAACCTGCACGCCGTGGGTCTCGAGGCCGACATCCGCACCATGGAATGGGGCTCGTACCTCGACTACATCCAGCACTTGAAGCATCAGGCATGCATCATCGGCTGGCAGGGGGACAACGGCGACCCGGACAACTTCCTCTACGTGCTGCTCGACAAGGAGGCGGCGCGCATCCCGGCGCAGAATTATTCGAACTACCGGAGTGACGCGCTGCACGACGTCCTGGTCCGCGGACAGACCTCCTCCGACGCTGCCACGCGCACCGAGCTCTACGACAAGGCGCAGGAGATCGTGCACGCCGACCTGCCGTGGGTGCCGCTCGCCCACATGGATCTCCTGAGCGCGACGAAGAAGACGGTGCACGGTCTCGTGCTCCACCCCACCTCCAAGCTGCGTCTGCGCGGGGTGTGGGTGGAACCCTCTTCCTAGCGGCGCGCCGCCGCTCGCTTCGTGGTCGGCTATCTCGGCCGTCGCATCGCCCTCCTCGTGCCGACGCTCCTCGGCGTGTCGGTGCTGGCGTTCTCGCTCATCCATCTCGTGCCCGGCGATCCCGCGGCCGTCATGCTGGGCGAGCGCGCCAACGCCCGCGCCGTGGCCGAGCTGCGCCACGAGATGGGCCTCGACCGCCCGCTTCCGGTCCAGTACTGGATCTTCCTCACGAGCGCGCTCGAAGGCGACCTCGGCCGCTCGATCAAGACGCGCGAGAAGGTGTCGGTCGAGATCGCGCACCGCTTTCCGGCCACCTTCGAGCTGGCCCTCGCGGCCATGCTGATCGCGGTCGGTCTCGGCGTGCCGCTCGGCGTGCTGGCGGCGCGCCGGCGCGGCGGCTGGCTCGACGCCATGGTCATGACGGGCTCGCTGGTCGGGGTGTCGCTGCCCATCTTCTGGCTCGGGCTCTTGCTCCTGCTCTGGCTCTCGGTCGGCATGGGATGGTTTCCGCTCGAGGGCCGCGCCGACGCCGCTCTCGCCGTGCCCGCGGTGACCGGTCTTCTCACCGTCGACACGTTGCTCGCCGGCCGCCTCGACTCGTTCGTGGACGCGCTCAAGCACCTGGTGCTCCCGGCGCTCGCTCTGGGCACGATTCCGCTCTCCGTCATCTCGCGCATCACGCGCTCGTCGGTGCTCGAGGTGTTGCGCCTCGATTTCGTGCGCACGGCGTGGGCCAAGGGGCTGGCCGAGCGTGTCGTGCTCGCCAAGCACGTGCTCAAGAACGCGTTCATTCCCGTGCTCACCGTGATCGGTCTTCAGTTCGGCTACCTGCTGGGCGGCGCCATCATTACGGAGACCATCTTCGCCTGGCCGGGCCTGGGCCGCTGGCTCCTGCTCTCCGTGCAGGCGCGCGACTTTCGCGCCGTGCAGGGCGGGGTCATGCTGGTGGCGCTGGTGTTCGTGATCGTGAACCTCGTGGTCGACGTGCTCTACGCCTTCATCGACCCGCGCATCCGGCTCACGCCGGATGAGAGCTAGGGCGAGCGGACGCCGTGCGCTTCGCCGAGTGGCATCCCGGGCTTCGCAAGGGGCTGCGCCATCGCGGCGCGATCGTGGGATTGATCCTCATCGCCCTCTTCATCGCCATGGCGATCGCCGCCCCTGTGGTCGCGCCCCACGATCCTTTGAGCCAGAACCTGGCGCTCCGCCTCGAGCCGCCCTCGCACACGAATCTCATGGGCACCGACGACTTCGGCCGCGACGTGCTCTCCCGCGTGCTCTACGGCGCGCGCATCTCGCTGCGCGTCGGGCTCGTCGCGGTGGCCATCTCGCTCTTCGTCGGCGGGACGGTTGGTCTGGTGTCGGGCTTCTACGGCGGCACCATCGACCTTCTCGTCATGCGGCTCATGGACGTCGTGCTCGCGTTTCCTTCCATCCTCCTCGCCATCGCCGTGGTCGCCGTGCTCGGGCCGAGCCTCACCAACGCCATGGTGGCCGTCGGCATCACCGGGATTCCGGTTTACGCGCGCCTGGTGCGCGGCGTCGTCCTGCAGGTGAAATCGTTGGAGTACGTGACGGCGGCGCGCGCGCTCGGCGCGGGGGACGCGTGGCTCATCCTGCGCTCGGTGCTGCCCAACTGCGTGGGTCCGATCCTCGTCCAGACGAGCCTCGGCCTGGCCACCGCCGTGCTCGACGCGGCCGGGCTGTCGTTCCTCGGGCTCGGCGCTCAGCCCCCGACACCGGAGTGGGGGGCGATGCTCTCGCAAAGCCGCGAGCTCCTGCTCGACGCCCCGTGGGCCCTGACCGCGCCCGGACTCGCCATTCTGCTCTCCGTTCTGGGCTTCAATCTCGTGGGCGACGGGCTTTCCGACGCGCTCGATCCGCGCGCGTGAGGGAAACGCAAGGGAGCACCGTGGGTGACTCCCCGGCGTGCGAGGCGCATGCTAGGATCGCCCCGTGAAAGCGGGAGTTCGAACCATGCATCGCGGCTGGATTGGGGGTTGGGGGCGCCGGATCCTTCCGGCGCTTTTCGTCATGGGGTGGCTTGGCGGGTCGGCCGCGGCCGAGACCAAGACGCCGAGCCGGCCGCGCGCCGTCCGGCCGGTCGATGTGATCGAGAGCGATCAGGCGCGTCTGGGTGGCGACATGGCCATGAGCCAGTTCCTGGGCGGCATGCTCCAGGAGCAACGCGGCGATTTCGCCGGCGCCTCGGCGGCGCTCCACCACGCCTACCTGATCGATCCCCACTCGCCGACTCTCTTGCGCGCGCTGTCGCGCGCCGCGCTGCACGCGGGTGACATCGAGTCGGCCATCCGTTACGCCTCGGACGGCTTGAAGCTCGATCCCAACGATGCGCGGCTGCGCTTTCTCCGGGCCTCGATCTACCAGGCGCTCGGCCACAACGAGAGTGCCCTGCCCGATCTCCAGGCCGCGGTCGAGAACGACTCTTCGGACGCCGATTTCTCGCTCGCCCTGGCGCGCCAGTACGAGCGGCTGAACCGCCTGCAGGAAGCGCGCGAGAGCTACGAGCTGGCCTTCCGCCACAGCGATCCCGACCCCGACGACGAGCTTCGCCTGGCCGTCCTGCTCGGGCGGATGGGCGATTCGAAGTCGGCGATGCCGATCCTCGACCGCCTGCACGAGGAGAATCCGGACAGCGAGCCGATCACCCTCACCTGGGGCTGGGTGGCCGATGACCTGGGGCGCCACGCCGATGCCATTCCGGTGTTCGAGAAGCACCTGAAGCAAAGGCCTGACGATCGCCTGATCCGCCGCCGCCTCATCAACTCGTACGTCGACACCGGCCGCGCCCAGGAGGCGGTGCCGCACGCCGAGGGTCTTTACAACGCGGGCGCCGATCTCTCCGACGCCCGCCTTCTCGCCACGCTCTACCTCCGGCTCCAGCAGAACGACAAGGCGCGTGACCTGGCGCTCGACGTGGTGAAGCGCCGCCCCAACGACTGGAACGCGGCCAGCTTCTCGGTGGCTCTTCTTGGTCGCGCCAAGGAAGAACAGAAGGCGGTCGACCTGGCCAAGAAAACGACCGTGACGGCGCCCAACGACTACCGCTCGTGGATGCTCTACGCGAGCGCCCTCTCGCAGGCTGAGAAGACCAACGAGGCCGTGGCCGCGCTCGGCCGGAGCCTGGCCATCCTGCCCGACAGCGCGGGCGCCTTCGTCGAGATCGGACGCGCCTACACGGAAGCCGGGCAGACGGCGCGCGCGGAGAGCCTTCTCGTGCGTGCCCTGGTCCAGGGGGCGGACACGGCGGCCACCTGGTACGACATCGCCTCGGCGCGCGAGAAGGCCAAGGACTTCACCGGGGCCGAGACCGCCATCCACGAGGTGCTGAAACGCCAGCCCGACAACGCCCAGGCGCTCAATTTCCTCGGCTACCTGTACGCCGACTACAACAAGAAGGCCGACCAGGCCGTGCCGCTGCTCAAGCGGGCCCTCGAGCTGGATCCAGAGAATGGGTTCATCATGGACAGCCTGGGGTGGGCGTATTATCGGATCGGAAGCCTGGATTCCGCTCGGGTCGAGCTGGAGCAGGCGATCCAGGCGAGCGGGGAGGATCCGACGATTCTCGAGCACTTGGGCGACGTCTACGTCGCGCTCAACCTGGTCCCGGAAGCCAAGGCGCGCTACCGCCGGGCGCTCGAGATCAAGCCCGACAATGGGCCCTTGAGGGTCAAGCTGGAGAAGCTCCGCTGAGGCCTCAAAGAACCCTCCGCCCGCCCCACCCGAGCCGGCTCGCGGGGCCCGCTCGGGGTTCGACCCCATTGAACGACCGGCCACGGAACCGGATCGCGAAGGCGGGGGTAACCACCGGTAGAATGGGGCCCTAGATGGGCACCGAGCCGCGAATCGAAGACCGCAGGGTCGTCTCGCTGTCCGACGAGGACCTGATGGCGGAGGCGGCCGAAGGAAGCGAGCGCGCGTTCACCGAGCTCGTGGGCCGCTATCGATCTCGCGTGCTGAACCTCGTCAGCCGGTTGCTCAACGACCGCGAGGCATCCGACGACATCTCACAGGAGGTGTTCGTCCGGGTTTACCTCCATCGCAAGAACTACCGGCGCGGGGCGAAGTTCTCGACTTGGCTCTTCACCATCGCGGCCAACCTCGCGAAGAACGAGATTCGCCGCCGCAAGCGGCGCCGCAACTGGTCGAGCCTGGACGAGCTGCAAGAGCAGCTGCACGATTCCAGTCTTCAGCTCATGGATCCCAAGGGGAACCGGGAAGCCGAAGTGGACTCGGCGCAGATTCAGGGCATCGTCGGCGAAGCGATCACGACGCTGCCCGAGCGGTACCGCCTGGCCCTCGTGCTCCGGGACGTCGAGGGACTCGCGTATGAGGAGATCGCGCAGGTGTTGGGCATCCCGGGCGGAACGGTGCGCTCGCGTATCAATCGGGCGCGCCTGATGTTGAAAAAGAAGCTGGAGCCGATGCTCCGCAGGGAAGAGCTGACATGAACTGCCGCCGCGCCGACCAACTGTTCTCCGCCGCCTGGGAAGACGAGCTCACGCTCGTCGAGCGCGAAGCGCTCGAGTCCCACATGGCGGCCTGTACCGCCTGCCGCGTCGCCTACGACGAGTTCGTGCGCGTGATGGAGGCGGTGCAGGGCTTGCCGCGTGCGGAAGCGGCTGCCGACTTCGCCGACGGAGTCTGGAGCCGCATTCGTGCCGTCGAGTCTTCTTCCTCGCGTCGCGGCCGCGTGCTTTCGATCGGCTGGTCGTGGGCGAGCTTCCGCCCGGCGCTCGCGGCCGCCGCGTGTCTCGTCGTCGTGGGCGGCGCGGTCGCCTACTGGCAGGCTCACAACACTTCGTCTCAGGCTCCCACGGTGGCCACCCCGTCGCCGGCCACCATGCGGCAGGAGTCGTTGCCCGTCGCCGCGGCTCCTGCCTTGCCGAAGTCAGAAATCGCCAAGAAGCACGCGGACCAGCCGACGCGCGTCGCGACCCGACAGACGGTGGAGCCCGAGCCCGCCCCGAGCCTGGATCGGGACGACGCGCCCATGGGCGAGCAGGTCGCCACGTCGGCCGAGCCCTCGCCCGAAGCTTCGATGGGCGGCCGTGTCGCCGATCCACGGATGATGGCCCGCTCGCTCGGGGCCGCCAAGGCGTCGCTGCTCAAGCAGGATTCGAGCGCCCTCTCCGATACGCTCTTCGACCATCGCTATGACGTCGAGTTCGCGCTCGATCCCGTGCGGCTCGACAAGACGGGCAAGGGCCGTCTCACCCCGGCGCGCCCCGTGCCGACGGAAGTGCAAGGCAAGCCCGCCAAAGTCACCTTCTAGCCGAAAGGGCACGAATGGGCGGCACGACGAGGACGAAAGCGGGACGGATTGTCGCCTCGCTCGTCGTCCTCTTGGTGTTGGCGCCCGTGGCCTGGAGCGCCGCTTTCGCCCCGGTCAACGGATCCTTGCGCCACGCGCATGATTCCATCGTGCGCGTCATGGCGATCTACCCCGTGCGCGCTCCTCAGGAGGGAGCCCCCCAGGCCAAGCAGCGCGCCCACGTGGCCTCGGGCGTGGTGATGGATGACAGCGGCCACGTGCTGACCACGGCGAGCGGGCTCGCCGGCTGCATCGAGATCCGCGTGCGCACCTTCGATGGCCGGGAGACGACCGCCGACCTGCAGGGCCTCGATCCGGCGACCGACTTGGCGCTTCTGCGGATTGCCCCGGGAGCCGCCCCCGGGATGGCGCGCGCGCCGTCCGCGTCGGGCCAGGTCGGTGCGCACGTCTACGCCGTGGCCGAGTGGTTTGGACGCGAAGTGCGCGACGAGCCGGGCCGGCTCACGTGGCGCTACGACGAGCCCTTGCGCTCGCTCCTCCAGATGACGACGCCGGTTCATCCCGGCAACTCGGGCGGCGCGGTGGTGGACGAGCAAGGACGGCTGGTCGGGGTGTTGATCGGTAACCTGGCCGACGTGCACGCCACCGACGGTCTCGCCGACAATGGCAACGCGCGCGGCAGCGCCTTCGCCGTGCCGGTCGACGATCTCGTTCCCCTGATGAACGATCTGGCGCGCTACGGCGGCGTGCCGCGCGGATTCCTCGGCGTGAGCATCCAGCAGGGCCTGGTGAGCGATCCCGAGCATCCGGCCACGCCCGCGGTTCTCGGCGTGACCATTACCGACGTCGTGCCCAACGGCCCGGCGTGGAAGGCCGGCATTCGCTCCGGCGATCTCGTCGTGGCCGTCGACGGCCAGCAAGTGAACTCACCCGACGAGCTGGTGGGCCGCATCATGGCGCTCCGTCCCGGCACCGCCACCGATCTATTGTGGATCCGCAGCGACAAAGAGCACCGCGCCCGCGTGGCCCTCACCGCCACGCCCGACAGCGTGCTGGCCTCGCGCCTGGAGGCGGCCGGCGCCGCTGCTCGCGCCCACGCCCAGCAGCGCACCGAGGCGGAGCAGCATTAGCAGGTCGAACCCATAGACAAGAGAAGTTCACTCGGGCAACTTGCCTCGGGATGAGCGCCCAGCGCGTCACCACCATTCCCGTTCGCTCCGCAGCCGGTCGCTACCGCGTCGTATTCGATCGCGGCGGGATCGAGCGGCTGGATCGCCACGTGCGGCCGGTGCTGCCGTCGGAAAGAGTCGTGGTGGTGAGCGGTGCGACCGTGGCCGCTCTCCATGCGACGCGGGCCCTCGCGGCGTTGCAGCGGGCGCGCCTGCGGCCCGAGCTCATCGTGACCCCGGCGGGGGAGCCCGCGAAGACGCTCGAAAGCGCGCGGCGGCTCTACGAGCAGCTGGCCGACTTGCGCGTCGATCGCTCGACCGGCGTGATCGCCTTGGGCGGCGGCGTGGTGGGAGACCTCGCCGGATTCGTGGCCGCGACCTATCTGCGTGGCTTGCCGCTCATCCACGTCCCGACCACGACACTCGCCCAGGCCGACGCCGCGATCGGCGGCAAGACGGCGGTCGATCTGCCGGCGGGCAAGAATCTCGTGGGCGCCTTCCATGCGCCGCGTCTCGTCCTCGCCGACACCGACACCCTCGCCACGCTGCCGGAGCGCCACCTGCGCGCCGGACTCGCCGAGGTGGCCAAGGTGGCGTTCACGATCGAGCCCGCGCTTCTACGCGGACTCGAGGGCCGGTTCGACCTGGAGCGCGCCCTCGTCGCCGCGGCCCGGGCCAAGGCGCGCATCGTCTCGGCCGACGAGAAAGAACGCGGCCGGCGCATGGTCTTGAACTACGGTCACACCGTGGGCCACGCCCTCGAAGCGCTCGGCGGCTACAAGCGCTGGCTGCACGGCGAGGCGGTGGCGCACGGCATTCAAGCCGCGGCCCGCATCGCCACCCTGACCGGGGTGGGGAGCGAGGCATGGGAAGCGCGCCAGTGGGCGTTACTCGAAATGCTGGGACTGGGCGGCGAGTTCCCGCGCGTCTCGATCGCCAAGCTCTTGACCTACATGTCTTTGGACAAGAAAGCGCGAGCCGGCGTGCCGGTCTTCGTGTTGACGGCCCGGGTGGGGGTTGTTAGGGTCCGCCGCAGTCTGAGTGTCGACACGGTGACGAGGGCTCTGGCGAGCCTGGGAGCGCAGCCGTAAGCGTTTCGGGCCGCCCAAGGCTACCGGGGGACGATGAGGATCCTGGTTCTCGATGGGCCCAACCTCAATCTTCTGGGTCAGCGTGAGCCGGATGTCTACGGCACCGCCACTCTGCAGGAGATCGAGGCGGGGGTCCGGCGCACCGCGGAAGCCCTCGGAGTCGCGGTCGAGTTCGCGCAGTCCAATCACGAGGGCGCCCTGATCGACGCGCTGCACGCCGCACCCGGGCGCTTCGAGGGCGTGCTCCTGAACCCCGGCGCGCTCACGCACACGAGCCTGGCTCTCTACGACGCGCTCCTCGCGGTCGGCCTGCCCGCCGTCGAAGTGCACCTCTCGAATCTCTGGCGCCGGGAAGAGTTTCGTCGCGAGTCCCGAACCGGCGCCGCCACCGTCGGCGTGGTGATGGGCTTCGGGGCGGCATCGTACGAATGGGGGCTGCGCGCGCTCGTCGCCTACGTGCAAGGACGCGCGGCCCGGTAATCGTTGACCACCAGGAGATCGACTCGAACCTCATGGCAACCACTCAGGATTTTCGGAACGGCATGGCCCTCGAGCTCGACGGGCAGCTGTTCCGCATCGTCGAGTTCCAGCACGTGAAGCCCGGCAAGGGCGGCGCCTTCGTGCGCACCAAGCTCAAGAACCTCCGGACCGGCCAGGTGATCGACCGCACGTGGAACGCGGGCGAGAAGGTGCAGGACGCCGACATCCGCGAAGAAGCGGTGCAGTTTCTCTACGCGGCCGGCGACACGTACCACTTCATGAACACGGAGACCTACGATCAGTTCGAGCTCGACGCCCAGAAGCTCGGCGACGAGAAAGCCTTCCTCAAGGAAGGCATGGTCATCAGCCTGACCACGCACGAAGGCCGCCCGCTCACCGCGGAGCTTCCCACCTTCGTCGAGCTGTCCATCCGCGACGCCGAGCCGGGCGTGCGCGGCAACACGGTGTCCAACCTCTACAAATCGGCCACGCTCGAAACCGGCGCCACGGTTCAGGTGCCGCTGTTCATCGGCCCCGGGGACGTCGTTAAAGTCGACACCCGCACCGGCCGATATGTAGAACGGGTGAGCCGGTAGGCCGCGCCGTGGATCTCGCGGAAATTCGCAAGCTGATCCAGCTCGTCAAGCGCACCGGCATCGGAGAGCTGGAAGTCTCCGAGGGCGGCCGCACCGTGCGCATCACGGCGAACACGCACCATGCGGCACCCGCACCCGTGATGCCGTCGCCCGCTCCGGCACCGGCCGCAGCACCGGCGCCGGCGCACTTCGCCGCACCCGCTCCGGCCTCGAGCACGCCGGTTCCGGCCGCGTCGGAGCAGCGCTACGTGAAGATCGTCTCGCCCATGGTGGGCACGTTCTACCGTGCTCCGGCGCCCGACGCGGACAGCTACGTCGAGCTCGGCGACTCGGTCGATGTGGGCCAGACGGTCTGCATCATCGAGGCCATGAAGCTGATGAACGAGATCGAGGCCGAGGTGCGGGGACGCGTGGCACAGATCTCGGTCGAGAACGGTCAACCGGTGGAGTACGGGCAAACGCTCTTCCTCATCGATCCGCAAGGCTAGCCGGCGGCCGCCGGACGCGCCCGCGGGTCCCGCGAGGCGCGATGGATCTCCGAGTCCTGCTCGAACTGATGCTCGAGACGCGTGGCTCCGACCTGCACGTCAAGGTCGGCGCCGAGCCCTTGGTGCGCGTCGATGGCAGCCTCTTCTCCATCGACGGCTACGGCGCGCCGAGCCAGGAAGACATCGAAGGCTGGATCGGGAGCATCCTCACCGAGCGTCAGAAGACCGAGTTCAAGACCCACCGCGAGGTCGACTTCTCGTTCGGCGTGCCCGGGGTCGCGCGCTTCCGCGCCAACGTCTTCGTGCAGCGCGGCACCTTGGCCATGGCCTTCCGCGCCATCCCGGTCGAGATCCCGCCCTTCGAGGCGCTGGGACTTCCGGTGTCGGTGCGCGAGCAAGCTTTCCAGCCCCGCGGCCTCGTCTTGGTCACCGGTCCGACGGGCGTCGGAAAGTCGACCACGCTCGCCGCTTTGGTCGACGCCGTGAACCGCGAGCAGGCGAAGAACGTGATCACGATCGAGGATCCCATCGAGTTCCTCCACCGCGATCGCATGTCGTGCATCCATCAGCGCGAAGTCGGTGTCGATACCGAGACCTTTGCCGACGGCTTGCGCCACATCCTGCGCCAGGACCCCGACGTGATCCTGGTGGGCGAGATCCGCGACCGGGTGACCATGGAGACCGTGCTCATGGGCTCCGACACCGGCCACCTCGTGCTCTCCACACTGCACACGACCGACTGCATGCAGACGATTCAGCGTGTGATCTCCTTCTTCCCACCCCACCAGCACGACGAGATCCGCCGCAGCATCGCCAACAATCTCAAGGCGATCATCTGCCAGCGCCTCATCCCCAAGGTGGGCGGCGGACGCGTGCTCGCCGTCGAGGTGCTGGTCAACACGCCGACCATCTACGAGCTCATCCTCAATCCGGACAAGACGAACCAGATCAAGCAGGCCATGCAGGACGGCGTGACCCAGTACGGCATGCAGACCTTCGACCAGTCGGTGATGGCGCTGTTTCGCAACGGCGTGATCTCCGAGGAAGAAGCCCTCCGCCACTGCTCGAACCCGAGCGAGTTCCAGCTCCACCTGCGCGGCATCACCGCCACCTCGGACCGGCGCTGGCAGCCGGTGGATCGCGGCGTGCTCGAGCACAACACGAAGCCCTCCAACACCGGTCTCGGCGGTGGCAACGACTGGCAGTTGAGGGAGTAACAGGCCTCGCCTAGAATCGCGTTCCCGCCCCCGAGACGCCCGGGGGAGAGGGGACGCGCCCGCCGATCGCGGTCCCGCGTCGCGCCGCCCGCCCAAGGCTGGCGCCCAGGGCGCGTCCTGGGGTCCTGCTTGTTCAAGAAAGTCCTGATCGCCAACCGCGGCGAGATCGCGCTTCGTATCCTGCGCGCCTGCCGCGAGCTCGGCATCTCCACCGTCGCCGTCTATTCCGAAGCCGATCGCGAGTCGCTGCACGTGCGCCTCGCTGACGAGGCCGTGTGCATCGGCCCACCGCCCAGCGCGTCGTCCTATCTCAACATCCCGCGCATCCTGGCCACCGCCGAGGTCACGGGGGCGCAGGCCATCCATCCGGGCTACGGCTTCCTGGCCGAGAATCCGCAGTTCGCCGAGGCTTGCGACGAAGCCGGTTTCCGCTTCATCGGTCCGACGCCCGAGGTCATGCGCAAGATGGGTGACAAGTCGCAGGCGCGCCGGCTCATGAAGGAAGCCGGGCTGCCCATCATCGAGGGCTCCGAGGGCACGGTGTCGGGCGAGGAAGAAGCGCTCGAGGTGGCGCGCGCCATCGGCTATCCGGTGATGATCAAGGCGGCGGCCGGCGGCGGCGGGCGCGGCATGCGTCCGGCCATCGACGAGCAGTCGTTTCGCTCCGGCTATCTCATCGCGCGCGCCGAGGCCGAGGCGGCCTTCGGCTCGGGCGACGTCTATCTCGAGAAGCTCATCCTCAAGCCGCGCCACATCGAGTTCCAGCTCCTGGGCGACGAGCACGGCAACCTGGTTCATCTGGGCGAGCGCGAGTGCTCGGTGCAGCGCAACAATCAGAAGCTGATCGAGGAGAGCCCGTCCGCGGTGGTGACCGAGGAGGTGCGCCAGCGGATCGGCGCCCTC
>DATFWU010000010.1:0-8351 GCA_035259005.1 Candidatus Eiseniibacteriota bacterium
CGGGAAGCGGCTCTTCGCGCGCTCTGCCCACGCGGCGCCGGCACCCGCCGGCGCCGTTTGCGTTGGGGGACGCCGCCATGCGATTCTGCGCCACCAAGGCCACCGCCATTTTCGTGGAGACGTGATGCGCTACCGCGACACCCTGCACCTTCCCAAGACCGATTTCCCCATGCGCGCCGAGCTGCCCAAGCGCGAGCCCGAAGCGCTGGCCCGCTGGCAGGCGCTCGGGATCTACGAGCGTCTGCGCCGCGAGCGCCCCGGCCAGCCGCGCTACGTGCTCCACGACGGCCCGCCCTACTCCAACAACCACATCCATCTCGGCACGGCGGCCAACAAGATCTGGAAGGACGTCGTGGTGCGCTACCACACCCTGCTCGGCGAAGACGCGCCCTACGTGCCGGGCTGGGACAACCACGGCATGCCGATCGAGAACGAGGTGTCGCGCGAGTTCCGCGCGCGCAAGGAGTCTCCCGACCGCCTGACGCTGCGCCGGCGCTGCCGCGAGTACGCGCAGCACTGGTTCGAGATCCAGCGCGACGAGTTCATCCGCCTGGGCGTGATCGGCGACTGGGAGCACCCCTATCTCACCATGGCCTCCGACTTCGAGGCCGAGCTGATCGAGGTGTTCGCCGAGCTCAGCGCCAAGGGCTTCATCTATCGCGGCCTGCGCTCGATCCACTGGTGCCCGACGTGCGCGAGCGCGCTCGCCGAGGCCGAGATCGAGTACGAGGACGACCCTTCGCCCTCGATCTTCGTGGCCTTCCCGCATCGCCGGGGCGAGCGTCGCCAGGGTGGTCCCGCGGGCGCGCGCGTGGCCGAGCTCGACCGCTTCGAGAACCTCGCCGCCGTGGCCTGGACGACGACGCCGTGGACCCTGCCCGCCAACCTCTTCCTCATGGTGGGCCCGCGCCACGAGTACGTGGTCGTCGAGGCCGACGGCGGCCGTTATCTGCTCGCCGCCGCGCGTGTGCCCGGGCTCGCCGAGGCCGCGGGCTGGACCGAGACGCGCGAGCTCGCGCGCTTCAAGGGGGAAGAGCTCCTGGGCGCCGTGTTCGAGAACCCGATGGGCCGCCCGTCCCCCTTCGTCGACGGCATGCCCTACGTGCTCCTCGAAGAAGGCACCGGCATCGTCCACTCCGCGCCCGGACACGGAAAGGAAGACTTCCAGGTGGGGACGCGCGAGGGCTTCCCCGCGCTCTCTCCCGTCGACGCCCACGGCCGCTTTACCCAAGAGGCCGGCCCCTGGGCTGGCAAGAAGGTGTTCGCCGCCAATCCCGAGATCATCGCCGATCTCAAGACACGTGGCCGTCTCGTCGCCGAGACATCCTTCGTGCACCCCTACCCGCACTGCTGGCGCTGCAAGGGCCCGGTGATCTTCCGCGCCACCGAGCAATGGTTCATGAGCATCGACCACCAGGGCCATCGCGAGAAGGCGCTCGAGGCCGTGCGCCAGACACGCTGGGACCCGCCGGGTAGTCGCAATCGCATCCAGGACGCGGTCGCCGGACGGCCCGACTGGTGCCTGTCGCGACAGCGCTCGTGGGGCGTGGGCATCCCCGCGCTCTACTGCGACCATTGCGGCGAGGCCATCCTCGATCCACGCGTCATGCGCCTCGTGGCCGAGCGCTCGCGCCGCCTGGGCTCGGACGACTGGTATGAGTCCGGAGTCGAACACTTCCTCCCCGAGGGCTTCCGCTGCCCCAAGTGCGACGAGCCCGGTCCCTTCCGCAAGGAGACCGACATCCTCGACGTGTGGTTCGATTCCGGCTGCACGCACCGCGCCGTGCTCGAGAAGCGTCCGGAGCTCACGTGGCCGGCCGATCTCTACCTCGAGGGACCCGACCAGCATCGCGGCTGGTTCAACTCGTCGCTCATGGTGGCGGTGGCCACGCGCGGCCGAGCACCGTATCGCGCGGTCCAGACGCATGGCTGGATCCTCGACGCCGAGGGCCGCGCCATGCACAAGTCGCTCGGCAACGTGATCTCGCCGCTCGACGTCATCAAGTCGAGCGGCGCCGACATCGTTCGGCTGTGGGCCTGCTCGGCCGACTGGCGGACCGACGTGCGCGTGGGTGACGAGATCCTGACCCGGGTTTCGGATTCCTACCGCAAGGTGCGCAACACGTTTCGCTTCCTGCTCGCCAACCTGGACGGCTACGCCCCGCCCGCCAACCCCAAGCAGGCGCTGGCGGAGGTCATGCGCGATCCATTGAACGCGGCCTTCCTGGGCCGCCTGCAAACCGCCTTCCAGGAGGTGCGCGAGGCCTACGTCGAGAGCCGAAACCACATCGTGGTCTCGCGCCTCGTCGACCTGTGCGTGACCGATCTCTCGGCCGTGTTCCTCGACGTCCGCAAGGACGCGCTCTACACGCTCGCCGCCGACGATCCCCTGCGCCGCTCGACGCAGACCGTTCTGGCCTACGCGCTCGAGCAGCTCGTCTTCTCCTGGGGGGCGATGCTGCCGTTCACGGCCGACGAGGTGTGGCTGGCCGCGCCCTGGCTCAAGGCGCGCGCCGAGAGCCTGTTCCTGGCCGCGTGGCCCGATTCGCGCGTGCTGGCGCCGACCGACGCCGCCGAAGGCGCCAAGCGCTGGGAAAGCTATCTCGCGGTGCGCGAGGCCGTGTATCGCGCGCTCGAGCCGCGGCGCGCGAGCAAGGAGTTCGCCACCTTCGCCGAGGTTTCGCTCACGCTCGCGGCCGACGGCGAGACACTGCGGGTCCTCGAGTCGATGGACGACGAAAGCTGGCGCACGCTCTTCCTCATGAGCGAAGTCTTCCATGAGAGCGTGAACGGCGAGGGCGCCGCTCTCGAGAAGGGCGCGGGTCCCGCGCAAGAGCCGCTCGGCTCAGGCCTCGGCAAGCTCTACGTCCTGGCCGAAAAGACGGCGCATGCGCGCTGCGAGCGCTGCTGGATCCACCGCGACACCGTGGGCAAGGTCGAAGGCCAGCCCACCATCTGCCAGCGCTGCGCCGACGCCCTGCCGCGCGACTTCGTGCCCACGAGCTAGCGAACCTGCGACTGCCCTCCCGCTTCGGGGGCGGGGCTGGAACGTGGCCTCTATCGACCCAACACATGCCGCCCGGCATGTTGGCGCAAGCGGCCTCGATCGACCCAACACCTGTCTTGAAACATGGGATTGCCCAACCCGCGCCGCGGAGCTGCCGCAACGTCGGTAGCTAAGTCCTCCGGATCACCAGCAAGCTCAAGTCGTCGTGCCGCGATTCGCCGGCCAGGAAGTCGCTCAGATCCTCGCGCAAATGGCGGACCAGGTGGCGGGCGTCGGCCCGGCCGAACTCCTCGAGCACGCCTTCGACTCGCTCGGTGCCGTACTCCGCACCGTCCGACCGCCGCGCCTCGGTGAGCCCGTCCGTGTAGAGCAACAACGCCTCGCCCGGCGAAAGCGTGAGGCGCGTGCTGCCGAACGGCTTGTCCTCCATGAGGCCGATGGGAAATCCGGTGGTCGACAAGGTCTGCAAGCCGCCGCTACGCCACACCAGCGGCGGGCAATGGCCCGCATTCACGATCTCGACCTCGCCCGCCGTGTTCGCGCGGCCCACGACGATCGTGGCGTAGTGAGTCGGCAGCGTGCTCTCGAGCAAGAGACGGTTGGCGCGCTGGACGAGCGTCCCGAGCTCGACCTTGCCTTCGGGCTGCGAGTGGAAGAAAGCATGCAGGTGCGCCATGAGCAACGAAGCCGCCACGCCCTTACCGCTCACGTCGCCCATGGCGAAATAGAGCGTTCCGTCCTCGCCGGGCCGGGACCACAAATCGCAGTAGTCCCCGCTCACCGGGCCAGCCGGCTCGTAACGGTAATGCGCGTCCCAATGAGTCGAGCGCGCGTCGGGATTGGGCAAGAGCGCGGTCTGGATGCGCCGGGCGAGGCCCAGATCGTGCTCCAGGGCGCGCTGCTGATCCGGCGTCAGGTCGCACAGGCAATAAGGAAGCAGCGGGTTGGCGAGCAGATCGCTCTCCTCGATCTTGCCCTCACACACGAGACAGGTGCCGTAGTCGTCGGTTCCAATCCGTCCCAGGGCGGCGTCCACTTGCGCCAGCAGGCGGACCAAGTCCTCCTCCGGGCCGACGCGTGCCACCGCCTCCTCGAGCCGCTCCCGGCGGTCCTCCAATTGATTCCTGATCTGATCGAGCGTCGTGGTCTGCATGGCTCCTCCCGATCGCGAAACACCCAGAGATCACCTTGGATGCTCTCTCGAACCATCAGGATGCACCAGGGGTGGGACGGTTTTCGCGAACGCGAGAATCCGCCCTAGCCGCGGCGGGCGTGCTCGGGGGCAGGCTCTTGCGTAGGCGCGGGCGCCGGCGCGGAGGACGAAGATCGATCGAGATCGAGGGCGATCTGGGGCGGGAAGCGTCGTTTGAGGTCCTCGACCAGGTCGTGGAAGGCGGGCGTCGGGCCTTGCAGCGGAACCCGATCCGTATCGAGCACCTTGACCTCGTAGAGGCCGGCGGCGCTCTCCATCCACTCGTCGTAGGCGCGCCCCAGCCGCGACAAGTATTCCAGAGTGATCGATTTTTCGCTCTCGCGCCCGCGCCGGGCGATGCGATCCATCAAAGTCTCGGGGCTCGCCTTCAGGTACAAGATGAGGTCGGGCTTGCGCAGGAACGACACCATGCAGTCGAACAACGCCGTGTAGTTTTCGAAGTCGACGCGCGTCATGTCGCCCTGCTCGTGCAGAGTGCGCGCGAAGATCTCGCGGTCCTCATAGATCGTCCGGTCCTGAATGAAGGCGCCCACCGATTCGCCGATCGTCACCTGCGCCTTGAAGCGCTCCGAGAGGAAGTAGATCTGCAAATGGAACGCCCAGCGGCTCATGTCGGCGTAGAACGCGTCGAGATAGGGATTCTGGATGACCGGCTCGTAGTAGGCGTACCAGCCCAGCTCGCGGCTCAGGCGGTCGGTCAGCTCGGTCTTGCCGACGCCGATGTTCCCGGCGATGGCAAGGAAGTACCCGCGGGGACCGGGTTTCGGGGCCAGCGACTCGGTTGCATTCGACAAGCGGAAGCGCCCCCTCAATCCTAAGGAAGGAAAGCCGCGCGCCGCACCACGCGCGTTCCCGGCGCGGTGAGCTGCACGAAATAGAGTCCCGGAGCGGCGTGCCGCCCACCCGACGCCGGAGTCCACGACAAGACACCGCTCGAGGCGCCGGCGGCGAGCGTGGCCACCCGGGCTCCGCGCGCGTCGAAGACTTCGATCCGTGGGGCCACCGCGGCCCGGTAGCGCACACTCACCGCGCCCTGGAACGGATTGGGCGAAAGCTCCAGGGCCGCCGCCACGCTCGGCCCCGGGCCGGACACGCCGGTCGATCCCGGCACGATGGGCGAGCCCGCGTTCACCCAGGCCGTGTACACGTAGGACGCGGTGATGCGCGAGGCCTCGCTCAATTGCGTCTCGGTCATGGGCTGCGTCTCTTGCCAGAGCGTCTGATAATAGAGCGAGCTCGAAGTCGACCCGCCCGACGCCGCCTTGGCCACGTTGTCGCCGTTCAGGACCGTGGGAATATCGCTCCACGAATTCCCGATCACCGCGAACATCTCATCCACCGGGGACGAAAAGTAGTCCACGGCCCCGGGCGAGGTGTGGACGTCGGAGATGACCATGTTCAGCATGGTCGACTCGTAGCGGGCGTGGATGCCGTTGTTGCCGGTGTACTGCCCGTCATAGTTGTAGGTGCAATGGAGCGGCTGATGGCCGTCGCCCACGTAGTGACACAGATCGGCGATCTCCAAAGCCGCCGAATCCCAATCCGCCTGCTGGAACAACGTCGTGAGATAGGTCGTCACCTCGCCCACCGCCCACGGCAGCACGCCGCGCGCCAGCACGGTCGAAGCGCCGTACTCCGCCTCGAGCGTGGCACGGTCATGCGACAGCGTGCCGGCCGTAAACTCGGGATAGGAATCGATGTCGATGAAATGGCGCGGCGCCTCGTTGGGCACGCTGCCTTTTCGATTGTCGGGATCCATGACGTGCGCGTCGACCACCGAGTCCCAGTTCTTGAGCCCGTCCAACCCCGGCGGCAGGTGCTGGGAGTAGTTCTGCGCGATGTAGTGGTGCCCGGTCGATCCCCACGCGCCCGCCGTCCCCGCCCATACACAGAGCGCGACCCCAGTGGCACACAGCCCGCGAGCGCTCAACGGCCGGCCTCGGAGGGAATCGAGGCGTGCGTCCCGCCCGCCGGGGAAGACGATCCTCCGGTCTGCCAGAGCAGGAACGAGTAGATGTCGGCCGCCTCCTCGATGGTCTTCGACACCGGCCTCCCCTGCCCGTGTCCCGCCTTGGCCTCGACACGCAGCAGGATGGGCCGATCGGACGAGGTCGCGACCTGCAGGCGCGCGGCCATCTTCATGGCGTGCAGTGGCGCCACGCGCGAGTCGCTCTCCGCCGTGGTCAACAGGATGGCCGGGTACGCCGTTCCCGCCGTCACGTGCTGGTAGGGCGAATAGGCGTACAAGAACGGAAACTGCTTCGGGTCCTCGGCCGTTCCGTACTCCGGGATCCACAGACGCGCGATGGCGAACTTCTCGTAGCGCAGCATGTCGAGCAGGGGGACGGCCACGATCGCGGCGCGGAACAGATCGGGCCTCTGCACGACGCAGGCACCGGTGAGCAACCCGCCGTTCGACCCGCCGAGGATCGCCAGGTGCTCCTTGCTCGTGTAGCCCTCACGCACCAGGTAGTCGCCGGCCGCGATGAAGTCGTCGAACACGTTCTGCTTCTTGTCGAGCCGTCCGGCCTCGTGCCAGGCGCGGCCGAACTCGCCACCGCCACGCAGGTTCGCCAGGGCGTACACGCCGCCGCCTTCGATCCAGGGCACGACGTTGCGGCTGAAGTGCGGCACCTGGTTGACCTCGAAGCCGCCGTAGCCGCTCAGGACGACGCGGTTCGAGCCGTCCTTGGCCAGACCCTTCTTGTGCACCACGAACATCGGCACCTTGGTGCCGTCCTTCGACGAATACCAGACCTGCTCGGTCTCGATGCCGCTCAAGTCGGTCCCGGGATCGAGCTGCTCGACCTTCTCGAGCGAGGCCGTGTGCACGTCGAGGCGGAACACGGCCGTCGGAAAGGCGAACGAATCGAAGGTGAAGTAGGCCTCGCGCCCGTTGGGATGGGCGGCGAGCTCGGTCACGGTGCCGAGCGTGGGCAGCGCGACCTCGGAGAGCTTCTTGCCGCTCGCGTCGTAGATCCACAGCCGCGAGTGCGCGTTCTCGAGGGTCTGGACGAGCAGGCGGTCCCCGGCCACCTCCATGTTCTCGATGACCGCGTCACTTTCCGGAACCAGATCCTTCCAGTGCTCGGGGCCGGGCTCGCCGACGGGGGCGGTCACGATGCGATAGTGCGGTGCGCCGATGTCGGTGCGCAGCACGAGATGATCCCCCATGACGTCGGCCTGTACCTGGCCGTCGCCGCCCACCGAGATGGGCGTGAACGCGGTCCCGCCGTCGAGCTGGCGGACGAAGAGATCGTTCTTCGCCCAGTCGAGGCTTCGCGACAGGAAAACGTAGCGGAAATCGTTCGACGGATAGACGCCTTCCCACTCCTCCTTGGGACGGTCCTTGCCGTAGACCTCCGCGTCCTGCGTGGGATCCTCACCGAGCTTGTGATAGAAGACGTGGCGGTAATAGTTCTCATCCCCGTCCGGCACGCTGCCCTTGGCCGGATAGCGCTCGTAGTAGAAGCCCGAGCCGTCCTTCTTCCAGGTGATGCTCGCCGCGCGCGTGTTGGGGATCTTGTCGGAAAGCTCGGTCCCCTTCTTCACGTCCACGATGTGCAGCGTCGTCTTCTCGCTGCCCGACTCCGAGCGCCCGTAGGCGAACAGAGCTCCGTCCGGCGAGGGATAGCTCCAGTCCATGGCCACCGTGCCGTCGGCGCTCCACGTATTGGGATCGACCAGAGTCCGCTCGCCCGACTTCATCTTGCCCTGGCTCACGTAGGTGATGGGCTGGTTCTTGCCGTCGGGTCGGCGCGTGTAGAAGAAGGTCTCGCCGCGCACTCGGGGTGCGCTCGCCACCGTCGCCTGGTAGAGGCTCTCGAGCCGCGCGTGCAGCGCCTGGCGCTCGGGAATGGCGTCGAGGTAGCGGCGCGTGAGGGCGTTTTGCTGCGCCACCCAGGCTTTCACGTCGGGCTTGGTCTCGTCCTCGAGCCAGCGATACGGGTCGGTGACTTTGGTCCCGAAGTAGTCGTCCACCACTTCTTCGACGCGCGTCGCCGGATAGGCGGGGCGCGTGTCGGCGGCGAACGCGGGAGCGGCGGGCGCGGACGAGAGAATCACGGCGGCCGAGGCGATGACGGCACGAGCGTTCATGGGAGGGGTTCCCTTCTCCGATTCGGTCACGGC
>DATFWU010000011.1:0-8883 GCA_035259005.1 Candidatus Eiseniibacteriota bacterium
CTCGTCGAGCGTGAGGCCTCCGTAAACGACGAGGCGATCCGCGACCGGATCGTAGACTCCGCATGCTTCGCCTCTTCCCTTGGGAATCGCGCCGGCCGGCTCGAGCCGCGTCCAGCGCGGCGTGTCGCCCAGATCGAGGGCCCACAGGTCGTTGGCCATGCTGTCCGGGGTCTCGCCGCCATAGACGAGGAGCCGGTTGCGCCGGGAGTCGTACGCCGCCACCGCGTTCAGCCGTGGCGTCGGGGTCGTGCCCTGGATGGGGAGCGCCGACCAGGTCAAAGGGCCAGTCAGAGACAGGCACCAGACTTCGCCGGACAGCGTGGTGGAGCTCAGTCCGCCGAACACGACCATGCGCGCGTGCACGGGGTCATAGATGGCCGCGCCGTAGGCGATGGCGGCAGGGGTTTGCGCGCTGGCCGACGAATCGACCTGCCAGGAGGAGCCAGGACTCATGCCGATGGTCCACACGTTCTTCTGAAACAGTCCATTCGAGCCGCCGGCGACCACCAGCCGGTCGTGCACCGGGTCGTAGACAGTGGCGGCTCCAAAGAGAACGGGAGGTGGCACGGTCGTCCATGTTCCCTGCGTGAGGGCGGACGTCTGTGGCATCGCGGCGGGAGCGAGGCTCGGCGCCAGCCCATCGGGAAGCGAGAGATGCCCGGAGAGGCCGGAAGGCGAAGGATGGGAAAGCTTGGCGATCTCCGGGTCTGTGGCATCGGCGAACGTCGGTGCGACGAGCGCCAGCGAAGCGAGGACGGTGAGTAAGGTCGCCCGAACGACCGAGGAGGGGATCAAGGGAGCTTTCCGTCCAGCTCGAGAAGCGTGCCGAGCAGCACGTTCGCGCCGCGCGCGCAGTCCTCGGCGGGCGTGAACTCTTCGATGGCGTGGCTGATGCCGGCCTGGCTCGGCACGAAGATCATCCCGATCTCCGTGAGCTCCGCGATCGCTTGCGCGTCGTGGCCGGCGCCGCTCGGCACCGCCATCGTGGTATAGCCGAGCGAGCGCGAGACGCTCTCGACGGCGCCGCGGAAGCCGGGCGCGGTCGGCGCCGACCGCACGATCTCCTGGCGTTTGACAGCGATCGTTGTGTGGGTGTCGCTTGCGATCTCGCGGCAGGCGTCGGCGAACCGGCGCTCGGTCTCTTCCAGGCGCGCCATCTCGAGATCGCGGAACTCGGCCTCGAGGTGAACGAAGCCCGGGATCACGTTGACCGCGCCGGGCTTCACCTGGACGACGCCCAGGGTGCCGACGCGGCAAGTCTTCTGGCGGGCCAGCCCCTCGACGGCGAGGGCGACGTGGGCCGCGGCCACCATGGCATCGCGGCGTAGATCCATGGGCGTGGTGCCGGCGTGGTTGGTCATGCCCTGGATGTCGACTTCGAGCACGAAGCGGCCGGTGATTCCCGTGACCACGCCGATCTCTTTTCCGTCACGCTCCAGCTCCGGCCCTTGCTCGATGTGGTACTCGAGATAGCCGGCGAGCGAGCCCGGCCTGCGCACGGCCTCGGCGAGACGAGCCCGGTCGCCGCCCACCGCCGCCAGGTGCTCGGCGAGGCCTTTGCCTTCATCGTCGGTGACCGTGAGATCGTCGGGCACGAGGAGTCCGGCCATGGCGCGGCTGCCGAAGAGCCCGCGGTGGAAGCGGCCGCCTTCCTCGTTGGTGAAGGCGATGACCTCGAGCGGATGGCGCGTGGTAAGGCCGCGATCGGCGAGCGTGCGCACGACCTCGATCGCGCCGAGCACTCCCAGAGCACCGTCGAACTTTCCGCCCATGGGAACCGTGTCGATGTGGGAGCCCATGGCGATCGGGCGCAAGCCGCTCTCCACGCCCGGCTTCGTGGCGATCAGGTTGCCGGCGGCATCGATCCGCGTGGCGAGACCCGCCTCGCGCAGCAGCCCGGTCACGAAGGCGCGCGCCTCGATCTCGGAAGGCGAGAAGGCGATGCGGTCCATGCCGCGCGGCGTTTCGCCGATCCGGCCCAGGGACATGAGGGTGGACCACAGACGCGCGCCGTCGACCACCGGCGGGGCCACGGCGGACTCCTTCGTTTCCTTCATCGAAACTCTCCCGAGTGGGCAAACCGGCTGGACGAGGACCCTTCATCTTGCGCGACGTCCGGCCCGCGAGCAAGAGTCCGCGAGGGCACGGGGATAGCCAGAGGGCTCGTTTTCGGCGTATTCTGACGCTCCAACCCGGTTGCCTGACCCACCCAGGAGGTGTTCTTTGTCGGTCTCGCTCTCGAGTCCCGCCACCAAGCTGTATCCGGCGCGAAATCCCAAGGGCCGGAAGTTCACCGCCGAGGATCTCTGGAAGATCGCGCGCGTCGGCAGGCCCGTGCCGGCACCCGGCGGAGATTGGCTCGCCGTACCGGTCACGTCCTACGACCTGGAGAAAAACGAAGGCAAGAGTCGCCTCTGGCGCGTGCCGGTGAGCGGTGGCGCGCCGTCGCCGCTGACCGCCTCCGACGCGGCTGCGTCCGAGCCGGCTTTCTCGCCTGACGGCAAGCGCCTCGCCTTCGTGCGCAAGCGCGACGCCGCGGACAAAGCGCAGCTCTACGTCATGGCAGTGGACGGCGGCGAGGCCGAAAAGCTCACCGACCTGCCGCTCGGCGTCTTCGATCCGCGCTGGCTCCCGGACGGCAAGCGCATCGCGTTCGTCTCGCCTCTGGTCGCCGGCTCGCTCACCATCGAGGCGACGCGCAAGCGTCTCGAGGAGCGCGACAAGGATCCGGTGAAGGCGCACGTCACCGAGGATCGCGTGTTCCGCTTCTGGGATCGCTGGCTCACCACCGGCGAGTCGCCGCACATTTTCGTGGTCGACGTGGAGACGCGCGAGGTGCGCGATCTCACGCCCGACTCGACGCGCTGGTTCGACTTCATGGACGGGAGCGGGCAATACGACATTTCGCCCGACGGGAGTGAGATCGCCTTCTCGGCGAGCGCCAGCGAGCCGCCGCATCAGTTCCTGCGCTGGGGCGTGTTCGCCGTGCCGACGGCGGGCGGGCCGACGAAGAACATCGCGCCCACGAATCCCGCCGACGATCTGCGCCCGCGCTACTCGCCCGACGGCCGCTATCTCGTCTACGGCAAGCAGGTGGATCCGTTCTTCTACGCCGACCGCGTGCGCCTGATCCGCGTCGATCGCAAGACCGGCGAGGAGAAGGACATCACGGGGAGCTGGGACCGATCGCCTTCGCACTGGGAGTTCCTCGACGCGCAGACGCTGGTTCTCGAAGCCGAGGACCGCGGCCGCGTGGCTTTGTACGCGCTCGGCATCGACGGCGGCGAGGCGCGCTCGCTGGTGCCGCAGGGCTCCGTGGCCGGAGTGGCGCCGGCGAAGGACGGCAAGATCTATTTCAACCACCAGGACATCTCGTCGCCCGCCGAGCTGGCGTGGACCGATTCGAAGGGTGGGACGCCCAAGCCGCTCGCGCGCTTCAACCAGTGGTTCTTCGACGAGATCGCGCTCGGCGAGGTGCAGGAGATGGAGTTCGCCGGGGCCGACGGCAAGCCCGTCCAGTCCTTCATCGTTTTCCCGCCGGACTTCGATCCGGCGAAGAAGTGGCCTTTGCTGCAAGAGATCCACGGCGGGCCGCACGGCATCTCCGGCGATCTCTTCCATCCGCGCTGGAACGCACACCTCTTCGCTTCGCCGGGCTACGTGGTGGTCGAGGTGAACTTCCACGGCTCGACGTCGTGGGGACAGGATTTCGCGCAGGTGATCCAGGGCGCGCACGGCGACAAGCCGTTCACCGACATCATGTGCTCGACCGACGCCATGCTGGCCACGGGCTACATCGACGAGAAGCGCATGGCCGCGGCCGGCGGCTCCTACGGTGGCTACATGGTGTCGTGGATCGCCGGGCACACGGACCGGTTCCAGTGTCTGGTCAACCACGCGGGCGTCTACGACATCCTCGCCCAGTACGCGAGCGACGTGACGCAGGGCCGCCATCGCTCCTACGGCGGTGAGCCGTGGGAGGGCCTGGCGGCGATTGACAAGTGGAATCCCGCGCGCTTCGCCGACGGCATGGTATCGCCCATGCTCGTGATCCACGGCGAGCGCGACTACCGGGTACCGGTGACCCAGGGCATCGCCTGCTACAACGTGCTCAAGGGGAAGGGTATTCCGGCGCGTCTCGTCTACTTCCCCGACGAGAACCACTGGGTGCTCAAGCCTCGCAACTCGATTTTCTGGTACAAGGAAGTGCTGAGCTGGCTGGATCGCTTCCTGAAGTAGAGCATCCAAAGCGGACCAAGACAGGAAGCCCGCGGGGCCGGCGGCGACGCCGGCCTCGCTCGCGTTGTGACGTCCGTTTCCTACTCGTCGTCTTGGAGATCGTTCCGCTCCTGTGACCGAACGCGCCCCTCTCAACAACCTCACGCTCGTTGACGAGCCCATCGGCCGCACGCTCTTGCGTCTCGCGCTGCCCATCCTGGCTTCGCAGGCGCTGCGCATCGGCTACCAGTGGGTGGACGCGCTCTGGGTGCGCGGACTCGGCGTGTCGGCGACCGCGGCCGTGACCTCGTCGCTCTTCGTCATGTGGTCCTTGTACTCGCTCAACGACGTGATCGCGATCGGCATCGTGGCCTACGTGAGCCAGCTCCTGGGCGCGGGGGATCGCGAGCGGGCCGGCAAGGCGGCTTACATTGGGGTGCGCGCTTCGGCCGTGATGGGCGTCGTGTGTGCGGCGCTCGGCATCCCGGCCGCACACACGATCTACGGCTGGATGGCCAAGGATCCCGCCGTGCTGCGCGACGGCACGAACTACTTGCGCGCCGTGCTCGTGGGCGGGCCCTTCATCATGGTCTCGCTCACCGGTGAATCGATCATGCGCAGCTCGGGCGATTCGCGAACGCCTCTGTTCGTGGACCTGGGCGCGATCACGCTCAACGCGCTGCTCGATCCTTTCCTCATCTATGGATGGGGGCCGTTTCCGCGCTTGGGCGTGGCGGGGGCGGCGTGGGCGACCGTGATCGCGCAGGCGGTCATGGCGACGACCTACGTGACGCTCGCGCTGCGCGGCCACCCCGCGTTCCCCTTCTCGCGCCGCGCCGGCGGCAAGACGGTGAAGACGACGGGCGTGCTGCGCGTGGGCGCGCCGGCAGCCATCATCGGCATGGTGTTCTCGGTCGTGTACATCGTGTTCGCGTCGTCGGCGTCGCGCTTTGGCGCGGCGTCCATGGCCATGATCGGCATTGCCAATCGCATCGAGGCGGTGTCGTACTTGGTCGCGGTGGCGATCGGGCTCGCGGCGGCGACGATCGTGGGCCAGAACCTGGGCGCCGGGCAGCCCGAGCGGGCAGAAAAAGTGATCCGCACCGGCATCCGCTGGGTGCTGTGGTTCTCGCTCGTGCTCATGACCATCATGCTGACTGTCCCCAACCTGTTCATAACCTTGTTCACCGCAGACCCCGAGGTGCATCGCATCGGCCAGGGCTACCTGCGGATCCTGTCCTTGTGCCTGAGCTTCAACGTGGTCGAGATCGTGGTCGCCGAATCGGTGCTCGCGTCGGGGCACACGCTGCCGATCTCGATCATCTTCTGCACGTTTTCTTTGTTACGGCTGCCGCTCGCCTATCTGGTGCCCGACTGGACGGGCTGGAAGGTGTGGGGGATCGCGGCCGTGATCAGCGGCACCTGCATGTTGCGCTGCCTGTGCGTCGTGGCCTGGGCGTCGCGCGGGACCTGGAAGAGCGGGCTGCACGGGGAGCTGGGCGCCCCGCCGGCCGTCGCGCAGGCGGACTTGGCGTCATCGGCCGGTCCGGGGTAGATTCCTCGCGCTTCCGCTGTTCTTGTCCGGTCATCGCCCACTTCCATCCGGCCCAGATGGGAACTCTCGTGAAGGGAACCCTCATGTATCTCCTGATCGCCGGCCTCGGCGCCGCCGATGGCGGCTCCGCCGCCGCACAGTCCGCGGCCACGCCCGGCGCGTCCTCTGCCGGTTCCGCCTCCGCACGCCTCGCCAAGCTTTGTGAGTCCTACTGGCAGGGAGCCCTCGAAGCCAATCCGGTCTCCGCTACGAGTCTCGGCGACCGGCGTTACGACGACCGCCTGGACGACAACACGCCGGCCGGCATCGAAAAGAATCGCGTTCGTCTCGAGGCCGTGCTCGCCGAGGCTCGGACGATCTCCCCGAGCGAGCTGAATGCCGCCGATCAGATCACGCTGTCCGAGCTCACCGGTTACATCGATGGCCTGCTGGCGGAGATCGGGTGCCATTTCGAGGACTGGAACGTGGATCCGCTCGCGGGGCCGCACATCGAGCTCTTCAACATCGAGTCCTATCAGCCGGTGCGCTCGTTCGCCGAGGGCCAGGCCATGGTGAAGCGCTGGCGCGCCATGGGACCGTATCTGGATCAGACGGTCGAGAACTGGAAGCGCGGCGTGCATGCCGGCAAGCTCGCGCCGGTGAGCGCGGTGACCAAGGTGATCGGCAACGTGAAAGAAACGCTGGCCGAGCCCGATTCGGATTGGGCGCTGCTCCTCCCGTTGCAAACCCCGCATCCCGACTGGACGGACGCGCAGCGCGCCGAGTTCCGCGCCGGACTCTCGGCCGCGGTGCACGAGAGCGTGCGGCCGGCGCTCGCGCGCTACGAGAAGTTCCTGGAGACGCAGATCCTTCCCAAGGCGCGCTCGCAGGACAAGCCGGGGATCATGCACGTCGCGGGCGGTCTCGACGCCTATCGCCAGATGATCAAGGTGCACACGTCTTTGGATCTCTCGCCCGACGAGATCCATGAGATCGGGCTCGCGGAAGTGGCGCGCATCAATGCCGAGATGGAAGCTCTTGGCCAGAAGGTGTTCGGCACGCGCGACCGTGCCGAGATCCTGAAGAAGCTGCGCACCGACAAGTCGCTCTACTTCCAGACCTCGGATCAGGTGGAGGCCAAGGCCGAGTCGGCGCTGGCCAAGGCCAAGGCTGCGATCCCGCAGTGGTTCGGCATCCTGCCTAAGGCGGATTGCGTGGTCACGCCGATGCTCGAGCACGAGGCCAAGGTGTCGACCATCGCCTACTATCGCCAGCCGGCCGTCGACGGCTCGCGGCCGGGCACCTACTACATCAATACCTGGGCGCCCGAGACGCGGCCGCGCTACGAGGCCGAGGCGCTGGCCTACCACGAATCGATTCCGGGACATCACCTGCAGATCGCCATCGCCCAGGAGCTCACCGGCATTCCCGAGTTCCGCCGCCACACGGGCGTGACCGCGTTCGTCGAGGGCTGGGGGCTCTACACCGAGCGCTTGGCCGACGAGATGGGGCTCTATTCGAGCGACCTCGACCGCATCGGGATCTTGTCGTTCGACGGCTGGCGCGCCTGCCGGCTGGTCGTCGACACCGGGATTCATGCCCAGGGCTGGACACGCCAGCAGGCCATCGACTACATGCTCGCCAACACCGCGCTGGCGGAGAACAACATCGTCAACGAGGTCGATCGCTACATCGCGTGGCCGGGACAGGCTTTGGCGTACAAGCTCGGTCAGCGCGAGATCCTGCGTCTGCGCGACGAGGCGAAGAAGGCGCTGGGAGCCAAGTTCGACATCAAGACCTTCCACGACGTCGTGCTGCGCAATGGCGCCGTGTCGCTGGCTTCCCTGCGGCACGAGGTGGACGCGTACATCGCGCGCGGGGGAACGCTGTAAGGAGGGCGACCATGGAACGCCGTGCATTCCTGGGCTGGCTCGGGACGATCAGCGTCGCGGCCTTGTCGATGAGCGCGAGCGGGGCAGGGGGGCAGACGCCGGGCAAGCCACCCGCGGCCGGAGCGGCCGCGGCGCCGGCTCCGGCAGGGGCCACGCCGGCGGCGCCCACGCCACCCGGGCCCGACGCCAAGGATCTCCTCTCCATCGCGCGGCGGCGTTACGGCACGCATCTGACGGACGAGCAAGCCGACGAGCTGCTCACCGTTCTAGACCGCGGCGTCCAGGCCTCGACCGCCTTGCGCAAAGCCAAGCTCGGAAACGGCGACGAGCCCGACTTCGTCTTCCGGGCCTAGGAGGGCGCGATGGCCGAAACGACCGGATCGGATCTCTCCTTTCTTTCCATTCGAGAGCTGGCGGCGCGGGTCCAAAAGGGACTGAGCCCGGTCGCGCTGGCCGAGCACTTCCTCGAGCGGCTCGAGAGAATCGGGCCGACATACAACTGCGTGGTCACCGTGCTGCGCGATCGCGCGCTCGAGGAGGCGCGCAAGGCCGAGGCCGAGATCCACGCCGGCCGCCAGCGCGGCGTTCTGCACGGAATTCCCTATGGCGTGAAGGATCTCCTGGCGGCGCGCGGGGGGCCGACCACGTGGGGCTGCGCGCCCTATAAGGACCAGGTCTTCGACCAGGACGCCGACGTCGTGCGGCGGTTGAAGGACGCGGGCGCCGTGCTGCTCGCCAAGCTCTCCATGGTCGAGCTGGCGGGGGGCATGGGCTACAACCACGCCAACGCTTCGTTCAACGGACCGGGCCTCAATCCTTGGAACAAGGCCTACTGGAGTGGCGGATCCTCGAGCGGGCCGGGTGCTTCGGTCGCCGCCGGGCTCGTGCCCTTCGCCATCGGCTCGGAGACCTCGGGCTCGATCCTCACGCCCTCGGCGTTCTGCGGGGTGACGGGATTGCGCCCCACGTACGGGCGCGTGAGCCGCCATGGCGCGATGGCGCTGAGCTGGACGCTCGACAAGCTGGGGCCGATGGCCCGCTCGGCGGATGATTGCGGGATCGTGCTGGGCGCGATCGCGGGGCAGGAAGCGGCGGACCCGACTTCGCTTGACCGACCCTACAAGTACGACCGTGCCTCACAGCCCAAGAAGAGGCTGCGCATCGCCGTGCCCAAGGGCGTGGTCGAACAGGCGCAGCCCGAGGTGCGTAACAACTTTGGCGCTTCCTTGGCTGTCTTGC
>DATFWU010000012.1:0-12800 GCA_035259005.1 Candidatus Eiseniibacteriota bacterium
GCCCCACACAGGGCGACGCCGCGCTTGGAGTCGTACGGAATCCCCATGCGCATGAGCACGGTGCCCAAGTTGGCGTAGCCCAGGCCCAGCGTGCGGTAGCGATAGCTCCGCTCGGCGATCGACGCGCTCGGGAACGACGCCATGAGCACGCTGATCTCGAGCGCGATCGTCCAGAGTCGGATGGCGTGGCGATAGCCGTCATCGTCGAAGACACCATCCTCGCCCAGGAACTTGACCAGGTTGATCGAGGCCAGGTTGCAGGCGGTGTCGTCGAGGAAGGCGTACTCGCTGCACGGATTCGTCGCGCGAATCCGCCCGCCCTCGGGGCAGGTGTGCCACTCGTTGATCGTGGTGTCGTACTGGACGCCGGGATCGGCGCTCTGCCAGGCGGCCATCGAGACGCGGTCCCACAGCTCGCGGGCGCGCACGCTCTTGGCCGGCTTGCCGTCGGTGCGGCGCTTGAGCACCCAGTCCTCGTCCTTGGCCAGGGTCTCGAAGAACGAGTTGGGCACGCGGATGCTGTTGTTCGAGTTCTGCCCCGACACGGTGCCGTAGGCCTTGCCGTCCCAGTCGGTGTCGTACTCGGGAAACGGCATCCGCTGGTAGCCCTGCTTGGCCAGCGCCTGGGCACGGCGGATGTAGGTTTCGGGCACGTTCAAGCGACGGGCCTCGCCCATGGCTTCGGCCACGAGCGCATTGACGCGCGGATCGGTCTCGACCGCGGGCCGGCCTTCGTCGTCCGTCGTCTGGCAGGCCTCGATGATCTTGGTGAGGGCGCGGTTCAGCGTCTTCGACCCGGCCACCAAGGACGCGACCTTCTGCTCCTCGATCACCTTCCACTCGATGAACTCCTCGATATCTGGGTGGTCGAGATCGAGGATCACCATCTTGGCCGCGCGGCGCGTCGTGCCGCCGGACTTGATGGCGCCCGCCGCGCGGTCGCCGATCTTCAAGAACGACATCAGGCCGGACGACCTGCCGCCGCCGGACAGCGATTCGCCCTCGCCGCGCAGGCTCGAGAAGTTGGTGCCCGTGCCCGAGCCGTACTTGAAGAGCCTGGCCTCGCGGACCCACAGGTCCATGATCCCGCCCTCGTTCACTAGATCGTCGGCCACCGCCTGGATGAAGCAAGCGTGCGGCTGCGGCCGCTCGTAGGCGTTCTTGGCGCGGGTCAGTCGCCCGCTCTCGGGCTCGACGAAGTAGTGGCCCTGCGCCGGACCCTCGATGCCGTAGGCGAAGTGGAGGCCGGTGTTGAACCACTGCGGCGAGTTGGGAGCGGCGATCTGGACGGCCAGCATGTGGCACATCTCGTCGTGGAAGGCCCGGGCGTCGGCCTGGCTCGAGAAATAGCCGTAGCGCGTGCCCCACTCGGTCCAGCAGCCGGCAAGGCGATGGAACACCTGGCGGGCGTCGCGCTCGCCTCCCGTGCCCGTTTCGCCGCTGGGATCGGGCCGGGGAACCCCGGCCTTGCGGAAGTACTTCTGGGCCAGGATGTCGGTTGCGACCTGGGACCAGTGAGCCGGCACCTCGACGTTGTCGAGCCGAAAGACCGTGGACCCGTCCGGGTTCTTGATCTCCGAGGTTCGCTTTTCGAAAGAAATACCGGCGTAAGGGCTTTCGCCCTCGCGGGTGAAACGACGTGAAATGTGCAAAGCAGCCTCCGAAAGGCGGAATCGAAGCAGCTCTCGAGGGCGAAAGAGGCCTGCGGAAGGAGGGCCAGATGCACCCTCCCTGGGCGCGAACCGGGCTTCGCCTGTTCGATTCGAGGTGCAGCCCCCGGCAATGGGGAAACGAGATACAGAAAAGCCGGAGGGTGCCAGGAGGAAGAGGGGAAGCGACTCCGTCTCTCGCCGCTTCCCGCCCACCCCACGGGCGCACTGCCCTCGCTACAACGCTCCTCCCGCTTGCACGAGGTCGGGCAGGTAGCAAACCGCGCGGTGTCTGGCGACGGTGCGTGAGCCTCGCGCGCCATGCGCGCGATCAGGCTGCCTGCGAAACTTTCTCGCTGCTGCGGGGGCGCGGCCTCGTGAGCGATTCGCGTCTCTCGATGCGAAGGGACATCGCGCCCGCAAGGATGGACGATCTATGGACTCGTCCCCCACCTCTGTCAAGACAATCGCACGAGGCGGAGACAATTTTTTTCAGCGTGCGGCTCGGCGCCCTCCGATCCGGTCCCAGTGGATCACTTCGTCGAGCGCCTTGCGCGCCGAGCGAGGCGGATCGTCGGCCGGAAATCCGAGCGTGACGATGGTCGCCACCGCCCAATCCTCGGGGATCTGGAACTCGCGACGAATGCCTTCTTCGTCGAACGTGCCAATGAAGCCGGCGCCGAGTCCCTCGGCCTGCGCGATCAGCGTAAGCGTCATGACCGCGAGCATCGTGTTGGCCACGGCGAACTCGCGGGCGCGCTCGGGGTGACCGCGGAAATGGGCGAAGGTGCGCTGCAGCTGCGATTCGTACTCCTCCTCGGTGAGCCGGCCCGCGCTCACCTGCTGGCGCAGGTGCTCGGGGGCTCGCTCCCACTCGCGCGCATTGGCCAGCGCCACGACCACGATGGGAGCGATCCGGATCTCCATGCGGCCGTAGGTAAGCGGCGCGAGGCGCAGGCGATCGGGCTCCTGGCGCAGCACGAGCCAGCGCCAGGGCTGGAAATTCCACTCCGAAGGAGCGCGCTGGGCGAGCGAGAAGACCTTGACGATCAGCTCGTCGGGCACCGGGCGCTCGGCGAAGCGGCGAATGGCGCGGCGAAGCAGGATGACATCTTCGACCGTGCGCTCTTCGGCCGGCGGATCGGCGGCCGGAGGCGGAAGCGGCTCTTCGCGATCGCGCTGCGGCGGCGAGGGAACGGAAGGCTCGGCAGGGACCTTCATAATTTGCTCCCTTCCAGGCTCAGGGAACGAAACGCGAGGGCCGTCGGCCTCGGCTCGCCCGCAGTCTCGAAAGAGAGAGCGGCGCTGTCAAGCAAACCGATGCCTCGGCCGCTCGACAACGCCGCTTTTTTCGAATCGAGACGAAGGGTCGCGTCAGAAACCGAACGACAGACCGCCCCGAATGCCCCCACCGCGTACATTGATCTGCTGCTTGACCTCGATACCGCTGATTGGATCTTGCACATGTCGGCTCACGTCGCTCTGGTTCCAGAAGCCCTCGGCGTTGATGCGTGCCTTCTCGTTGATGGCGAGCGTGATTCCCGCGTACCCCTGCCAGCCGAAGCCGCCGAACGTGTCCGAGAAGTGCGTGTTGTTGATGAAGTCGTCGCCATCGACGATCAAGAACTCGTAACCCGCGCCGCCGCCCACGTAGGGCTGGAGGCCGGGCGTGGGCACCCGGAGCTCCAGGATGCCGAGAACGGGGATGAGGCTCGAGGAGACCTCGGCCGTGGGCACCGTCGTCTTCACCAGGTTGCCCGAGGGATCGCGATACTCGTCGATGCGCTCCCCGGCGGTGTGCGAGCGACGCTGGTAGTCGCTCGAGATGCCCATCTCCACGCCCTTGGAGATGACGCCCGTGAGCTTGACCCCGGCCAGCCAGTCGTTCTTGGGCACGTTCTCGTTGTCGAAGAAGCCACCGCGCAAGCTGAACCAGCCGTCGGGGCCGCGGTGCCAGGTGCGATGCACGACCTGGGTCGTGTGCTGCGGCCGGTAACCCTGGGGGTAGTAACCCGAGGACGCGAGGACGGTCACGCCATCCCAGGCGGGAATGGCCAGCAAGCTCGCGGTCATCGAGGCGTCACGGGGAGCGGAAGAGCTCGCGGCGGCGGGTCGGGCGGCCGCGAGGCAGGCACTCAGAACCCATCCGCCCACGAGGAGCGCCGTCGAGACCCGGGACCGCGATCTCGTTCTGGCTCCCGCAGGCGTCTGGGCGGCGCCCATCACGGATGCGGATTTCGACGGATGCACGGGATAGCCCTCCTGAACGATAGGAAAACTTCCGGGGGTGGCCGTTGCATGCTCTTGGCATAGGCCGTGCCCGGAAGATTTTGCCGCCACGACGCGGCAAATCGTGAGGGCTGCTGCACACAAGTGTGACACGAGCGCATCAACGTGTGGCCTCCTCCGCGCGCGGATGATGTAAAAAGGAGCGCATGTTTCTTTCCCGTCACCGTCGGCTCGGCGTGACCACCGGCAGCGCACTTCTTGCTCTCGTCTCTCTTCTCACCTTGGGAGTGGCCCCTCACCCTGCCGCCCATCAGGCCAAACCCAAGCCGCCGCCCGCGGTCGCCGATCCCGAATCGGCGGACTCGCTGGCCTTTCCGCCGGCTCGCTGGTCGGGTTTCCCCATGCTTCCCGACCGGCGCTTCCCGATCGTGGGGTCGGGGGCTCCGCCGGCCACCCAGACGACCGTCTTCCGCTACCTGGAATTCGCTCAGGCCGGGCTCAACCTGAGCCTCGCCATGGTGGAGGATCCAGGGACCAAAGAGGCCGGCCTCAAGCGCATCCGGGTGGCGGCGGGCCAGAACATCTGGTCCTTCGTGAACGATCGCCGCCTGCGCGTGGCCGACCGCGCCTATCGCCCGGGCTGGCGCGCCGAGGTCGACAGCGCGGCCGCGGAGTACGCGGGCGAGCAGGGCGTGCTCGGCTACCTGATCGCCGACGAGCCCGCGCCGTCGAACTACGCCTCGATCGCTGCCATCGCTCGCCAGCTCGCCCGGCGGGACCCCAGTCACCCGGCGCTCGTCATTCTCAAGGGCTTCCCCGGGCCAAGGATCCTCGCCGGCGGGCTGCCGTATTCGGTGTACCTGCGCCGCTACCTCGAGCGCGCGAACCCGGCGCTCTTCGCCGTGCGCTCGTACCCGCTGCAGGAGCCGGCTGACTTTCCGTACTTCGCGACCTGCTGGGAGAGCGTGGCCACGGTCTCGCGCAAGACCGGCGTTCCCTTCTGGGCCGTGCTCACCTGCAGCCCGTCCAAGAATCTCCGCCTGGCCACCGCCTCCGAGCTGGCCTGGCAGGCGAATCTGCCCATCGCCTACGGCGCCCGCGGCATCGTGTGGGGTAGCTACTGGACGCCCTCGCCCCTGGGTCCCGACCACTTCCACGACGGGCCCATGACATTCGACGGCCGCCGTACGCAGACCTACGGCAAGCTCGTGGACGTGAACGCGCGAGTTCAGCTCCTGGGCCAGGAGATCGGGAACATGGAATGGCAGGGGGTTCGCCATGTCGGCGGCACGCCCTACGGCTGCCGCGCGCTTCGGGCCTCGAGGCTTCTGCGCGTGGAGTCGAAAGTCCCGGTGGTCATCGGCTTCTTTCGCCAGATGACCGGCACGCCCTATGCCCTTCTCGTGAACCGCGACTACCAGAAGGTGGCGACCGTGCGCTTGTTCGCGCCCGATACGCTCTTGCGCTGGACGCGCGCGCCGGGGTTGTACCGGGGCTTGCCGGCTCATCCCGACTCGCTCGCCGGCCTCATCCGAAACGAGATCATGATCTCGCCTGGCGATGCCGAGCTGGTGCGGCTGCCAAGAGAGTTCGATTACGTAGCTACGCAACAGTAAGGAGCGACACGGATGTCTAAATACGCAATCGTATGCGTCCTCTTGTGTGCTTCCTTCGGCGTTGCCGCGGCGGGAACCCCGCCTCCGTTCCTTGGAGCGTCCTACCCCCTTCCCACCTCGCCCGCCAGTGACGAAGGGGCGCTCGGCGCCACCTTCAACCCGGCGGCTTGGGGGTTCGCTCAGAAGCCGGGCGCCGACTTCTGGTGGAACGACCGCTCGGTGAACTCGGGCAAGCTCGACAACTGGGGCATCGCGGTCGGGCAACGGGCCGGGTTCTCGGCGCGGCGAAACGACTTCCTGGGGCCGAGTGGCCCGGCGAACGTGACCGACTTTCAGGTGGGATTCGGCGCCGCCAAGGGCGGAAGCATGGGCGGCATCGCCTACGGATGGTCGGGCGGCGACACCAAGCTCCTCGACCGTGACAACTATCTCTCCTTCGGAACCATCCAGCGGCCGAGCCCCCGGCTCTCACTCGGCTTCGACTTCCGAAGAGTGCTCGGCACCGGGGACAAGGACTTCCTCTGGAGCGCGGCCTTGAGCCCCATGGGCGACGACCGCCTGGTTGTCTTCGGAGACTACGCGCTGACCAACAAGCAGGTGTGGAACGAGGGCGGGCTCCAGGGCGGCATCGCCATCCACCCCAAGCCCAGCTTCGAGGGCGCCTTCCGTATGCGCGAGGGCGGAGAGTTTCAGGTATCGATCGGCATCGCTTCGCCGCACGCCACGGTCAGGGCCGCCAACGACTATCAGGACGGGGACCGTCAGCGGACCGACTACCTCGTCCGCATCAAGCCCAAGTGATGGAGCCTCCGATGCGCCAAATGGTCTTCCTCTGCGCGCTCGGCCTGGCGCTCGTCGGCGCCCCGAGCGCCGAGGCCCAAGCCCCGTTCGTGACCTCCTCTTATCCCCTGCCGACCTCCCCCGCGGGCGACGAGGGCCCGCTGGGCGCCGTCTTCAATCCGGCGGCGTGGGGCCTGGTGCGTCGCTTCTCCGCCGACGTGTGGTGGGCCGACCGCACTGCCACTTCCTCGTCGCCGGGAAACTGGGGGATCGCGGCCGGCAGCAAGCTGGGCGTCAGCGCGTGGCGAACCAACTTCCCGACCCCGCTGGGCGACGCTTACGTGGTCGACTACCAGGCGGGATTCGGCGCCGGCTCGCCCGCGAGCCTCTTCGGCGGCGCCTTCGGCTGGTCGGGGGGAAACGGCAAGGCGGCGGGGCGCGACAACTACATCGCGCTCGGAACCATCCAGCGCCCGAGCCGCTTTCTCTCGCTCGGGCTCTCGGGACGTTCGGAGCTTCGGCGCGCCACCGGCCAGGGACTCTTGACCAGCGTGGCCGTCCGCCCCCTCGGCAGTCCCAAGCTCGTGCTCTTCGGCGACTACTCGCTCCAGGGCGGAGAGGTCTGGAACGAGGGCGCTCTCGTGGGCGGCCTCGCCATCCGGCCCAAGCCCGGCCTCGACGCCTCGGTGAAGCTGCGCGAGGGCGGCGAGCTGCAGGTCTCGGTGGGGCTCAGCGCCTTGCACTTCGGCGCGCGCGCCCAGAGCGATTACCAAGACGGAGACCGCCAGCGCACCGACTACCTCCTGCGCTTCACGCCGCCCCTGGCCGGCGCCGACATCGACGCCGGCGTGCACCGCGGCGATCGCCTGGTCGACGTTCCGCTCACCGGCGAGGCCGTCTATCAGCGCGCCAAGTACGGCGACTCGAACGCCCTCGTGCTGCGCGAAGTGACCGAGCGCATCCAGAAGGCGACCGACGATCCCACGGTGGCCGGCGTGGCCGTGAACCTCTCGAGCTTCTCGGCCAACATGGAGATGGTGTGGGAAGTGCGCGAGAAGCTCGCCGCACTCAAGCGCGCAGGCAAGGTCGTCGTCGCCTACGCCGACAACCTGACGCTCACCAGCCTCTACCTCGCCTCGGTGGCCGACCGCGTGGTCATGGATCCTAGCGGCATGATCCTCATGCCCGGCATGCAGCTCTCGCGCACTTACCTGCGCGACATGCTCGAGAAGGTGGGCGTCGGCTTCGACGAGTGGCGCTTCCTCAAGTACAAGTCAGCGATGGAGACCTACTCGCGCGAAACCATGTCGGAAGCCGATCGCGAGCAGCGCCTGGCGCTCATCCAAGGCTGGTACGACGAGATGGCCGAGGGCATGGTCGCGAGCCGGCGCACCACGCGCGCCGCTCTCGACTCCGTGGTGAACCACGAGCCCGTCTTGCTGCCGAGCGACGCCTTGGCGCACGGCCTGGTGGACCGCCTCGGCCACTGGTCGGACCTGAAGGCCGTGGCCGAGAGCCTGCGCGGCGGAAAGAAGCTGGCGCGCCTGTCCAGCAAGACGCTGGCCGCCATTCGCTGGCGTCCCGAGGAGGAGTGGGGGAAGCCACCCGTCATCTCCCTCGTGTACACGCTCGGCGACTGCGCCATGGACACGGGCATCAAGGGCCGTACGACGTCGGTCGCGCTCAGGGCCATCGGCAAGCAGAAGCGCGTGAAGGCGGTGGTGCTGCGCGTCGACTCGCCGGGCGGCGATCCCCTGCCCTGCGATCTCATCGCCAACGAGATGAACGCCATCCGCGCGGCCAAGAAGCCGGTGTTCGTGAGCCAGGGACGGGTGGCGGCGAGCGGCGGCTACTGGCTGAGCATGAACGCCGACTCGATCTTCGTCTCGCCCTTCACGGTCACGGGCTCGATCGGCGTGATCGGCGGCTGGTTCTGGAACGACGGCCTGGGCAAGAAGCTCGGCCTCACTTCGGATCGCGTGCAGATCGGAAAGAGCGCCGATCTCCTGGGCGGCGTGACCCTGCCGCTCCTCAGTCTCACCATCCCCGAGCGCAATCTGGACGACAAGGAGCGCGAGCTCGCCAAGCGCACGATCCTGGGCGAGTACGACGCCTTCACCAAGTACGTGGCGGGCGGGCGCAAGCTCGACGTCGCCTACGTGCGCACCATCGCCGAGGGTCATGTCTACACGGGGCGCGAGGGCATCGAGAAGAGAATCGTGGATCGCATGGCCACGCTGGACGAAACCATCGCGGCGGCCAAGCGCGCGGCCGGCTTGAAGCCGAAGCGCCGGGTCGAGGTCGTGGAATATCCTAAGCCGCCCTTGATCCGCTGGCCGCGGCTCTTGCCCATGTGGCCAAGTCTCAGCGCTCAGAAAAACACCGAGAGCGCCCGAGCCGGGTGGGGCCCGATCTCGCGCGCGCTCGGCCAGCGGACCTACGAGAGTCTCTATCTCGATTTCATGATGACGCGGCCGGGAGTGCCGCTCACGCTCACCCCCGGCAGCCTGCTTCCCGACGAGCCGCCTGCGTTCTAGGCGGGCGAAGCCGGCGACGGGCTCGCGTGGCTCACCGCTTGTCGGACGTCGTTTTCCAAAGACTTGAGGCGCATCGCCCCGATGAGAAGCGCGATGCCGCTCACGATCGCAAAGGCAGCGAGGAGCCCCATGATGGCGCCCAGCGTCGCGGGAGGATTGGCCAGGGCCGCGACCGAGGCGAGGATGCTCACCACGCCGAACACGAAGGTCCAGCCCGAGGGCATTCCGGCTCGCTTCTGCATGACGCCGGCCGAGATGCCCATGATTCCGGTGAGACCGAGCCACAGGCTGACCCAGGTCACGGCGAAAGCCAGAGAGAGAGTCGGGTAGTAGTAGATCGCCGCGATGCCGAAGGCGACGCCGATGACTCCGCTCACGAGCAGAATCCACCAGGAGCGGAAGAAGGGCTTGATCTCGAAGGAGTTCACGATCTCCGTGATGCCCGCGAACAAGGCCCAGATGGCGATCACGAGGGCGAGCGCGGCGATGGAATCGAGCGGCTTGACGAGAATCAAGACGCCGAGCGCGAGCGCCAGGGCGCCGCGGATGACGAGCGACCACCAGAGACGGCGATGGAATTGCTTGAACGTATCGGTGAGCACGGCGACCTCCTGAGGGATTTCCCGGTGTGACCTCGCCAGCGCCGCGTTCGCGGCGCCCGACGTCCTAGATGGTCTTGCCCGCGACCTTGTCCTGCAGACGCTGCGCCTTGAGCTCGGCGATCCGCTGGGCGGCTCGCGCTTGCTCCTCGATCTTTTTCTGCCGAGCTTCGATCTTGGCTTCGAGCTGAGTGATCCTGGCTTGGACTTTGGCCTGGCGATCGGCGCGCGCTCGCGCCAGCTCCGCCTGGTACTGCGCCATGTCGGCCTTCATGGCCGTGAGCTCTTCTTGATTGGCGGTCTTGGTTACGTCCGAGAGCCCGCGCCGGAAGACGTCCCCTCCCAGCTCTTCCATGTGGCTGTCCACGGGAGTGATCCAGTCTTCGTCCACCTGGGCCACGATCGCGACCTTGTTCACCGCCAAGGCCTTCTGGACATCGTCGAGGTAGTCGTTGGCGATGCGCGCATTGTGCAGGTCGAAGGCGCTGCCGCCGGTCATGCCCGCGCTGCCGCCGAGAACCGCGCCCGCGGGACCGGCGATGAGCCCGATGAGACTTCCCACCGTGGTGCCGACGAGCGTTCCCACCGGACCCACTTCGTCGCTCTGCTTCATGGTGACCGAGCCATCGGCGTTCTTCTTGATCACCGCGTAGGCGTAGAGACTGATGCTTCGATCGTCATCGAGATCGAGGAGCGCTTTGACGCCGTCGTAGGCCTTGGTCTCGTTGTCGAACACGACAACCAGCATCCGATCCATGGAAGTTCTCCTTTGCGACCTGAATGGTGGAGCGGTCCATCAGGGGTGTGCTACGGGGCTCGACCGGGGCAGGTCTTGCGTGGGCGGAGCAGGTCCTCCTGGTGCGAGTGGGAGGCTACGCCGTCTGGCGGGTACCGCCACAAGATTCTGGTTGTGCTCAGAAGATTGCGGATGGATGGATTCAAGACCACTCGAGGGCACAAGTTACAGCGCTGAATGGACTTGCCCTCGAATGGAGCTCGTGGTCGGGCTTTCCGAAGGATCTCGAGATGGTTCGCAGGCCAGGCTCGATGTCGGCTCAGGGAGGTGGGCTCGTTGACGGTAGCGTCCTCGGCCCATGAGCCGACAGCTAAGTCATATTCATTTCGAGACATGGCATCCGCAATCTTCTGAGCACAACGGATGACTTAGGAGGGGCGGGTGGGCCGCGGGTGCGCCGCGAGCCAATCCTCCTCGAGGATGTCGAAGAGCAGGAGATCGTGCCACGCGCCGTTTCGCCACATGCGCCGGCGCGCCGTGCCGATGAGCTGGTAGCCCGCCTTCTCGAGGCAGCGGCGGCTGGCCACGTTCTCGACATAGCACTCGCTCTGCAGGCGGTGCAGGCCCAGCTCCTCGAAGGCCCACTTGGTGCGGGTGGCCATGACTTCGGTGCCGTAGCCCTTGCGCCACACGCTGCGCTCGCCGATCACGGTGCCCGTCTTGGCGTTGCGGTTCACCCAGTCGATGCCATGCAGGCCCGAAACTCCGATCGGGCTTTCGTTCTCGTCGAGCACCGCCCATACGACGTCGTCCTTGCTCTGCGCCATGCGCTCGACGAACTGCTCTTCCTGGACCCGGTGCAGCGGCATGACGCGCTTCACGTAGCGCAGCACCTCGGGGTCGTTGAACCAGCGCAGCACGTAATCGACGTAATCCTTTTCGAAAGGAACCAGGCGGATGCGCGGTCCCTGGATGCCGTGCACGGTCATGCGGCCCTCCGGAGCGGAAGAAATCAGGTGGCGGGCTCGGCCTCGACGATTTCGGCAGAGGGGAGCAGCGCTTCGCGATAGGCCGCGACCACGTACTCCTGCACCATGCGCTGCGTGTTGAAGTAGGACGCGTTGAGACCGATGACGAAGCGCATCAGCTCGCGCCAGCGCTCGGGCTCGTCGTAGTAGAGCGGCAGGATGCTCTCCTCGAGCGCGCGGTAGAGATCGTTGGCGTCGGCGTCGTCGCCGCGGTCGGTCACCGTGCCGTGGTCGCGGTGGCCGATCGCCCAGCCGGTGACCGCCTCGACGTGGCCCTCGAGCCACCAGCCGTCGAGCACGCTCAGGCTCGGCACACCGTTGTGGGCCGCCTTCATGCCGCTCGTGCCGCTGGCCTCGAGCGGCGGGCGCGGCGTGTTCATCCAGAGATCGACGCCCGCGGTCAGGCGCTGCGCCAGGTCCATGTCGTAGTTGGGCAAGTAGACGATGCGCAGGTCGGGCCCCAGCTCGTTCTGCGCGCCCACGATGTGGTGGATCAGCTCCTTGCCTTCCTGGTCACGCGGATGGGCCTTGCCCGCGTAGATGATCTGGAGGCGTCCCCACAAGGCGCCCAGGCGCCGGAGCCGCTGCGCATCGTGCAGCAGCAGATGGAGCCTCTTGTAGGCGGTGGCGCGCCGCGCCACCGGCTACAAGCGCCTGCATCTCCTCCTGCGCGACCCGCAGCGCCTGCGCCGCCTCGGCGCCTTGTGGGGCAAGATCCAGATCATCTACGCCGGCAAGGCGCATCCGCGCGACCAGGAAGGCAAGGAGCTGATCCACCACATCGTGGGCGCGCAGAACGAGCTCGGGCCCGATCTGCGCATCGTCTACCTGCCCAACTACGACATGGACCTGGCGCAGCGGCTCACCGCCGGCGTGGACCTGTGGATGAACACGCCGCGGCCGCCGCTCGAGGCGAGCGGCACGAGCGGCATGAAGGCGGCGCACAACGGCGTGCCGAGCTTGAGCGTGCTCGACGGCTGGTGGCTCGAGGGCCACGTCGAAGCGGTCACCGGCTGGGCCATCGGCCAGCGCGACCACGGCAGTGGACCCGTACCGGACCGTGGCGACGATGCCGACGCCAACGATCTCTACCGCGCGCTCGAGGAGAGCATCCTGCCTTTGTACTACGACGAGCCCGAGCGCTGGCGCGAGCTCATGCGCTTCGTGATCGGACTCAATGCGTCCTATTTCAACACGCAGCGCATGGTGCAAGAGTACGTCGTCGCGGCCTATCGCGAGGCGCTCCTGCCGTCCGCCGAAGCCGTCGAGATCGAGCCCGCCACCTAACCAGCCAGAGACAGCGGAGGCCGCATGACCGTGCCCGGCATCCAGGGACCGCGCATTCGTCTGGTTCCCTTCGAGCGCGAGTACATCGATCACGTGGTGCGCTGGTTCAACGATCCCGAGGTCCTGCGCTACGTGAAACGCGTCACGCCGCTGCCCCGCGTGGCCGAGGAGAAGTACGTCGAGCGCATGGCCGAGAGCAAGGAAGACATCGTGTGGATCGTGCTCGACGAGAACGAGAGCGCGATCGGCGTCACGGGCATTCATCGCATCGACTGGATCAACCGCAACGGACGCACGGGCACGGTGATCGGCGAGCGCAGCGTGTGGCGCAAGGGCTAC
>DATFWU010000013.1:0-11023 GCA_035259005.1 Candidatus Eiseniibacteriota bacterium
GGGAGCGACGTTCCCCGCCACGCGGACCACGAACAAGTCACCCAGCCCCTGGTCGAACACGATCTCCGGCGCCACGCGCGAATCGGCGCACGCCAGGACGACCGCCTGCGGATGCTGTCCCTGCGCCAGCTCTTCGCGTCGCGCCGTCGTCTCGTGCGGATGCTGATATTGCGCCTTCACATGGCGCTGGTTCCCGGCTTTGAGCTCGGCCAAGACGGCATCGGCCGAAGGCGCCTTCGCCGGCGGCGCCGATGCGAGAGCCGCCGTGGCCAGGATCCCGGAAAGAAAGAGAGCCAAGATTCTCTTCATGCGTGTGCTCCTCGAGTCGCTGCGGCCCGCGCCCCTGTCAAAGCGTGATCTGCTTGTAGCCTTCGGGAACCGTCCAGGTGCTCTTGGGGATCGGCGTCGTGATCACCTTGACGGTCTGGAAATCGAAGCTTCCCGAGCGGCCGAGCGTCTGGAACCGAGTGTGCGCCTCGAGGACGAGGCCTTCCTTGGTGCGCATTTCGATGAGCATGCGCATGAGCTGGCGGCCCAGCGGATCCTTGATCGTGGCCAGAACGGCCTTCTGCATCTCCGGGCCGTAGTTGGGCACGTCGAGACTGCGCGCGATCCAACGTTCGTTGCTCAGGAAGCGGCCGGCGTTCAGGGTCCACTGATCGCAGGGATAGCCGGCGATCTTCTTCTGCTTTCCAGTGGACTTCACCTGGATCGAGTCGTTGAAGGCCTGGATCTTGGCGGCGTACTCGGTCGGATCCATGGCCGAGACGTCGACCGCGTTCTGGGCCATGATCTTGGTGGCCACGCTGTCCGCGAGCGAGCGTGGGCCCGTCCAGTAAGATTTCGTCTTGTGGTCGATGACGGTGACGCTGTCCCCTTTGCTGTTGAACATGAATTCCTTGCCGTCCGGAGAGGTCACGCGCACGCGGGTTCGCGTGTAGCAATTGGACCGGACGAGCGTGTCGCCGTCGACCAGCGTGTAGCGCGTGATCAGGGTGAGATCGGCAGCGGCGGGACGGGCGAAGCCCAAGAGAGCGAGAGCGATCAGGCAGGCGTAACGGACCATGCGCACGGAATTCGACTCCTGTTGAAGTGGGGCGACGGGCAGCAAGCGCGAGAGCGTACGGAGAATCGCGGCGCCGGTAAAGAGGCGCCAGCCTAGGCGCGATCGACGCGGCAGTTGTAGCAGCCCGGCTGCGCGTTGTGCAGATGGAGATAGCGTACCGTCTGATTCGCGAACGGGCGCTCGATGGCCTGCTCCAGCTCCGTCCCCTTCACGACTTCCGCGGTCACCAGCATGCCTTCGGCATCGTAAGCGCGCACCGACAAGAGGCGATGACGAAACATGAGCGGAATCTCCCCCACGGCGGGCGACGCGGTCCGGACGTTTCGGCGGACGAAGATGGGTCCCGACCCGCGGTAGGGCGTGTCCACGTCGTGATGGAAGAAGGAGAGAAGGACGACGGTCTCCCCCACCTCGCCGTCGGCGAGGCTCACACGGCAAGGGAAGCCGGGCTTGTCGTCCACCACCATCCGGCGCACGCCGAGTCCGCGCAGCTCTTCGTCGCTGCGCTCGAAGAGCGGCGCGAACTTCTCATAGGGCAAGGCCACGAGCCGAAACGAGCCGCTCATTTCGCCATCCTTTTCGTGCGGGGTCGCGAATCCTCGCCGAATACGAACGAGCCGATACCGTCGAGCCAGCGCGGCACGTGCCAATCGCGCTCTTCGCGCTTCTGCGACGGGGGCTGCGCGAGGAAGAAAAGAAGGGTGATCGCGACGGACACGCCCACCGCCACCACGAACCGCCACAGGGGCGGCCGGGGCTCGGGCTGTTGCCAGCGCAGGAAGACCTGCCAGCCCACGACCACCGCCGATACGACGCTCGCGAACACGAAGCGCTCGCTTCCCTTGACCGCCTGGCGGCGGATGCGGCCCAGCCCGAAGCCCCAGCCGGTCACCAGCACGCCCACGATCCCGACGACGAGCAGCGCGCGATTGAGCAACGTCGGCTCCGACCATCCGGTGCGGCGAAGCATCTCCAGGAATCCGAACAGCGTGACCAGGAGCACGATCATGCCCACCGGCCCGGCGTGCGGACGCATCGCCTCGCGCACTTCTTCGACGCGGCGCGAGCGCTCGACTTCCAGCGCGCGGCGAACCGCGGGCCAGCCCAGGCCGCGCCGACGTGTCTCCTCGATGGCCAGCACCCACTGACCGAGCACGGCGCCGAGAATCAAGAGCACGAACGCGGGCGAGACTTTCTCCGTTCCCACCGCGCCGAGACCGAGGACGGTGATCGACCCCGTCACCAGCACTTGCTCCGATTGGCGGATGAGTCCGCGCACCGCGGGCGGCACCTCCGGCAGCTCTTGCCCGGCCTCGCGCAGCGCCTCGACCAGCTCTTCCATGCGCGCGAAGCGCTCGTCTTTGCTGCGACAGAGGCAGCGCTCGATCGCCGACACGAGCGGCGCCGGGCCGAGAGCGCGAACGTCCGTCAGGTCGATCTCGCTGTGTGCGACGTGGAACGCGATCACCTGCAGGAGGTTCTTGTCCTCGAACGCGTCCTTCCCTTCGAGCAAGTAACAGCCGACGAGGCCGAGCGCGTACAAGTCCGAGCGGCCGTCGATCGGACGCTCGCCCAGCGCCTGCTCGGGCGAGAGATAGTGCGGCGTGCCCACCAGCGCGCCCGTGCCGGTGAGCGTGTCCGCCGCCTCGAAGGCGAGGCGCGCGATGCCGAAGTCGCTCACCATCGCCCGTCCGGATCCCGCGTCGATCAGGATGTTGTCGGGCTTGATGTCGCGATGGATGACGCCGCGCGCGTGCGCGTAGGCGAGCGCCTGGCCGATCTCGGAGAGCACGCGGCGCGCGACGCCGGGCGCTTGCTTGCCCTCGCGGTGCACCTTGTCGCGCAGGCTCTCGCCGTCGACCAGCGCCATGACGAACCACACGAGATCGTCCAGGCTGCCCACGTCGTAGATGGTCACCACGTTCGGGTGCGAGAGACCCGCCGCGGTCTGTGCCTCGCGCACGAAACGGGCGCGCATCTCGGGAGCGTGGAGGAGATGAGGAAGGAGCACCTTGACGGCGACGGGACGGCGGAGGCGCCGGTCGAACGCGCGATAGACCTCGCCCATCCCGCCGCGGCCGATGAGCGGACCCAGCTCGTAGGCCGCGCCGAGCGCGCGAGCGAGCCGGGCGCCCAGCGGGGCGGCGCTCGCCGCCGGCGGCGCGATCGAGATCGTGGGCGCTTCGCTCGTCACGTCCATCATGGCGGAGCGAGGATAGCGGCCGGGAAACGGCGGGCCTAGCCCCCTGCCCGGAGGGCCTCGACGAGCCGCCGGAGCGCGTCCTTGGCGTCGCCGAACAGCATGAACGTCTTGGGGTCGGTGTAGAGGGCGTTGTCGATGCCGGCGAAGCCCGGCTTCATGCTGCGCTTGATGACCACGATGTGGCGCGCCTTGTCCACGTCCAGGATGGGCATGCCGTAGATGGGGCTCGAGCGGTCGGTGCGCGCCGCCGGGTTCACCACGTCGTTGGCGCCAATGACGAGCGCGACGTCGGTGCGCTCGAACTCGGAGTTGATCTGTTCGAGGTCGAAGAGCTGCGTGTAGGGCACGTTGGCTTCGGCGAGCAGCACGTTCATGTGGCCCGGCATGCGGCCAGCCACTGGATGCACCGCGTACTTCACGTCGACGCCGCGCTTGGCGAGGAGATCGGCCAGCTCACGCAGCACGTGCTGCGCTTGAGCGACCGCCATGCCGTAGCCCGGCACGATGATAAGCGATTGCACGTTGGAGAAAAGAACAGCCGCATCCTCGACCGTGATCTCGCGCACCGAGCGGCCCGCGCCGGCAGCCCCTCCCGCGCCTGCCGGTCCGGCGACCGGCCCCGCCCCCACGCCCGCGAACAGCACGTTGGTGAGCGAGCGGTTCATGGCACGGCACATGAGGAGCGTCAACAGCGTGCCCGAAGCGCCGACCAGCGTGCCGCTGATGATGAGCGCGTTGTTGTGCAGGACGAAGCCCGTGCTCGCCGCCGCGAGGCCGGTGAACGAATTGAGGAGCGAGATGACGACCGGCATGTCGGCCCCGCCGATGGGCATGACGAGCAGCACGCCCAAAGCGAGCGATCCGGCGAGCAGCGCGAAGTAGAGACCCGAGCTTCCCGATCCGCCCGCGAGATACGCCGACAAGGCGACCAAGACGATGAACAAGGCCACGTTCACCCACTTGGTGGCCGCCGACGCGATCGCCTTCTCGCTGATCAGGCTCTGCAGCTTGCCGAAGGCCACGAGACTGCCGCTGAACGAGACCGACCCGATCAGCGTGCCGAACATCGTGATGGCGGCGGGCAGGCCGGAGAGCCGCTCGCCCCACGCGGCCGCGTGCAGGAACTCGGCGGCCGAGACGACCGCCGCCGCCCCGCCTCCGAGCCCGTTCAACAGCGCCACCATCTGCGGCATGTCGGTGATCTGCACGCGCCGGGCGCCGATCGCGCCCACGATGGAGCCCACGACGAGCGCCGCCCAGATGAGGCCCTGGTGCTTGATGCCGGGAAGAAGCAGCGTGGCGAGCACCGCCACCGCCATGCCGACGGCCGCGACCTGATTGCCCGAGCGCGCCGTGGCGGGCGAGCTCAGGCGCTTGAGGCCAAGGATGAAGCAGATCGCGGCCGCGAGGTAGGCAAACTGGATGAAAGAAGGAGACGCCGGGTGGCTCACGCCGGCGGTCCCCCGCTCTTTCCGCCCGCGCGCGGCTTGCTCTTGAACATCTCGAGCATGCGGTCGGTGACCACGAAGCCGCCGGCCAGGTTCATGGCGCCGAAGAGAACGGCGATCACTCCCAGCACGGTCTCGGTCGTATTGGTGGCCGTGCCGAGCACCACGATGCCGCCCACGACCACGATGCCGTGAATCGCGTTGGAGCCCGACATGAGGGGCGTGTGCAACACCACGGGCACCTTCGAGATGACCTCGAAGCCCACGAACACGGCGAGCACGAAGACGTAGATCTCGGTCCACAGCTGGGTGTTCATGCGGTCCTCGCGGGCGTTTCCGCCGGGCGTGTCACCCAGGCCGCGCGCACGATCTCGTCCGCGGGATCGAGCTGCACCTGGCCGTCCTTGATCAAGTAGGTAAGGAGCGCCGAGGCGTTCCTCGAATACATCTGGCTCGCGTGCACGGGCAGGCTGCCGGCGAGGCCGAGCGGTCCGTGAATGGTGACCCCGTTCACGACGCGCACGGCGCCGCGCTCGGTCAGCTCGCAGTTACCGCCCGTTTCGGCCGCCATGTCCACGATCACCGAGCCCGGCCTCATCGCTTGCACCATGTCGGCGGTGATCAGGATGGGCGCGCGCCGTCCGGGAATCGCAGCGCTCGTGATCACCGCGTCGGCCCCCTGCAAGTGCTCGCGGATCAGCTCGCGCTCGCGCTTCTGATGCTCCTCGGAGAGCTCCTTGGCGTAGCCGCCCTCGGCCACGGCTTCCTCGATCGCGCTGCCCACGAAGGTGGCGCCCAGGCTCTGCACTTCCTCGCGCGCCGCCGGGCGCACGTCGAAAGCCTCGACCACGGCGCCGAGCCGCCGCGCCGTGGCGATCGCGGTAAGCCCGGCCACGCCGGCGCCAAGCACGAAAACGCGCGCCGGCGGAATGGTTCCTGCCGCCGTCATGAGGAGCGGGAAGAATTTCCCCAGGTGGTTCGCGGCGATGAGTGTGGCTTTGTAGCCCGCGACCGTGCTCATCGAGGAGAGCGCGTCCATCTTCTGGGCGCGCGTGATGCGCGGGATGAGCTCCATGGCGAAGGCGGCCACGCGCTTCGACGCAAGCCGGGCAATCAGATCGGCGTTGAGCGCAGGCGAGAGAAAGCTGATGAAGAGACTTCCCTCGCCCAGGAGATCCGCCTCGTGAGTGCCGAGCGTGGGATGCGGCAAGGGCTCGCGCACCTTGAGCACCGCGTCGGCCACGGCGTAGGCGGCGCGCACGTCCGTGACCAGATGGGCGCCCGCCTTGCGATAGGCGTCGTCGAGGAAGTACGCGCGCTCCCCGGCGCCCGACTCGACGTCCACCGCGAGCCCGGAAGACACCAAGCGCCCCACCGTCTCGGGGACGAGGGCAACCCGGCTCTCGGCATCGGCGATCTCTCGCGGCACGAAAACGCGCATACGGGCGCTAGCTTTATCACACTCGCGGCCACGGCGTCTCTCTGCTAGCTTGGCACCGACAACAAACACTTGAGAGAAGAGGAGCGCTTTCATGCCCGCCACCCGCGTCCGCGTCAAGACTCCGCTCGTCGAGATGGACGGCGACGAGATGACCCGCATTCTCTGGGCCATGGTCAAGGAGAAGCTGATCGAGCCTTTCGCGGACGTGACGCTCGAGAGCTACGATCTCTTCCTCCCCCATCGTGACAAGACCGACGACCAGGTCACGGTCGAGGCGGCGCGTGCCATCCAGCGTCTGGGCGTGGGCGTGAAGTGCGCGACCATCACGCCCGACGCCGCGCGGGTGAAGGAATACGGGCTCAAGAAGGCGTGGCCGAGCCCCAACGGAACCATCCGCGCCATTCTCGACGGCACCGTGTTCCGCAAGCCGATCCTGGTGCGCAACCTGCATCCCATGGTGCGCTCGTGGATCAAGCCGATCACCATCGGCCGTCACGCCTATGGCGACGTGTACAAGGACGTGGAGATGCTGGTGCCGGGCGCCGGCAAGGTCGAGATGGTCTATCACCCGGCCGACGGCAGCGCCTCGAAGTCCCTCGTCATCCACGAGTTCAAGGACTCGGGCGTGGTGCTCGGCATGCACAACTTGGACCGCTCCATCCGATCTTTCGCCAAGGCCTGTCTCACCTTCGCGATCTCGGAGAAGCTGAACGTCTGGTTCGCCGCCAAGGACACGATCTCCAAGACCTATCACGCGCGCTTCAAGGATCTCTTCCGCGCGGAAGCGGACGCGCGCAAGGCCGATCTCGAGCGCGCCGGCATCACCTACGAGTATTTCCTGATCGATGACGCCGTGGCGCGCACCATGCGCCACGAGGGCGGCTTCCTGTGGGCGTGCATGAATTACGACGGCGACGTGATGAGCGACATGATCGCCTCGGGCTTCGGGAGCCTGGGGCTCATGACTTCGGTGCTGGTCTCACCCGACGGCAAGTTCGAGTACGAGGCGGCACACGGCACCGTGCAGCGCCACTACTACCAGCACAAGGAAGGCAAGACGACCTCGACCAACTCCACGGCCACCATCTTCGCCTGGAGCGGTGCTCTGGCCAAGCGCGGCGAGCTGGACGGTACGCCCGACGTCGTCCGCTTCGCCCACCAGCTCGAGCAGTCCGTGATCGAGACGATCGAAGGCGGGATCATGACCAAGGATCTGGCGTCGATCGTGGATCCGCCGGTCTCGACGCCTCAAACTTCCGAAGGTTTCATCGACGCGATCGCCGCCCGGCTCGAGAAGAAGGTGTCAAGCGGAGCGAAGGTGGGCGCTTGACCTAGCGCTTCCTGGCGATGGCGCGAATCCAGGCAAGGACGTCCTCGCCGTCTCCTTCTGGAGTGGGCACGAGGATGCGCCCGCCGAGGTGCTCTCGATAGACATCGGCCCGACCTGCATGGGCGAAGTACATCTCGGCCAGATCGTCGATATACCACCAGTCGTCCGACAGGTCGATTTCGGCGGCGCGCCGTGCGGGATCCCGAATCAAGCGTGTGTGCGCGCGAAACCACGGCTCGTCGTCGAAGACGCCGTAGCAAACGTCGTACGTCGCCCCCAAAGTGTCGTAATCCGCGATCCGAGCCTTGGCCGCCAGCGCCACTCCCGAAAAATTTCCGATACACACGAGCTCGTCGAAACCCGCGGCCCGAACCGCTCGCCCGAACATTCCTCCGGCTAGCGCGGGTTTTGCGCATGGCGTGGACAAGAACAGGATCGTGCCGTCGATGTCGAAGTAGAGCTTTCGGCTCATGGCAAGGAGCGCCGGCGCGACCTAGTCCCCCAGCTCCGTCCCCAGGAGCTGCGGTCCACCCTCTTCGACGAAGATTCGGTGGGCCTCGTGGTGCTTGGCTTGCGCCAGACGGAACGCTTCCTGGAACTCGGGGCGCGTACGGATGGGATCGAAGACCGAAGCCCGCTTGAATGTCGGGAAGCAATAGAATCCGTCGGTCACCGAACGATGGAAGCTGGAGAGCGCCGCGTCCCACTCCTCGAGCAGGGCGAAGCTCCAGGCCGCGTAGTACGTCCCTTCCGCATCGAAGGCCGCCGAAGTCAGGACCTTCGTCGCCGCGAGCTGGGAGTCGCGATCCTGCTCGACGACCGCTTTGACGAAGCGTATCCAGGCGCCGAGCGGCCCGGTCTCGACCGGGAAATCGAACCCGGCGAGACGCTGGCGGGCCTCGGCGTACTGTCCGCGCAGGAACAGTACCATGGCGCTCATGCCCAGATCGCTGTCGGCATCTTCCATCGCGCGGTCGAGATCGCCGTGCATGACGTAGGTGTGCGGCACGCTGGTCACGATGCCGGGATCGAGCCTCCGCGCATGCGCGTTGGCGGCGATCGAAGCGTCGAGGAGGCCGCAGTATCGCAGGGTGAGCACCAAACCCTGGTAGAACTCCGCGTTATTGGGATAGCGCTTCGTGCGGCGCAGGAGGCGCACGAGCGCTTCCAGCGTCTTCCCCGAATTCACCTCGATCGTGGTGAGGAGGGCGTGCGCCTTGCCGAGGTCGGGATTCAGCTCGAGCGCGCGCGCCAGCGCCGTCTGCGCCTTGGCGTAATTCGTCTCGGGATTCTCGCCGCTGTACTTGGCGAGAAGGAACGAAGCTCGGGCGAGCGCCGCCCACGCGGGCGCATAGCGCGGATCGTGCTCCAGGCTCTTCGTGTACAGCTCACGCGCCACGCGCCAACCTTGCGTGCCGTACGACTGATGCGCCCCGCGCAGATAGAACTCGTAGGCCGTGGGACTCGCCGGCGCATCGCGCCCGATCTGATGTTCCTCGGTATCCGTGACCGGGAGCTTGAGTGAATCCATCACGCGTCGTGACACGCTCTCTTCCAAGGCGAACACATCGCGCAAGGGCAGACGCTCGCGGTGCGACCACACCACGGTCCCGGCCGGGGCCTCGACGAGCTGGGTCGTCACCTGCAGCTCCTCGCCGGCGCGCAGCACGGAGCCGGTGAGCACCGTGTCGACTCCCGCCTCCTGCGCGAGCGCCCGAAGATCCGGCGCCTCGGATGCGTACTTCGCCGCCGTGAGGCTCGAGCGCACCTGCAGCGAGCTCAAGGAAGAGAGGGTCGAGGAAATGGCCTCCGGAAGACTCGCCGAAAGGAAGTCGATCTCCGGATCGGGGCGCAGGATGCGAAACGGCAGCACGATCAGCCGCCGCATCGGGCTGGCGCTCGCCATCATGTTGGGATCGGCCTGCGCGATCGCCTCGCGCAGGTCCTCGGCCATCGCCTCCGCGGTCGTGTAGCGCTCGTCGCGCGCCTTCGCCATTGCCTTGAGCACGATACGATTGATGGAGCCGATGACGGCCGATCCACCCAGAGGCGCAGGGTGCTGATAGAGCACGGCGTGGAACACCTGCATGGGCGTCGCCCCATCGAACGCCGGATGCCCCGAGAGCATCTCGTAAAGGATGGCGCCCGAGGCGAACAGGTCGGCTCGCCCGTCGGCCTCGCTTCCGTCCAGTACTTCGGGAGCGATGTAGCGCGGCGTGCCGATCACCGTTCCGGGAATCGTGAGCTGCTCGTCGAGCGCGACTCCCGGCGTGCCCAGGTTCGGCGCGAGCATGGCGTGCGACAGGCGCGCCAGGCCAAAATCGAGCAGCTTGAGCCCGTTCGGCGTGAGAAAGATGTTCGAGGGCTTGAGATCGCGGTGCACGAGCGCCCGCTTGTGCAGCGCTTCGAGCGCGTTCAGGAGGCTAAAGATGAGGGGTGCCGCTTCCGGCACCGGCATCTTGCCGCGGCTCATGCGCACGTGGAGCGACTCGCCTTCGAGCAGCTCCATACACAGGTAGGGGTGGCCGTCGGCTTCCCCGATCTCGTAGATCTGGCAGACGTTGGGATGGTTGATCTGGGCCGCGGCCCGGGCCTCGCGCCACAATCGCTCGCCGGCCGTGGGATCGGTCGTGGCCTCGTGCAGCGTCTTGATCGCGACCGCGCGGCCGAGCTTCTCGTCGATGGCCGAATACACGACGCCCATGCCGCCTTCGCCGAGCTTGGCGGTGATGCGGTAATGCGCGATGGAGACCGGCTTGGAGCCGGCGTTCTGCGGCATTTGGGACAAGACGGTCCTCGATTCGCGGGTCCGGTGGCGGCGGCGCTCACTCTACCAGACGCACCACGCGCCGGGCGACGATTCCCGCCTCCCGCTTGTTATCATGGCGGCGCCATGATCTCCCTTACCGGCGTTGCCAAGCACTACGGCGAGCGCACGCTCTTTTCGGGCGTAAACCTCACGCTCGGGGTCTCGGAGCGCGTCGGACTCGTGGGTCCGAATGGCTGCGGCAAATCCACTCTCTTGCAGATCCTGGACGGGGTCCTCGATCCGGACGAGGGCACGGTGTCGCGCAACCGCCGCGTGCGGGTCGGCATGCTCCGCCAGGAAGTGGTGGGCGCGCGGGGGCGGAGACTCTTGGACGAGATGCTCTCGGGCGACGAGGAGATGAGCCACCTCGAGGGCCGGATCGCTCTCCTCGAAGAAGAGATGAGAAATACCTCCGACCCGGCCGCGCTCGAGGCCCTGGCACACGAGCACGGCGATCTTCTGAGCCGCTTCCAGCGCGGCGGCGGCTATGACCGCCCCACCGAGGCCAAGAAGATCCTCGGCGGCCTCGCCTTCAAGACGTCGGACTTCGACCGCGACACGGCCGAGTTCTCGGGCGGCTGGCTCATGCGCCTGGCGCTGGCCAGGCTCCTCCTCACCGAGCCGGATCTGCTTCTGCTCGACGAGCCCACGAACTACCTCGACCTCGAATCGGTGGTGTGGCTCGAGGGCTATCTGCGCGAATACGAAGGCTCCCTGATCATCGCC
>DATFWU010000014.1:0-13896 GCA_035259005.1 Candidatus Eiseniibacteriota bacterium
CCCCAAGTCTAGATTTGCCGGGAATTCGTGTGTGAAATCGCCCTCTCCGTACGTGCCCGCGGCCGCGCGCGGGCTCCCCTGGAGGAAACGTGAATCCCGTGCTGCTCGCCCAGGTCGGCACCGGCGACTGGGGCGCCAATCTGGTGCGCAATTTCGCCTCGCTGCCGGAGTGCAAACTGGCACTCCTGTGCGACACCGACGCCTCGCGCCTCGCGCGCGCGGCCAAGGCGGCGTCCGGGGCGCGCGCCACGACGGATCCGGAAGAGGTGGCGAAGGACGCGGGAATCGAGGCCGTGGCCATCGCCGCCTCGGCGGTGACGCATTACAAGCTCGCCAAGCGCTATCTCGAAGCCGGGAAGGACGTCTACGTCGAGAAGCCGATGACGCTCCGGGCCGCCGAGGCGGCCGAGCTCGTGCGGCTGGCCGAGGAGCGCGAACGCATCCTCATGGTGGGCCACCTGCTTCTCTATCATCCGGCGGTGGTAAAGCTGGCCGGGCTCTTGGGCGACGGCGAGCTGGGCGAGCTTCGCTACATCTACGCGCAGCGGACGAATCTCGGCAAAGTGCGGCCCGACGAGAACGCTTTGTGGTCCTTCGCGCCGCACGACATCGCGGTCATCCTGCATTTGCTGGGCGAAGCGCCGGTCGACGTGAGCGCGCGCGGCGAGGCGTTCCTGCAACCGAACATCCACGATGTCGTGTTCCTCTACCTGCGCTTTCCGGGAGGACACCTGGGCCACGTGCACGTGAGCTGGCTCGATCCGCACAAGGTGCGCCGCTTCACCGTCGTGGGCTCGCTCAAGATGGCGGTGCTCGACGATCAGGAGCCGACGGAGAAGCTTCGCATCTACGACAAGGGGGTCGACGGAGGCAGCGTGGTCGACTACGCGCGCTCGCTCTCGGTGCGCAGCGGCGACATCTGGATCCCGCGCATCGACGGGGGAGAGCCGCTCACCCTCGAGTGCCGGCATTTCCTGGAGTGCGTGCGCACGCGAAAGACACCGCGCACCGACGGCCGGCACGGCCTGGCGGTGATCCGCGTGCTCGAGGCGGCCTCGCGCTCGCTGGCCAACGGCGGCATTCCCGTGCGACTCGATTCGCTCGACGAGCGCACGCCCGTGGAGGCGCGATGAGCAGCACGGCCGCGACCGTCGCCCCGACCGCCCGGGTGAGCCCCGACGCCGTACTCGGCGAGGGCGCCACCATCGGCGAGTACGCCGTCATCGGCGCCCGCGCGCGCATCGGCGCGCGATGCGCCATCGGCCACGGTGTCGTCATCCATGCGGACACGGTGGTCGGCGAACACGTCCGCATCGACGATCACGCTGTCCTCGGCAAAACGCCCATGAAGTCGCTTTCCTCCGCGACCACGGCGGACAAGCAGCTCTCGGCCCTGGAAGTTGGCGAAGGTTGCCTCATCGGCACGGGCGCGGTGCTCTATCGCGGCGCCCGCCTCGGCCGGCGCGTGCTGGTCGCCGACCTCGCCACCGTGAGAGAAGACGTGACCGTGGGCGACCGCACCATCGTGGGCCGCGGCGTCACGGTCGAGAATCAGTGCTCGATCGGTCGCTTCGTGAAGCTCGAGAGCGAGTGTTACATCACGGCCTATTCGACCATCGAGGACCGCGTCTTCATCGCGCCCGGCGTGGTGACGAGCAACGACAACTTCGTGGGCCGCACCGAGGAGCGTTTCAAGCATTTCAAGGGCGTGACCGTGAAGCGCGGCGGACGCGTGGGCGCCGGCTCGGTGCTCCTGCCGGGCGTCACGGTGGGCGCCGACGCGCTCGTGGCCGCGGGCTCCGTGGTCACCAAAGACGTGCCGCCGGGAGTGATCGTGCTCGGCCAGCCAGCGAAGTATTTCCGCGACGTGCCCAAAGAGCAGCTACTCGACCAGCAAGGGTGGAGCGACCAGGTATGAGCGCACAGCCGACGACACAGCCGACGACACAGCCAACCGCACAGCCGACGACGCCGGCGACCAAGCAGACGGTCCCGCTTCTCGACCTCACCGCGCAATTCAAGTCGATCGAATCCGAGATCCGTGGCGCCATCGATCGTGTGGTGACGAGCGGTCGTTACATTGGCGGTCCGGAGGTGAGCGAGTTCGAGAAAGAAGTCGGCGCCTACTGCCAGGTGCCACACGCCATCGCCTGTGCCTCCGGCACCGACGCGCTCATCCTCGCCATGCGCGCGCTAGGAGTGGGCTCGGGCGACGAGGTGATCACGCCCGCGTACTCGTTCTTGGCCAGCGCCAGCGCCGTGGCTCTGGTTGGCGGCAAGCCCGTGTTCGTGGACGTCGAGCCCGACACCTACAACATCGACCCCACCAAGATCGAGCGCGCGATCACGCCACGCACCAAGGCGGTGATCGTCGTCCACCTGTTCGGCCAGTGCGCCGACCTCGAGGCCGTGCAGGCGGTTTGCAAACGCCACAGATTGCCGCTGGTCGAGGACGCCGCCCAGGCCATCGGGGCCGAATGGAAGGGTCGCCGGGCGGGCTCGTGGGGCGACATCGGCTGCTTCTCGTTCTTTCCCTCCAAGAATCTTGGGGCCTTCGGGGACGGGGGCCTCGTGGTCTCCACCCAGGCCGCCCTGGGGGACAAGCTCCGGCTCCTGCGTGAGCACGGGGCCAAGCCCAAGTACAACCACATCGAACTGGGCATGAACAGCCGGCTGGACGCCCTCCAGGCGGCGGTCTTGAGGGTCAAGCTCCGCCACCTCGAAAGCTGGACCGAAGGCCGGCGGCGAAATGCCGATCTATATAGGGAGCGTCTGGCCGGCTCGGGGTCCGGCCTGCCCGTGGCACGCCCGGACGCGCGCCACATCTACAACCAGTTCGTGGTTCGCAGCACGAAGCGGGATGCTCTGCGCGAACACCTGACGGCCGCCGGCGTGGGGACCGAGATCTACTACCCCAAGCCGATGCACGTGCAACCTTGCTTCAGCGCGCTCGGCAACCAGGAAGGCGACTTCCCCGTGAGCGAGGCCGCGGCTCGGGAAACGGTGGCATTGCCCATCTATCCCGAGCTGACTCGCGACCAGATCGCCTACGTCGCCGATCGCGTGAAGGAGTTCGTCGCTTCTCCCTCCTGATCCGAGCGGATCCGGGGAGGAGAGGGATCTCCGGAGGTCCGTGAAGGGAATCATGCCGTCGTCTCAGACTCATCGCGAAGCGCTGCGCGCGCTGCTCCGCCGCGTCGACGAGGTGCGCGGGCTCTCGAGCCTGCCGCCGCTCGTCACCGCCGGGCACGTCGACGATACCGAGCTCTTGCTCGCCGCGGCGAGCGAGCTGGTGGACGAGCTCGAGCGCAGCCATCGGCGACTCATCGAGACCAACGTCCAGCTCGTGTCCCTGCGCGAGGTCGCCAACTCCATGGTGTCCTCGCTCGAGGGCGAGGAGACGACGCGCGCCGTCACGCACTACCTGCTGCGCGCGTTCGCGTTCGGCGAGGTCTTCCTGTGCCTGGCCAACCGCGAGCAGCGCGTGCTCGAGGGCACGTGGTCGAGGCGCGGCGCGAGCGGGATTTCGACGCACTCCTTGCGGCTGCCGCTGGTGAACGAAGACGGCGTGGTGAATCGCGTGGTGTGGGGCAATCGCACGGTCACGATCCGCGATCCCCGGCGCAATCCGCCCTTCCATGTCGGCGACGGCCACGCGCTCTCCGAGATCCTGCCCGGCTTGTCGACCTACACCGTGGTGCCACTGCAGCGCGGGCGCCGGCCGGACACGCCGGAAGCGGGCTCGGACGCTTGCCCGACGACTTGTCCCCTGCAGGGGCGCGGGCCGTTCGACGCCATTCCCGATCCCGATGCCAAGCCGGGCTGGACCGAGGCACGCGACGCCCGGCGCCAGCGCTGCCTCGATTGCAACCGCTTCCCGGTCCTGGGAGTGGTCGGCGTCGGACGCTCGGGCCCGGGGCCTGGCCTCAACCAGGCCGAGGTCACGCTGCTCGAGTCGGTGGCGCTCTCGGTTGCGCCGGTGCTCGAGAACGCGCGGCTCTATGTCGATCTCCGGCGCAGCGAGCGCTTTCTCGACCACGTGCTCAACTCGATGAGCGCGGGCCTCGCGGTGGTGGGCTTGGACGGGCGCATCCTCATCTTCAACCGCGCGGCCGAGGAATTGACCGGGCACCAGGCCGGCTACGCGGTGGGGGAGCCGCTCACCCTCGTGTTCCCGGAGGACAGCGAGGAAAAGATTCTCTCCACGCTCAAGAGCGGACGCGAGTGGTTCCGTCACGACACGGTGGTGCGGCGGCCCGACGGCGCGCAGGTGCCGGTGTCGCTCAATACGTCCTTGCTCCGCGACGAGCGGCGCAACGTCTACGGCGCCATCGCCACCTTCAGCGATCTTTCGCGCTTGAAGCGCATGGAAGAGGAAATCCGCCAGCTCGACCGCCTGGCCGCGCTCGGCCGCTTCACCTCGAGCGTGGCGCACGAGATCCGCAATCCCTTGACCGGCATCGCGGCCGGCGTCGAATACCTCAAGAAGAGCTTCCCCGACGGCTCCAAGGAAGAGGTGAACGTCGAATTCATCCAGAACGAGATCGCGCGCCTGGACCGGATCGTGGGCGATCTCTTCACGGTCACCCATCCCAAGCGACTCTCTCCCAGAGCCAGCGAGCTCGTAGAAGTCGTGGAGCGGAGCCTGCAAAGCGTGCAGGCCATTCTGCAGGAGAAAAAGCTGCGCGTGGAATGGGTGTTGCCCGAGAAGGTCCCCGTCGCCATGATCGACCCGGATCAGGTGCAGCAGGTGTTCATCAATCTGATCAAGAACGCAGCCGAGGCCTCGCCGACCGGCGGGCGCGTGCGGCTGCGCGTGTGGGTGGGGAGCGCGGAGCCCGACGGTCCGCGCGAGCAGGAGGGAGCTCCTTCCTTGTGTCTCGCCGTCGAGGACGAAGGCCCGGGCATTCCGAGCGAATACCGACAGAGCTTGTTCGAGCCTTTCTTCACCACCAAGCCCGGGGGCACCGGGCTCGGGCTCTACGTGAGCCATGACATCGTGAAACGCCACGGCGGCGGGCTACGCGCCCGCAGCGAGTCGGGCAGAGGCTGCTCGTTCGTGGTCGAATTGCCACTCGAGCCTCTCTCCGGAGGTCGCCATGCTTGAAGAACGGAATCCGTCCGGGCGCGAGACGCGCCGACCCGCGAGCCGCGGCGACGGCGAGCTTCCTTCGTCGCACGTCCTCGTGGTGGACGACGAGCACTCGATCCGTCACTTCGTCCAGTGCGCGCTGACCGACGCCGGCTACCACGTCACCATGGCGGCCAACGGCGAAGAGGCGATGAGCCGCTTCAAGAGCGAGGTCCCGGACCTGGTGGTGCTCGACGTCAAGCTGCCCGACGCCGACGGGCTCGATCTCCTGGCCCAGATGAAGCAGGAGTCGCCCGACACGCCGGTGATCTTGATCACCGCCGTGGCCGACGTGAAGAAAGCTGTCGAGGCCATGAAGCGCGGCGCCTACTACTTCCTGCGCAAGCCCTTGGCCCTGGACGAGCTCGAGGGGCTGGTGCGCGAAGGGCTCGAGAAGCGGCGGCTCAAGCTCGAAGTCGACGTGTTGCGGCAGAAGGTGTGGCAGGAGGAAGGGTTCGTGCGCTGCCAGTCGCCACGCATGACCCAGGTCTATCAGATCGTCGAGCAGGTGGCGCGCGGAGAGAACACGAGCGTCTTGATCGAAGGCGAGTCGGGCACGGGGAAGGAACACATTGCGCGTAACATCCACAAGCTCTCGACGCGCAGCACCAAGCCGTTCCTCGAGATCAACTGCGCCGCCATCCCGCGCGACCTCCTCGAATCCGAGCTGTTCGGCCACGAGAAGGGAGCGTTCACCGACGCGCGCGCCCAGAAGCAAGGGTTGCTCGAGCTGGCCCACGGCGGCACGCTGTTCCTCGATGAAGTGGGCGAGATGAGGCTCACCCTGCAGGTCAAGCTCCTGCGCGTGCTCGAGCGCATGACCTTCAAGCGCGTGGGCGGCGTGAAGGACATCTCGGTCTCGGTGCGCATCATCTCGGCCACCAACCAGAATCTGGAAAAGCGGGTGCGGGAAGGGGCGTTCCGCGAGGATCTCTTCTATCGCCTGAAGGTCGTGCCCATCTACGTGCCGCCGCTGCGCGAGCGCCGCGACGACATCCTGCCCCTGGCGCTTCACTTCATGCAGCAGTTCAACGTGGCCTTCAAGAAGGACTTCATGCGCATCAGCCCCGAGGCCGAGCGCACGCTGCTCGAGTACCCGTGGCCGGGCAACATCCGGGAGCTGCGCAATCTCATGGAGCGCATGATCCTGCTCGAGACCGGGACCGAGCTCACGCTCGCGCACCTGCAGCTCGGGCAGCCGGGCGGCTCGCGTCCGGTGCGCGGCGCCACCGGCAACGATCTCGCCGATCGCATCGCGAGCGTGCTTCTGGCGCCCGGCCTTCCGAGCGCCGGCGTGCCGTGCGAGGGGATCCTCGAGGAGCTGGAGCGGGCCTTGATCGCCAAGGCCACCGAGGCGTCTAATGGCAACCAAAGCCGGACCGCGGAGCTCCTGCAAATGAAGCGCGACAAGCTCCGCTACCGCATGAAGCTCTATCGGATGAACGGGGGACATGGCGAAGACGAAGGAGTCGAGCAGACGGGGACGTAATCGCGCCGCGGCTTGGCTTGTTTTCGTCTTTCTCGGTGGAACGCTGTCCTCGTGCGGGCTCTATTCCACGAGCCCGGGCACGCTTCCCGGCCACATCAAGACGCTGGCCGTCCCTGCCTTCGACAACAAGACCACCCAGGTCGGGCTCGACGAGGAGATCACGCAGGCGGTGATCCAGCGTTTCGTCGACGACAACCACCTCAAGATCGTGGCAGAATCCGACGCCAACGCCGTGCTCACCGGCTCCGTGATCGACTACAAGAACACGGTGTTCGGCTTCACCGGGCGCGAGCAGGCGCAGGAGTACCGCGTGCAGATCGCGGTCGCCGTGCGGCTCATGGACAAGGTGAAGAATCGCGAGCTGTGGCGCGACGACGACATGATCAAGACGCAGAATTACTACGTGATCAGTGTGCCGGGGCAGGAGCCCCAGGACGAGGTCAGTGGTCGCAAGCAAGCCGTCCAAAAAATTGCCGACGAAATCCTCAGCCGGACGATCGAGAACTGGTAGCGCCGCAGGCTCGGGCGCGCGCGGCGGAGGCGCGAGCCTCAACGTGTCCTCGTTCGACGCCTGGCTCGGGCGACGCGACCCCTTGCCCACCTCGATCTATCTTTCGGGGGGCGACGAGGCGGCCAAGGCCGAAGTGTTATCCGCGCTCAAGGGGCGCTGGGCCGAGGAGCGCCCCGACGTGCCTCCGGTCGTCCTGCGCGCCGCCGAGACCGGCGTCGACCGCGTACTGGCCGAGGCCCAGGGCGCTTCGCTCTTCGTGCCCGCGAGCTTCGTCATCGTCTTGAACGTCGAGGAGTGGACGCGCTCGGCGCGCACCGTGGAGGCGGCGGCCGAGGGAGCGGCGGCCGTGCCTCCGGGCAACGTGCTCCTCTTCGTGGAGTCGGCGGCCGAGAACGAGCGCAAGACGCTGGTTCCGTTGTCGGCGGCCTGCGCCTTGCGCGTGGCCGTCGAAGCGCCGCCGCCCGAGGTGCTTTCGCGCTGGGCCGAGCGGCGGCTGGTGCGCTCGGGCGTGAAGGCAGGGCCGGGAGTCATCGAGGCCGTCCTCGACGCCTCGCGCCTCGAGACCTCCGAGGTCATGAACGAAATCGAGAAGCTCGCCGACTGGGCGGCGGACACGCACACGGTGACCCGCGAAGAGGCCGAGCGCGTCTTGCGCCCGGTCCACTCGGGAAGCTTGTCCGCCTTGTCGCGCGCCGTGGCCGAGGGCCGCGCCGACCAAGCCGTCGATCATCTGCTGCGCGCGCTCGAAGCCGGGGAGTCCGAGGGCACGGTGCTCTTCCAGCTGCAGACTCTGGTTGCCGGGGCGCTGCGCATGCGCACCCAGCAGTGGGGCTGGATTCGCGACCGCGAGAACTCCGATCGCCTGGCGCGCTCGCGCGGCGCCACCGAGCTTTCGGCCGCGCTCGATCTGCTCTATCGGACGGAACGAGCCTGGAAGAGCGGCCGCGCGGACGTCGAAACCCTGCTCGTCCGCGCGGTCGTGGGAGTGGCGGAAGCTCGAGGCGAGGAGCGGCGCGCTTAGCTGGAAAAGCGGCGCTCTTACCAGCCGCTGCGACCGTCGACGCGATACTGGCTGAAGTGCCAGATCTTGGCCGAGACGGTCCGCGTCAGCAGGTTGACCGAGGATCCCGGGACCGGATCCCAGGCTTGCGTCTGCGGGTTGAACCACTCGATGCGGGCGCTCGAAGCGCTCATCCCCAGCGGGATCCTCGCCGTCAGAGTCACCGGATTGGCGAATCCGTTCTTGCTCGCCGGCGCGATCTCGAGCCCGCACACCGTCGGGTTGGAGGCGCTCGCGTTCAGCGACACGGTCGCCGTGCCTGCGAAGGCGCCCGCCGGAATCTGCACCGTCCACAAGCCGGTCCGGAGCACCGCGCCGAGAGCGCCGTCGACGACCTGAGTCGCGGCATTGACGACGTTGGAGACGAGCCCGGGAAGCTCGGTCACGAGACCGGCGCGTGGCGCACCCGCGGTGGCGCACACGAGGAACAGGACGGTGAGTGGCAGCGTGATCGCGCGACGGAGGTGAGCGGACACTTCGAGTCTCCCAGGCAAAGGTGCACGGCAAGGAGTGCCTGCTCTTGCAAGAATGCAACCTCAGTACCAGTACGGAGTCGGGACGGTGCCGCGGCCGTTACGCGATTTGGCGGGCTTCGTGAAGCCGGACAGGGGCGGGAGATTGCGCATTGCATGACATCCCGCGTGCCAAAGACAAGAGTGGGGGACGCCGGTCGACGTCCCCCACGGAAGGCGCGTCCTTTTCCGGCTTACTTCGCGTACACCTCGCTCAGCCGGCCGAGCGCGAGGGCGGCGAGCAAGAGGCCGAAGTCGCGGAGCGCGACGTCGAAGTAGCCCGGGATGAGGAGCAAGTTCACGATGATGAGCGCGAGCCACGCGGCCACGACGTAGCTGAAGATCCGCGGCTTCACGGCCACGCCGATGCCGGCCACGATCTCGATCACGCCCACGACCAGCATGAGCTCATGGCCGTGGCCGCCCGTCAGGTTGTTGACGACCGGCGGCAGGTACTTGTCCCAGTTCACGAGCACGTGGAAGAACTTGTCGAGGCCGGCGAGGATCGGGGCCGCGATGAAGCCCAGGCGCAAGATCCAGAAGGCCTGCCGGGCCGGGCTCGCGGCCTCGGCGAGGGCGGCGGTGGCGGCCGGACTCAGGGGGCGCCGCTCGCTGGCGACGGTGGCGACGTTCGACATGGTTTTCTTCCTCCTCGGGTGTGGGGCATCCCTGGCAGGGGCTCCGGATCGGCCTGGAACCCATTTCTAAAACTAAAGCATCTGATGTTTAGAGTGGAGAGGGGATTCCACAAAAATGATTTTGGCCAAGGACGATTTGTTTTAGAATGAGGTAGCCCTATGACCGACAAGCGTTTGCAGGACCAGCTCGATCTCGTCGGCGCCCTCGAGGAGCCCCTCCGCAGGGACCTCTTTCTTTACGTGAGCGGGCAGGGGAGCCCGGTGAGCCGCGACCAGGCGGCCAAGGCGCTTCACATCTCGCGGTCCCTGGCCGCTTTCCACTTGGACAAGCTGGCTGAGGCCGGGCTGCTCGCGACCACGTTCCAGAGGCTCTCCGGGCGCCAGGGGCCCGGAGCGGGCCGGCCCAGCAAGCTCTACCAGCGCTCCGCGCGCCCGATCGACCTCACCCTGCCGCCCCGGCGCTATCAGTTGGCCGGGGAGATCCTGAGCCAGGCGCTGGCCGGGGATTACAATCGCGAGCGGCTCATCCAGGGAGCCCACACGCGCGGCCGCCAGATGGGCGAGGAAGCGCGCACGCGCTCGCACACGCTCAAGGGTGCCATGGGACTCCTGCGCCAAAGCGGCTTCGAGCCCGAGCGCGAGAAGGCCGGGCGCATCGTGTTCAAGAACTGTCCCTTCGACGCCCTCGCCCAGGCGTCCCGCGAGGTCGTCTGCGGCATGAATCTCGCGCTCGTCCAGGGCATGATCGAGGGCCTGGGTGTCGAGGACGCGACCGTCGATCTCGAGCCGGGGCCGGGCCGCTGCTGTGTCGTGTTGCGCCCCAAGGACGCCGCCTAGCCCGGGGCTCGGCTTGCCGCCAACCGAGCGAGCCCCGTATTCTGCAGACTTTCATTTCCCGAACACCCCGAGGGAGCGATGACCCGATCCGACCCGCGGGCCCCCGCGCCGGCTTCCGAGAGCGCGCTGCGCCCCGATGAAGAGCGCTATCCCGCCGCCCAGATCGAGCCCAAGTGGCGCAAGCGCTGGGACGAGCTGGGGCTCTTCCGGCAAGACGTCTCGCACGCCGAGAACAAGTTCTATTGCCTGAACATGTTCCCGTATCCCTCGGGCGACCTCCACGTGGGCCACGGGCGCAACTACATCCTGGGCGACACCGTGGTGCGGCAGGCCATGCTGCGCGGCCGGCGCGTGTTCGCGGTCATGGGCTGGGACGCGTTCGGCCTGCCGGCCGAGAACGCCGCCATCCAGAACAAGACGCATCCCGAGGTGTGGACGCTGCGCAACATCCAGCGCATGCGCCAGCAGTTCGATGCCTGGGGCATCGGGCTCGACTGGTCGCGCGAGATCGCCTCGTGCCATCCCGGCTACTACCGCTGGACGCAGTGGCTCTTCCTCAAGCTCTACGAGCGCGGTCTCGCCTATCGCGGCAAAGCCCCGGTCAACTGGTGCCCGTCGTGCCAGACCGTGCTCGCCAACGAGCAGGTCGTGGGCGCCGGTGAGTGCGAGCGCTGCGGCACGCCGGTCATCCAGCGCGAGCTCGAGCAGTGGTTCTTCCGCATCACCGAGTACGCCCAGCGCCTGGTCGACGATCTCGCGCTGCTCACCGAGTGGCCCGAGAAGGTCCGGGTCATGCAACACAACTGGATCGGACGCTCCGAGGGCGCCGAGGTGCACTGGCGCGTCGATGGAACGAGTGAGGAGCTGGTGACATTCACCACGCGCCTCGACACGATCTACGGCGCGACCTTCGTGGTGCTGGCCCCGAATCATCCCGCCGTCGCCAAGCTGACCGCGGGCCGCGCCGACATTCAGGAGTTCGCCGCGCGCGTGGCGCGCCAGCAGTCGGATCGCCGCTACGACCAGGAGCCGGAGAAGGAAGGCATCGCCACCGGGCTCAGCGCGATCCATCCGTTCACCGGCGCCAAGGTTCCCATCTGGGTGGCAAACTACGTCGTCATGGGCTATGGCACGGGTGCGGTGCAGTGCGTGCCGGCACACGACACACGCGATTACGAGTTCGCCAAGCAGTACGCGCTGCCCATCGTTCCGGTGGTCCGCGCCACCGCGAGCCGTGACGAAGGCTGGGAGATGGTGGGAGAGGATCGCGTCTTCGTGGGCGAGGGCGTGGTCTTCGGTTCGGGACCGTACGACGGCATCACCACCGAGCAGGCGCGCGAGCGCATGGCCGCCGATCTGGCACAGCGTGGCCAGGGCAAGCCCACGGTGACCTACCGGCTGCGCGACTGGCTGGTGTCGCGGCAGCGCTACTGGGGCGCGCCCATCCCCATGATGTATTGCGAGAAGGACGGCATCGTCCCGGTGCCCGAGTCGGATCTGCCGGTCATGCTACCCAAGGACGTCGAGTTCAAGCCGACCGGGGAATCGCCGCTCGCCGCCAAGGCCGACTTCGTCAACGTGAAGTGCCCGAAATGCGGTGGGCCCGCCCGGCGCGAGACCGACACGCTCGACACTTTCGTCGATTCGTCGTGGTACTACCTGCGCTTCCTCACACCGCGCGACGAGACCAAGGCGTTCGACAGCGCGCTCGCCAATGCCTGGCTACCCGTCGACCAGTACATCGGCGGCGTCGAGCACGCGATCCTGCACCTCCTGTATTCGCGCTTCATCACCAAGGTGTTCTACGACATGAAGCTGGTGTCGTTCGTGGAGCCATTCCGCGCGCTCTTCACCCAGGGCATGATCACGCGCGGCGGCGTGAAGATGTCCAAGTCGAAGAAGAACACGGTGGCGCCCGACGAGTTGATCGCGCGCTACGGCACCGATACGGGCCGCGTGTACACCCTGTTCATCGGTCCGCCGGAGAAGGACGCCGAGTGGTCGGACCGCGGGGTCGAGGGCGCCTACCGGTTCCTGAACCGCGTGTGGCGGCTCGGGCGCTCGTACGGCGCGCTGGTGCGCGAGACCGCGTCCGCGCCGCGCCCGGTGATCGAGTCGGCCGCGGCGCGCGAAGTGCGCCACGCCGCGCATACGGCGCTGGCTCGCGTGACGCGTGACTTCGACGATTTCCACTACAACACCGCGGTCGCCGCCATGATGGAGATGGTCAACACGCTCATCGCCGTCAGCCAGAAGGAGGCGGCGGCGCTCGAGCCGGGGGCGGCACCTTCCGACGTGCGCTGGGCGATGGGGGAGGCGCTGCGCCTCCTGATCTTCATGCTTTCGCCCATCGCGCCGCACGTGGGGGAGGAGATGTGGTCGCTCTACGGCGACGACACCCAGGCGGGCACGATCTTCCGCGCGCCCTGGCCGGAGGTGGATGGGTCGGCGCTTTCGGTCGACACCGAGACCCTGGTCGTGCAGGTGAACGGCAAGCTGCGCGCCCGTCTCGAGCTGCCGACCACCCTCTCGGCCGCCGACGTGGAGCGCGAGGCGCGCGACAATCCGCGCATCGCCACGCTTCTCGAGGGCCGCAAGCTCAAGAAGACGATTCACGTGCCGCACCGGCTCATCAACCTGGTGGTGGAGTAGCCATGGGCGAAGCTCGCTACATCCTGGTCGACGTGTTCGCCGAGGGAAAGTTCAAGGGCAATCCGCTGGCCGTGTTTCCCGACGGCTCGCAGGTGCCCGAGCGCCTGCACCAGACGGTGGCGCGCGAATTGAATCTTTCGGAGACGACGTTCGTCTATCCGCCGCGCGACGGCTCGCACGATTTCGCCGTGCGCATCTACACGCCGGCCGAGGAGCTGCCGTTCGCCGGGCACCCCACGCTCGGCACCACGTTCGTGCTCGCGCTCGAGGGACGCATCGGGCTCGCCGCGGGGAAGGGCGCCACGCGCTTGCTCGAGAAGGTGGGAGTGATCCCCGTCGATCTCGAGGCCATGACCAACGGCTCGGGCTCGGCGACCATGCGCCAGCCCCAGCCCGAGTTCGATTCCGCACTCTCGAATCGCGGCGCACTCGCTTCCCTGATCGCGTTGGAGGCGGCCGACCTCCATCCTGAGCTCCCGCCGCAGATCGTCTCGTGCGGGGTGCCGTACCTCATCCTGCCGATTCGCGATCTCGCCTCGGTGCGGCGCGCGCGGCCGCGCGGCGATCTCTGGGAGGCGGTGCTGGGGCCGCTCGGAACTCCCAACGTGCTCGTGGTCACGCGCCAGGCCGAGAAGCCCGAACACGACTGGCACGCGCGCATGTTCGCGCCCCATCTGGGTGTGGTCGAGGATCCGGCCACCGGCTCCGCCGCAGGCCCCTTGGGAGCCTACACGGTCCGCCATCGCGTGCTTCCCGCGGACCCGGCGGGGGAGACCAAGATCACGATCGAGCAGGGGATCGAGATGGGCCGGCCGAGCGTGCTTGCGGTGCGGGTGCGCGGCGTGGGCAACGAAATCACGACCGTGCTCGTATCCGGGCAGTGTCACCGGATCGGAGAAGGCAAGCTCACTCTTTAGGCACGCTCACTCCGCCACGCTCACTCTCTAGGAATCGCGTTGTCGACTTCCCGTGCCAAGCGTTTCGATTGGAAGGCCGATCTGGCGGCGCGTCTCGCCTCGGGCGCCACGCTCGTCGACACGGCACGCGGCCCGGTCGAGTACGCGGG
>DATFWU010000015.1:0-3328 GCA_035259005.1 Candidatus Eiseniibacteriota bacterium
AGGAGGGAGCTTTCCTCGACCAGCTTTCCGGAGAGGGAGCCGCATCGGCCCAGGGCAAACCCGAGAACTGCGACGACGAGCAGCACCGACCGTACACCCGAACTCGAGCGCACCTTAGCTCCTCTTTCCTGAGATCGCGTCAATGCTCCGACACTCGTCGGCTTGAGCCTATTTGCACACGCGGGCGAGATTAGCGTGAAAGGTGCCGTGACGCCAGCCCTTTTTCGGTGATCTGCCCGCCCGTCCGGGTATCTCAGGGGCGAGACTTGCCCATCCGATACTCTGTCTAACCAAGCAAGGGGGGTGCCACGGGTTGCGAAGAGCCCTCTTGCGCCCGTATCTCATTGTTCAATAACGCCTTCGGCTGAGAGTTCGGCCCCGACCCGTCGACCACGCCGGCATCGCTATTTGTCAATTCGGGCCAGCACATGACCCAAACACGGAGATGCTCGGGCGTGCGCCGCGAAAGCAAAAGGGGGTGGGCGGGACGTCACTCCCGCCCGGGCCCCCACGTGCATTGCGCAGCTCCCGCTGCGCTGTCCCGGCAAAAGTCGGGACCGGCTTTAGCAACTCGCCGGCGCCACCTCGGATCGCGTTGCGTCGATCCCGGTGGCGCCTATGCGTGGCCCGGTGGAGTGTCCATCGTGACGTCATCAAAGACCCGTGAGCGGTCGCTGTCAACCGTCTGTTGCGCAGGGTCGTCATGGCCCTCCGATATGCGCCGCAACGCGTATTATCGGTGACGCCATGGTGATCAGAAGCGGACGTGCGCAGCTCGTCGTTGCACTCACGCTGGCGGCCCTCGTCGTGCTGTTCGGCGGCCTGGCCGGCCGCGTCGGGAAGCCGTTCCCCGGCTTCTTCGTCGCGCCGGATCTGCGCGTCTTTCCCGCCGAGACGGGCGCGCTCGAATGGGGCGACCGGATCCTGAGCGTGGACGGTCACTCGCCCGTCACTCTCGAAGCGCGCGTGGCGGCGTCCAGCGCGCCCATACGCTACGAGATCGAGCGGGCGGGGCACCGCGCCACCGTCGACGCGGTGCCGCAACCCTTCACGTGGAGCGTGCTGACGCGTCACTTCGGGCTCTTCTTCGTCGTGTCCGCGGTGATGCTGGCGGTCGGCGTGGCGGTCTTCGCGCAGAACCGGCGCGCGCGGCCCAATCGAAACTTCCTCATCTACATGTGCCTGTGGGCGGTCTCGAACGTAGCTGTTCCGGAATCCGTCCTGGGAGGCAGCCGGATCGCGGCGTGCCTGGTGGGCTTCGTCTCGATCGTGCTCTCGGTCCACGGCTGGGTGTTCTTCCTCACGTACCCGACCAATGCCTCGCGGGAAGCCTGGCTCGCGCGCCATCGCGTGATCCCGCGTCTCTACACGGGCGCGCTCGTCGCAGGATCGCTCGCCGCCGTGACCTTCGCGATCCTCGCCACGGCGGCGCCCGAGCTCCTCATCGGCGGATGGATCTATCCCGCCTCGGTGGCCACGCTCTTCACGCTGGCGACGATCTCGTTTCCGATCAAGATCGCCGCGCTGCTCGACACGCGCCGCCGGGCTGCCTCGCCCCTCGTCAACCAGCAGATCACCGTGCTCCTGCTCGGCATTGGCCTTGGTCTCGGCGGCTGGCTCGCGTTCATGCTGGCCCCGCTCTCCCATCTCTATCGGGGCCCGGTGGATCCGCAGTGGGGCTCGGCGCTCGTGCTCCTTTATCCGCTCGCCATCGCCTACGCCACCGTGCGCTACCGGCTCTTCGACGCCACCGTGGTCATCCGGCGCTCGGTCGTCTATGCGGCGCTGGCAGGTCTCATCACCGCGGCCTACGCGCTGGCCATCGCGGGCGCGAACCTCCTGCTGGCGCAGGCGCGCCTCGCCCAGTCCACGTGGTTCTCGGCCGCGTTCATGTTCGCGGTGGCGCTCGCCTTCAACCCTCTGCGCGAGCGGCTGCGGAGGCTCGTGGACCGGACCTTCTTCCGCGAGCGCTACGACTACGCTCGCACCATCGGCGCGCTGGCGCGCTCCATGTCGAGCCTGCTCGACCTGGGGGAGATCGAGCGTCGGCTCACCACCACGATCGAGTCCTCCATGCACGCTACCCGCGCGCGCCTCGAGGTGGGCGCCCCGCACGGCGCGCTCGCGCCCGTGCTCCAGCAGGCTCCCGGCGCCCTTTCCCGCTATCAGCTGGCCGCGGATCCTCGCTTTGCCGGGCTCGAGGGCGAGGCCCGTGGCGCCTACGCCGCGCTCGGAGCCGAGGTGCTGGTGCCGCTCAGATTCCAGACGGAGATCCGGGGGCTCCTCATCCTGGGCCCCAAGCGCTCGGAGTCCGCGTATACCGCCGAGGACTTGGAGCTGCTCGAGACGCTCGCCGATCAGACCGCGGTGGCCGTGGCCAACGCCCAGGCGCACCAGCAGGTCCTCGACTACGCGCGCCAGCTCGAAAGGAGCCTCCTCATCCGCACGAGCCTCGCCAAGTTCGTGCCCCAGCGCGTGCGCGACCTCATCGAGGAGTCTCCCGAAGCCCCCTCGCTGGACAAGCGCGAGACGGACGTGAGCGTGCTCTTCGCCGACATCAGCGGCTACACGCGCCTGTCGGCGCGGCTGGCTCCCGACGAGCTGGACGCCCTCGTCCAGCGATACTTCGGCGCGTTCCTCGACGAGATCGTCAAGCACGGGGGCGACGTCAACGAGACGGCGGGCGACGGGCTCATGGTGATCTTCCACGAGGGCGACCATGCCCGAGCCGCGGTGGACGCTGCGCGGGCCATTCACCGCCGCGCCGCGGAGATCGGGGCGCAGCTCGCGCACCGCTTCGATCCGCTGCGCATGCACATCGGCGTGAACACCGGGCCCGCTCTCCTGGGGGCGACCAAGATCGAGGGGCGCGCGGGCACGCGCTGGACCTATACTGCGTCCGGCATGACCACCAACATCGCGGCGCGCCTCGCCGCTCAGGCTCAAGGCGGCGAGATCGTGCTCTCCGGCGAGACCCGTTCGCGTCTCTACAGCGACCTGGCGCTCGAGGAGATGGGTCTGCGTGAGCTCAAGGGCGTGGAGCGGCCCCTACCGCTGTACCGGCTCCGGTGAGCTCGTGACCCCTGCCGCCCTCCGCCATCTCAGCAAGAGCGACCCCGTGATGCGTGCGCTCATCCGCCGGGTCGGTCCCTGCACCATGCGCATCCGGCGGACCTGGTCGCCCTTTCAATCGCTCGTCCGCGCGGTGGTCTACCAGCAGCTTCACGGCCGCGCCGCCGCCGCCATCTTCGATCGGCTCGTCGCCCTCTTCGGCAGCGACGGCTTTCCTACGCCGGAGCAGCTGCTCGCCATGAGCCCGCGCCGGATG
>DATFWU010000016.1:0-16212 GCA_035259005.1 Candidatus Eiseniibacteriota bacterium
CGGTCTCGCGCGCGGGATCGACGCCGCCCAGGCGATAGATCGTGCGTTCCAAGCGACCGAGAACCGGCGTGAGCCACGTCGGCTTGCCCTCGAGCACTCGCCACATGAAGGCACCGAGGGGCGGAGCGAGAAGGGTGAGGACGATCGTGTAGAGCGCGAGCTGGAGCCAATCGTTGGTGGTCATCCGAAGCGCTCCGGCTTGAGGATCGCGTACACGAGATAGAGGAAGAGAACGATCGCGACCACGAGAGCGACCCCATACGCGATGGTCATCGATTCCCCCCGCGCAGCTGCTCGCAGCCCGCCACGAGCAGGAAGCAGACGATGAAGAAGGCGACGACGAGCCCCACCACTCCGAGATCCCACATGGCTCCTCCCGCAAGAATTGGAGCAGGCAACTCCACCGGGCGGCACGTAAGAATCGGTCCGGTGAGCATCAGGGAAGTATCAAGATTGCGGCGCCGGCCGCGGGCTTGGGGGCCCCTCGGCTTGTCTTGGCGCCCGCCAAGCGGGAGGATGCTCGCTGGCATGTGCCCCGAGCGTAGCGACCGGCCCGATCCGGATCACCTCCTGCGCCGACTGCAGGAGAAAGATCAACTCGAGAAGCGCGCCAAGCTCAAGATCTTCTTTGGCGCCTCGCCGGGCGTGGGCAAGACCTACGCCATGCTGGTCGAGGCGCAGGAGATGAAGCGCGCGGGCTTCGACGTCGTCGCGGGCGTGGTCGAGACGCACGGCCGGGGCGAGACGGGAGCTCTGCTCGCCGGCATCGAGCGCATCCCGCCTCAAGAGTTGTCGTATCGCGGCGTCACCCTGCGCGAGTTCGACCTCGATGCCGCCCTCGCGCGCAAGCCCGACCTGCTCTTGGTCGACGAGCTGGCGCACACCAACGCGCCGGGATCGCGCCACCGAAAACGCTGGCAGGACGTCGAGGAGCTGCTCGAGGCCGGCATTTCGGTGGCCACGACCCTCAACGTGCAGCATGTCGACAGCCTGAACGACGTGGTCGAGAGCTTCACGGGCGTGCGGGTGCGCGAGACCGTGCCCGATTCGATTCTCGATCGGGCCGACGAGATCGAGCTCATCGACTTGCCGCCCGACGACCTCCTGCAGCGCTTGCGCGAGGGCAAGGTCTACGTGCCCGAGCAAGCCGGGCGCGCGATCGAGAACTTCTTCCAGAAGGGCAATCTGATCGCGCTGCGCGAGCTCGCGCTCCGCCGCACCGCCGAGCGCGTCGACGCACAGATGGAATCGTGGCGGCGCATCGAGGGCGTGGAGGAGATCTGGCCCGTCGGCGGACGGCTCCTCGCGTGCATCGGCGATCCGGAGAGCGGGCTCGGACTGGTGCGCGGCGCGCGCCGCATCGCCTCGGCGCTCAAGGCCGAGTGGCTCGTGATGCACGTGGAGACACCGGCGGCCCTGCGGCGCGGGCGTGGCCTGCACGACCGCGTCGTCGACGTCATGGGCCTGGCCGAGGACCTGGGCGCCGAGACCGCCATCGTGAGCGGTCAGAACGTGGTGGACGAGATTCTCGCCTACGCGCGCGAGCACCACGTGGCGCGCATCCTGGTCGGCCCGCCGCGCGGGCCGCGGTGGATGGAGCGGATTCTCGGCTCGGTGGCGACCGATCTCGTGCTCCGTGCCGACGAATTCGACGTTCACGTTCACCGTGGCAAGCCCGAGGACGAAGACCGCCCGCTGCCTCTCGCGGTCGCGCCCCGCTCGGGCGTGCGCGGCTACTTGCAGGCGCTGGTGGCCGTGGCGCTGTGCACGGCGATCAGCCTCTTTCTCGACCGCTGGTTCGAGCCCGCCAACATCGCCATGGCCTACCTCGTGTGCGCGGCACTGGTCGCCGTGGCCGTGGGCCGCGGGCCCTCGATCCTCGCCTCCGTGCTCGGCGTGCTCGTCTTCGACTATTTGTTCGTGCCGCCGTATCACACGATCGCGGTCGCCGACTCGCAGTATCTGATCACCATGGGCGTGACCCTGGTCGTGGCGTTGCTTCTGAGCACGATGGCGACGCGGCTCCGCGAGCAAGCGCAGTTCGCGCGCCGGCGTGAGGAGCGAAACGCCGCCTTGTACCGCTTGAGCCGGGAGCTGGCGGCCAGCGCCGATCCCGGCGATCTCCTGGCGGCGGCCGCGCGCAGCGTGGAGAGCGTGTTCGACGCGCCGGTGGCGATCCTGCTGCCGGACGCGGACGGACGCGTCGTACCGCGCACCGGGGCGCTGGTGCCGCTGGCTGCCGATCCGCACGAGCGCGGCGTGGCGCAGTGGACATTCGATCACGAAGAAGCGGCGGGGCACGGCACCGACACCTTGCCCGCCGCCAAGGCGTTGTATCTGCCGCTGGTCGGCTCGCAAAAGGCGGTCGGAGTGCTCGGCATCCGGCCGGTCCACGCGCGCGATGTGTTCCGCCCCGATCAATTGCGGCTCCTGCGCACTTTCGCCAATCAGACCGCCATCGCCTTGGAGCGCAGCCGGCTCGTCGAGCAGGCGGAGGCGGCGCGCGTCGACGCCGAAGCCGAGCGCACCAGGAGCTCGCTCTTGTCGTCCGTCTCGCACGACTTGCGCACGCCGCTGGCCGCGATCACGGGCGCGGCCACGAGCCTTCAGGACGGCGCCCTGGCGATGGACGGCGGCACGCGGCGCGAGCTCCTGGCGACCATCGTCGAGGAGTCGAACCGGCTCACTTCCCTCGTCCAGGACCTGCTCGAGATGACGCGCCTCGAGTCCGGCGTGCGCGCGCAGAAGGAGTGGCACTCGCTCGAGGAGGTCGTGGGCGCGGCCTTGGCGCGCTTCCGCGCCGAGCTCGAAGGGCGCGATGTGACGACGCGGATTCCCGCCGATCTGCCCCTGGTGCCCCTCGACGCCGTGCTTTTCACGCAGGCGCTCGTCCACTTGCTCGAAAACGCACTCCGCTACACGCCGTCCGGCTCACCGATTCAGATCGATGCGCGCCGCGAAGACAAGAGCGTGGTGATCGAAGTCGCGGACCGCGGGCCCGGCCTCACGCCCGGCGACGAGGAGCGCATCTTCGAGAAGTTCTATCGAGGCAAGCCGGGTGCGGTGGCGGCCGGTCGTCCCGGCGGCGCGGCCGGCGTGGGCCTCGGTCTCGCGATCTGCCGCGCCATCGTAGTCGCACACGGCGGAAGCATCCGGGCCGCGAACCGCCCGGGCGGCGGCACCGTGTTCGAGATCACGCTGCCACTCGAAGCCGAGCCCCCGGTGGTGCCGCCCGAAGAGCCGGAAGCCGCATCGTCTTCGGTCTCGACTGCTCCTTCGTCCGGGTCCGGGTTCCCCCCCGAGGGTAGGTAGTGGAGCGCCCGGCCCCTCCTTCGGCGCCGCGACCCGCCCACCCGGCGCTCGCGCTCGTCGTCGAGGACGAGGAGGCGATGCGCCGCTTCCTGCGCGCCGCGCTCGAGAGCGCGGGCTACCGCGTGCAGATGGCCGAGACCGCCAGGGATGGGCTACGTGAAGCGGCGTCGCGCTCGCCCGACGTCGTGGTGCTCGACTTGGGCCTCCCCGACTTGGACGGGCTCGAAGTCGTGCGGCGTTTGCGCGAGTGGTCGGGCGTGCCGGTGGTTGTGCTCTCGGCCCGCGGGCGCGAGCGCGACAAGATTGACGCCCTCGACGCGGGCGCCGACGACTACGTGACCAAGCCGTTCGCGGTCGGGGAGCTCTTGGCCCGGGTGCGGGTGGCGCTTCGCCATGCGGCCCGGCGAGACGGTGCCGAGGTGGCGGGGCCGATCGAGGTCGGCGATCTCAGGCTCGACCTGGACCGCCGGCGGGTCACGGTGCGGGGCGAGGAGGTGAAGCTCACGCCCCTCGAGTTCAAGCTCCTGGCCACCCTCGCCCGGGCGGCGGGCCGGGTGCTCACCCACGCCCAGCTCTTGCGCGAGGTCTGGGGCCAGGCGCACGTAGGCGAGCACCATTACTTGCGCGTCTACATGGGGCAGCTTCGTCACAAGCTGGAGCACGACCCTTCCCGCCCCGAGATCCTGCTCACCGAGCCCGGTGTCGGCTATCGCATGCGGGAGCCTTGAGTTAGGTCCTCTGCCAGCTCACGGCTTCCGGATCACCAAGTGGTCAACTCACATGCCCTGGGGCATGTAAGTGCGCCACTCTGTGGGCAGGCTCCGGAGCTAGTACTAAGAGCGAAGAGTGGTCAACTCACATGCCCTGGGGCATGTAAGTGCGCCACTCGGCTGGCAGGCTCCGGAGCTAGTACTAAGAGCGAAGAGTGGTCAACTCACATGCCCTGGGGCATGTAAGTGCGCCATCCTCGTCGCCGCCGGAGTGACGGTCTCCGGCCGGTCAAGTGAGCCGCGGACAAACGAAAAAGCCGCCCGGGCTTTCGTCCGGGCGGCTTTCGTCGAATCTGAGTCGCCTACCGGTACGTCCCCTTCACGTTACCCCAGGTCGACACCTTGGCCGCTGTCGGGCAGTTGAAATCGATCTTGCCGTCATGCCGCCAGATGTAGCCCGGCGTCACGACCGACGGATCGGAGACCATGCCACCCGTGAACAGACCGGGGCAGGCCTTGCCCGTCGGATCGTTGGTGTACGACAGCAACGTTCCCCCCGTCCACGTGATGTCCCCTTCCGCGTTCCCCGCGCCGTGGGCGCTGAAGTTGTCCGTCTGCGTGAGGAAGCTCGTGAAGCTCCCGCTCAGGATGACGGTGCCGTCCTGGAAGGTGCTCGGCACCGCCGCGTTCGGCGGGAAGGGAGCGAACGTCGCGTCGGGGCTCGTATCCTCACGGATCTCGATGAACCCGCCGCTGTAGTTCGTGCTGTAGAAAAACAGACCAGGGCCTCCCGACGTAATCGTTCCCGTCGAGATCAGCCCATACACGTAGATCGAATACTCGAACGCCGGAATGTTGGCGTTCAAGAACGTGAGGGGCGGCCCAAAGGTGCTGACCGTGCCCACGCCCACGAGCTGCGCGCCCACGGGCGCGTTGTTGGGCGTGATGGCCCCTGCCCCGCTGGGTGGAAGCGAATAAAACATCACAGGATCCCAATCGATCGCCGGTGCCGCCTGGGCCGGTGCGACCAAGGCCGGAGCGACCAAGGTCAAGGCCAGCGCCGCGGCGACGATCCACGTTGTCGTCCAAGCTCTCATACGTCACCCCCGTGCGCGGCGAAGACGCCGCGCGGTCGCGCTAGCGGTACAGGCCCTTCACCCCGCCCCAGCTCGTTCGCTGAGCGCGGACCGGCGTGTTGTTGAGGAACACCTGACCGTCGATCTGGTGGTAGTAACCCTCCGGAATCTGGGTCGAGTTCCCAGTCGCTCCCGCAAAGGTCCAGCCCTTTCGATCCGTGGCCGGAATGTTGCCGAGCTGAGACCCCGCGTCCGCCTCGAAGTCAGCTTCGTAGCTGCCCGTCTGATTCACGGTATTGAACACGAACCGGAAGTTCGTGAGCGCGCCGGAGATGAACAGCGTGCCGTCCGTGAACGTGCCAGGCGCCAAGGCGCTCGGAGGATTCGTCCCGAAGTCATGAGGCGTGCCCAAGGTCTTGGAGTCCTCGAACACGTCCAGGCGACCGGGCGTGTAGTCGATTACGATGAACGCGCCGAACGTCTGGCGGTTCGTCTGCATCAAACCGTGGATGTAGTAGGTGTACTCGTTGTTGGCGTAATCGGGCACCAGTGGCGCGAACAGGCCGGGCACTTCGCCCAGGCCCACATAGCCACTTCCGTTCTCCCCAAAATCGGAGTGGTCCGGATCGGGATCTTCGTAGTCGAAACCCACGTAGTCGATGAGCAAGTAAGCTTGCGCTCTTGCCATCTGGGTTCCGACCGTCCCGAGAGCAAACGCCGCAACGAGGAAAGCGATAGCGAGTCTCTTCATGGAGCACCTCGCAGCTCGACGGAGTCCTTGTGCACGAGCTCGGGAAATCGCCACCCGCCGTGGGCAGACGCACGTCGGGTCAGGGCGCTGTGAAAGAGCCGCGATCGCTCTCGGTCGGTGGGGGAGTTTGAAAATACGCCTGACCGATTCGCACGCTTGGCCTTCTCTGCCGCGTTTCGAATCCTTGTGATAACGCGAAAGACGAGGAGATTCTACGCGCCCGGCCTCGGCAAGGCAAGCGAATCCGTAGCGATACGTAGTCTTGTGCGTGTTGCGTCACACCGAACTCGCCCAAGCGCGGGCTTTCGAGATCACGTCTTCGAAGGACCACAAAGACCCTTCTGCCAGCGCGGAAGCGAGTCCCGCTTCTCCCAAAGAATCAGCCAGGCGGAGCAGGCGCTTTTCCAATGGCGCTCTTTCGTAGGGCGCAAGCGGCGACCCGATCTCCTCGCGCAGCGCCCGGGCGGCACCGATGCATTGTGCCCCCTCCCGCGCGCGTCCCCGAACGAGGAGATACTCGGCGATCGCTTCCAGTCCGTAGGCGCCCTCGCGCTTGGCCATGACAGCAGCCACCGTCTCGAGGCATTGCGCCAGGAGCTCGCGCGCCTTCTCGGGCTGTCCGAGCCGCAGCCAGGTGAGCGCCAGGTCGCCCTGCGTGAGCGAGCCCGACGCGCGATCGCCCACTTTGGTGAAGAGCTGGAGCGCCTCCTCGTAGCTCCGGCACGCGTCTTCGAACTGGCCTCTTTCCGTATCGACACCGCCGAGATTGTGGAGGGCCACGGCCGCGCCGCGGTTGTTGTTCTGCTTGCGATAGAGAGCCAGGCCTTCTTCGAACGCGCGCCGCGCCGCATCGAGGTCCCCTTGATACATGGCCACGATGCCGAGCGTGCCCAGGGCGCGCACCTCGCCGCGCTCGTCGCCCCGCTGCCGGCAAATGGCGAGCGCTTCCTCGAGTCGCGGACGAGCCGCCGCGTAGTCGCCCTGGTGCAGCTGGACCGCGCCCAGGCGGACGAGCGCGGTGGCGCGAATCTCGCCCGGGGCGTCGCCGCCCGTGCGTTCGAGCGCGTCCTCCAAGGAGCGCCGGCCCAGCTCGTAGTGGCCGCGCACGTTCCAGAAGCGCGCCAGAGCCGCGGCCATTTGCAGCGGGCGCGCGGGCGCGCCGTCGCCGCCCCGCCACGCCATCGCGGCGAGCAGATTCTCGTGATCGTCGGTCAAGCGCTCGAACCACACGCCCTGCTCGGGCCCCGTGAGCTTGTGCTCGGCGCTCTCGGCGAGATGGAGGAAGAAGGTGGCATGGCGCTCGCGCGCGTCTTCTTCCTGCCCCGACTCGCGCAAGCGCTCGAGGGCGAACTGGCGCACGCTCTCGAGGAAGCGGTAGCGCGTGGCGCCGCCCGCGCCCGGCGCCACCACCACGAGCGAGCGGTCGACCAGGCGCGAGAGCGCGTCCAAGATCTCGAACTCGTCGGCGCCCTCCCCCACCACGGCGCACGCCGCCTCCAGCGACCACCCGCCGCCGAACACGGCGAAGCGATGCAGGAGCTCACGCTCGCTGGTCTCGAGCTGGTCGTAGCTCCACTGAATGGTGGCGCGCAGCGTCTGGTGCCGGGTGAGCCCACCCTTCGCCGACTGCGTGAGCAGGCGGAAGCGATCGTCGAGCTTGGCGCGGATCTCATCGATCGAGAGCAGCCGCACGCGCGCCGCGGCCAGCTCGAGAGCGAGCGGAATGCCGTCGAGGCTCCGGCACACGTCGGCCACCGCGCGCGCGTTGGCGTCGGTGAGGTCGAACGCGGCGGCCGCCGCCTTGGCGCGCTCGACGAACAACCGCACCGCGTCGTAACGGCCCACGGCCGCGGCACTCGACTTGCCGTTGGCGGGCGGGGTCGCGAGCGTGCCCACAGGGTGCGCCACCTCGCCCGGCTGCTCGAGCACCTCGCGGCTCGTGGCCAGGATCTTCACGTCCGGACAAGCGTGGAGCAGCGTGGTCGCGACCCCGGCCACCGAGCGGCGCAGCTCCTCGCAGTTGTCGAGCAGGAGCAGCGTGCGACGCCCGCGCAGGTGAGTGACCAGAGACTCCGCGAGGGCGCGCCCCGGCTCCTCGCGCACGCCGACCGCCGAGGCGATCGTGGTCTCGACGCGGCTCGGGTCGGTCACCGGCGCCAGGTCGACGAACCAAACGCCGTCCGGGAAGTCGCCGAGCGCGCGCTCGGCCGCTTCCAGGGCCAAGCGCGTCTTGCCCGTGCCGCCCATGCCGGTGAGGGTCACGAGCCGGTGCTCGGCGAGCAGGAGCCCGCAGGCTTTCACTTCCTCGTCGCGGCCGACGAAGCGGGTGAGCGACTTGGGCAGGTTGTGCGGCGTAGTGGCGGCGGCTTCGCCGGCGCGGAGTGCGGCGGCCCGGCGAATGCCGAGAGCCTCTTCGAGCTCATGACGCGCTTCGCGCGCCACCGCGAGCCGCTTGGCCGGATCTTTCTCGAGCAGACGGTGCAGGAGCTCGCGCACGCGCGCCGGCGTGCGCTCGGGCAGGAGCGAGAAATCCGGCTCCTTCTCGAGCGTGGCGGTGAGCGTCTCGAGCAAATCCTCGCCGTGGAAGGCGCGCCGCGCGGTGAGGCATTCGTAGAGCACCGCGCCGAAGGCGAAAAGATCGGTGCGCTCGTCCTGGGGCGCACCGCGCACCTGCTCGGGGCTCATGTAGCCCGGGGTGCCTTCCATGCCCTCGCCCTCGGCGACCGTCTGGTCGCCCGGCGAGGTGTCGATCGTGGCGTCGGGATCGAGAGCGAGCGCCGGCACGGGGAAGGATCGCGGCTGCCCGGGCGAAGCGCTCCCCGGCGCCACCTGGGGGCCTTTGACACGGACGCGCGCCAGGCCGAAGTCGAGCACCTTGACGAGCCCGCGCGGACCGATCATCACGTTGCGCGGTTTGAGATCGCGGTGCACGATGCCGCGCTCGTGCGCCACCTCGAGCGCTTCGGCGATCTGGGCGCCGATCTGCATCGCCTCCTCGACCGTGGGCGGCTTGCGCTGAATGCGCTCGGCGAGGGTTTCGCCCTCGACGTACTCGAGCGCCAGGAACAGAGAGCCCGGCGCCGGCTCCTCGAAGCCGTAGATCGTCCCGATGTTGGGGTGGTTCAGGGCGGCGAGCGTGAGCGCTTCCTGGCGGAAGCGCGCCAGGCGGGCGGGATCGCCGGCCAATTCCGGCGGCAAGAGCTTGAGCGCGACCTCACGGTCGAGCCGCGTGTCGCGAGCAAGATGGACTTCTCCCATTCCGCCTTCGCCCAGCGGGCGAAGAATCAGATAGGGACCGAGTCGCTCTTGTGCCGAAGGCAAGGATCCCCCGGGTCAGGGACGCTCACGGGAGCCGAGAGGGCCGCACCGTACGGCCGCCCACAGATCCCGTCCGGCAATTCTACTTGGTTCCGCTGCTCGTGGCCGAACCGTCCGCGGGGGCGTTGTAGGTAGCGAGCTTCTTCATGAGCGACTGCATCGTCGCATCCGAGCGCTGCTCGTCGGGCAAATCCTGCTCGGTCTTGACCGCCAGCTCCATGGCCGCCGCCGCACCCGCGCGGTCGCCCTTGGCGGCCATGAGATCGGCCCGAGCGCGGAGAATCGTGATCTTGCGCGGCCCGTAGGCGTGCTTGAGCGCGCGGTCGGAAGCCGCCACGGCGTCGGCCCAGCGCTTGAGATCGGTGTAGGCGATCGAGAGCCGGTAGGGCGGATTGTAGTCGTCCGGGAAATCGCGCTCCGACTGCTGCAGCATGGGCACGGCGCGCTCGGGCTGGCCCAGCTCGCGATAGGCGGCGAGCCGGTGCGAGTCGAACACCGTCCGCTGTGCCGGCGTCGGCGCCTGGTCGGCCGCATCCTCGAGCAGGGCCGCCCACTTCTCGGCCACCTGGTGCGCGCCCGTCGTGTCGCCCGCGTCCTTGCGCGCGTCGACCAGCGAGCCGTAGGCGCCCGAGCGGTCGTCGACCGCCACTTGAATCGAAGGATCCGCGATCAATTGTGTGACCTTGGCCTCATAGGTCTTCACCCACAGGGCGCGCTTGGGGTGATCGGCAGGTAGCTGGAGAGCGGCGTCGAGACCATAGGTCGCGGCCGTGAGCTCGGTCGGCTTGCCGGTGAGCTGAGGCAGCGCGCCCTCGACGAACTGGGCGCTCTCCTCGTACTTCTCCGCCTCCGAGAGCGAGAAGAGCAGCGCTTCGGTGACGCGCGGATAGTCCGGCCAGCCGGCTGGAGCGGCAGCGATCGCCTGCTCGTAGGCCGGCCAAGCGTCGGCGTACTTGCCTTCGCCGTACAGGCGGTCGGCGTGCGCCAAGGCGTCGTTTCCGCCGGCCGCGCCCGCGCCGCAGGCGGCGGCGCCGTCGCCGAGGAACGACGTGAGTTGGGTCACGTTCATGCCGCCGACCCAGCGCATCGCCACCGTCTCTTGACCGGGATCGATGACGAAGAAGGTAGGCAGCGCCGCCACCGGATACCTCTTGAGCGTGGCGGCGTTCTTTCCGTTTTCGCTATCGAGAGCGAGCCAGACGAACCGTCCGGCCTGGCTCGAGAGGGCCTTGTCGGTGAAGACGAAGGCCTTCATCGAGCGGCACGTGTGTCACCACGGCGCCCAGGCTTCGACGAAGAGGGGCACCTTGCGTGCCTTGGCTTCGGCGAGGGCGCGCCCGTAGTCGTTCTCGATGAACGGGACGACCGGCTTGAGATACGCAGGCGACGCCGCGGTCTTGGCGGCGTGGGCCGGCGAGCCGGCGAGGGCGAGAGTGGCGGCGGCCAGCGAGGCGAGAAGAATCGGCGAGGGCTTCATGCGCGCCATGGTATCAGGGCGCCGGGGCCCTCACTACCCCCACGGCGGAGACGAATCTAGGGGACGACGGCCACGCACCGGACGGCCGAGAGGCCGTCCTCGGAGAGCCGGGCCCAGTAGATGCCGGCGGGCACCGTGGCGCCCCGCTCGTCGCGCAGATCCCAGGTCAGCTCGCGACTTCCGGCCACGCCCCAGGCGCGCACCCGCCGCCCGGCGAGATTGTAGATCGCCAGCTGGGCGCGGCTTTCGCCCGCAAGCTGGAAGGTGAAGCGAGTCGAGCGCGTGGCCGGCTGCGGATAGGGCGCGGCGAGCGAGAGCGCCTTGGGCGCTCCCGGCAAGACGGCCACCGGGTTCGGTGCCGCCGTCCACATCGCGTAAATGTCTTGGTTCGAGCCGCGGGTATCGCCCCAGCCCACGATGGCGAGGCCCGGGCTCACGAGCGCGAGCGTGGGTCCGGTCTGGTTGCCCGTGGCCTGGCAAAGCGCCAGGCCGTCGACCGGGAACGCGAGGGTGGCCGATGCGCTCACGCGCTGGGCGTAGATGTCGTAGGTGCTACCGGGACGCGCGTCGTCCCACGTCGTGATCATGCCGCCCGAGCCATCGGCCACCACGTTGGGGGTGCGCTGATCGCCACTCGCCGTGCAGATCGGGAGACCGTCCACGGGCCAGGCGGCATCGTTGGCGCCGCTCGACAGGGCGTGCGCGGCGTAGATGTCATAGGTGCCGGTGCGCCGATCCTGCCAGGTGACGAAGGCGCCGCCCGCGCCGTCGCTCGCGATGGTGGGCGCGATCTGCACGTTGGCCGCCGCGGTCAGGACGAGTCCCGAGGCGGGCCAGACGGGATCGACGTACCCCGTGTTCAAGACGTGCTGCGCGTAGACGTCGCCGGCGCCGGCCACGTGCGTGTCTTGCCAGGCGACGAGGACGCCGCCCGATCCGTCCTTGACCAGCACGGGAAGCGACGCCGGATCCGTCCCGCTCACCTTGCGCCCGTTGGCCGGCCAGCCGGAGTCGAGGATGCCGCTCGACAAGACGCGCGCCGCGTACACGGCGAAGCTCCCTCCCACGTGCGAGTCGTGCCAGGTGACGATCGCCCCGCCCACGCCGTCGGTCTCGACCTGCGCCAGGGTTTGGCTGTTGTGATAGATGGAGAGCGAGCGTCCGGTCGCGGGCCACGAGCCGTCGAGCAGGCCGCTTCCCAGCACGTGCTGCGCGTAGATGCCGCGTCCGTCCACCCAGGCGGCGATGAGCCCGGATCCGCCGTCGGAGACGAGCACCGGATTTCGCTGCCCGCTGGTATCGGCGCACACCTGCAGACCCGAATCCGGCCACGCGGCGTCGAGCGCTCCGCTCGCCAGCACGTGCTGCGCATAGACGTGATGCGGGCCGCCACCGCGCAGATCCTCCCAGACCACCAGCGCTCCGCCGGCGCCGTCGGGGATGGCCTTGGGCAGGATCTGGTTGAGCGAAGCGAGGCAGACCGGAGCGCCGTTCAGGGGCCACGAGCCGTCCAGCTCGCCGCTCGCCAGCACGTGCCCGGCATAGAGGTCGTAGCTCGAGCCGGCGCGGATGTCCTGCCAGATGAGGAGAGCACCGCCCGCGCCGTCGGCCACGACCACTTGCGCCGATTGATTGACCGCGGCCGTGCACACGGCGCGGCCATCCGCGGGCCAGGAGGCTGCCGCGGGAGAGGACGCGCATGCCAGCGCGAGGAGAGAGAAACCGACGCGAGATGCGATCACGACCACCGCCTCCGAAAACGGACCATCCGAGAGCCCTTCTATTTTATCAAAGCCACGCGGCTGGCAGTGGGGCCCGCGTGGCATAATCCGCCTCTATGTCGGAGACTCCGCACACGCCTTCTGCATCGCGCGTCGCCGCCTTCGTTGCATGTTGCGCGATTTGGGGCAGCACCTTCCTGGTCATTCGGATCGGCAACGGCACCGTGGCCCCAGCGTGGGCCGCGTGCCTCAGGCTCACGCTCGCTTCGGCGGTGCTTTGGCTTTGGATGGCGTATCGCCGGCAAGCCGCGCCGCGCGGGGCGGCGCTCACGGCGGCGCTCCAGTACGGCGCCCTGCAGTTCGGATTGAACTTCCCTCTCCTGTACTGGGGCGAAACCGTCGTCCCTTCCGGGCTGAGCGCCGTCTTCTATGCCACCGCACCCATCACGCTCATGCTGCTCGCCCGCGCCTTCGGGCTCGAGCGGCTGACGAGACGCAAGGTTGCGGGCGCGCTGCTCGCGTTCACCGGCGTGGTGCTCCTCTTCTCCTCCGAGCTCTCGGCCCAGGTTCCGCTTCTACCCTTGGGCGCCGTGTTCGCATCGACCCTGGTGTCGCCTTTGGGCTCGACCCTCTTGAAGCTCGGCCCGGCGCAGTCGGCGATCGGCGTCAATGCGGTGGGCTGCGCGCTGGGAGCGGCGATGTGCCTGGTGTGGAGCTTCGCCCTCGGTGAGTCGCACGCGGTGCCGCACACGGCGGCGGCGATCCTCCCGGTCGTCTATCTGACGCTCGCCGGCTCCCTGGGCGCGTTCCTGCTTTGGTCGTGGCTCGTGCACCACGCGCCCCTGAGCAAGATCAGCTACATTGCCGTCATCGTGCCCCTCGTGGCCCTGGGTTTGGGCGCTCTCTTGCTCCACGAGCGCGTCCTGCCCCTCACGCTCGCCGGATCCGCCGTGGTGCTCGCGGGCGTGGTCATCGGGCTCGGCGCCCCCTCCGGGCGCGCGACGTCGTGAAGGGGTAAGATCGAGTCAGCAGAGATCGGCCCCAAGATTCGAGCGACCCACGGATCACCGGTATCCCCACCCGATCGTCGGGAAAGGACTCGCGACCCATGGCATCCGTCTCGCCGCTTCCGGTCGAAGCGCTGCGCCGCGTCTGCGACGCGTCTCAGTTCGGGTTCTCGACGACCGCCGAGCTGGAGCCGCTCGAGGACACGCTCGGCCAGGCCCGCGCGCTCGAAGCCATGCGCTTCGGCGTCGGCGTGCGCCACCAGAGCTACAACCTCTTCGCCTTCGGGCCCCCGGGCACGGGCAAGCACACGACCGTGCTGCAGTATCTGAAGAAGCAAGCGCAGCACGAAGAGGTGCCGTCGGACTGGGTGTACGTGAACTCGTTCGCCGATCCGCATCGCCCGCGCGCCATCCGCCTGCCGGTCGGCCGCGGCAAGAAGCTCTCCGACGACATGGAGAAGCTGATCGAGGAGCTGCGCGCCTCGATTCCCGCCACCTTCGACAGCGAAGCCTTCCGGCAGCGCAAGCAATCCTTGTCGAGCGAATTCGAGCACCAGCAGGAGCAGGCCTTCGAGGAGCTGCGCGTGCAGGCCAAGGAGAAGGGTATCGCGCTCTTGCGCACGCCCTTGGGTCTCACCTTCGCGCCGGTGCGCGGCGAGGAAGTGATCGATCCGGAGGAGTTCTCCAAGCTTCCGGAAGCGGATCAGAAGCGCATCCAGAAGGATGTCGAAGCGCTGCAGGAGCGGTTGCAGGAAGTGCTGCAGCAGGTGCCGCGCTGGGAGCGCGAGCAGCGCCGCAAGCTGCGCGACTTGCGGCGCGAGGTGACGCGCTTCGCGGCCAGCCATCTGATCGAGGACCTGCGGTCGCAATACGTCGATTTGCCCGACGTGATCGAGTACTTCGACGAGGTGCTCTCCGACATCGTCGAGAACGCGAGTCAGTTCGTGCAGCAGGCCCAGGCCGGGCCGCAGCCCGAAGCCCCTCCCGGCCTGCCCCAGCCCATGCCGCCCGGAGCGGCCCCCGGTCCCGGGCGCCGCTACCTGGTCAACGTGCTCGTCGATCGCAGCGCTCTGACCGGCGCGCCCGTGGTGTACGCCGATCAGCCCGCCTACGCCGATCTCGTGGGCCGGGTCGAGCATGTCTCGCAGTTCGGCGCTCTGGTCACCGACTTCACGCTGATCAAGGCGGGCGCGCTCCACCGGGCCAACGGCGGCTACTTGGTCCTCGACGCGCTCAAGGTGTTCAGCCAGCCCTTCGCCTGGGAAGCGCTCAAGCGCGCGCTGCGGGCCGGCGAGATCAAGATCGAGTCCCTGGCCGAGAAGATGAGCCTCGTCTCCACGGTCTCGCTCGAGCCCGAGCCGATTCCGCTCTCGACCAAGGTCATCCTGGTGGGCGACCGGCGGCTCTATTACATGGTGAGCTCGCTCGATCCGGAGTTCGACGAGCTGTTCAAGGTGGCGGTGGATTTCGACGACCGTCTCGATCGCACCGACACGGCGGTGGCCCAGTACGCGAGGCTCGTGGCCTCGCTCGCCCAGCGCGAGAACCTGAAGCCCTTGGACGCGGGCGCCGTGGCGCGCGTGATCGAGGAGGGATCGCGCCTGGCGGCCGACGCGCACAAGCTCTCGACCCGCACCGCGAGCCTGCTCCAGCTCCTGCGCGAGAGCGACTACTGGGCCGGCGAGGCCCAGCGCGGCGTGGTCACGACCGCCGACGTGGACCGCGCCATCGGCGCCTACTTGCGGCGCGGCGACTACATCCGCGAGCGCATGCAGGAAGAGATCCGGCGCGGCACGATCCTGATCGATGTCGAGGGCGCGCAGGAGGGCCAGGTGAACGGCCTTTCGGTCGTCGACTACGGCGGCCGCCTGTTCGGCCGGCCCAACCGCATCACGGCGCGCGTGCGCATGGGCAAGGGTGAGGTCGTGGACATCGAGCGCGAAGTGGCGCTCGGCGGACCGCTCCACTCCAAGGGCGTGCTGATTCTTGCCGGCTACCTGGGCGAGCGCTTTGCGCGCGAGCGCCCACTCTCCTTCAGCGCCAGCCTCGTGTTCGAGCAATCGTACGGCGGCGTGGACGGCGACAGCGCGTCCTCGGCCGAGCTCTACGCGCTGCTCTCGGCGCTGGCGGAAGTCCCGGTGCGCCAGGACCTGGCGGTCACCGGCTCGGTGAATCAGCGCGGGCATGTGCAGGCGATCGGAGGCGTGAACGAGAAGATCGAGGGTTTCTTCGACGTGTGCAGCCAGTTCGGGCTCACCGGCAATCAGGGCGTGCTCATCCCCGCGGCCAACGTGCAGCACCTCATGCTGCGGCCGGAAGTGGTGCGCGCCGCGGCCGAGGGCCGCTTCCACATCTATCCCATCGAGACCGTCGATCAGGGCATCGAGATCCTGACCGGAGTCCCGGCGGGCGAGCGCGACGGACAGGGCGCCTATCCGCCGGACACGATCCACGCCCGCATCGACGAGCGCCTCGCGCGCCTGGCCGAGCACGCCAAGCAGTTCGCGCTGGCGGCGCGCGGAGAGCGGTCGGTATGAGCGCGGTGCCGCGCCCCCACCTGCGCATCCGCCGCTTGCTCCTGGCGCTCGACGGCACGTGCTCGGACGACGAGTGCCTGGGGATCGCGGTCGAACTTGCGGCGCGGCTCGAGGTGGATCTCGAAGGGCTCTTCGTCGAGGATTTGAACGTGCTGCGCGGTGCGTCCTTGCCCTTCGTCAAGCAAGTGAGCCCGCTCACCGCCACGCCGCATCCCTTCGAGCGCGCCGAGACCGAGCGCGAACTCAAGGGCTTCGCGAGCCGGATCGAGCGCCATCTCCAGGCGGCCGCCGAGCAGCGGCGGG
>DATFWU010000017.1:0-2207 GCA_035259005.1 Candidatus Eiseniibacteriota bacterium
CGCCCCTCCTACAGTGGTCCTTTGCACGGCCTTTGCAACCGCCCCGGAAACGATCCGCGTCCAAGGAGTGACTAACTAGCGTAGCCCCTTCATGACCTGTTACCTTTGGGGTACCCGCCGGCCCGAACGGAGACCTTCATGCGATCGCGATTCTCCCGCCCCGCCGCCGTCTCCGCGCTTCTCGCCCTGGCCTTCGCGGGCGCCGGCGCCTGGCTCGCTCAGAGCCAAATCTCGGGCACTTCCCTGGCCTTTGCCGCCGACTCGGCGGCCGCCGAGGCTCCTGGCGTTTCGACGCTCGGAGGCGATCCGGCCAAGGGCAAGGCGGTTTTCGAAAAGAACTGCGTTCCGTGTCACAAGCAGGACGGCACGGGCGGCATCAAGCTCCTGCCCACCGGCAACCCTTCGCGCAACTTCCACGACGCCGCGTGGTGGAAGACCAAGACCGACTCGCAGATCCAGCACTCGATCGAGACCGGCTTCCCCAAGAGCGGCATGGTGTCGTGGAAGGGCATCCTCAAGCCGGAAGAGATCCGCAACGTGATCGCGTATCTCCATTTCAAGTTCCAGCCCAAGGGCGCGCCGACCGAAGCCGCGGCCAAGAAGTAGAAGAGCCCTAGCCGAACAGCGCCGCGATCGCCTCGGCGAACCCGGCCGGGCCCGCGGCGCGCGTGAAGGTGGCCCCGGGGATCGCGCGGCGCAAGTCGCGCTCGTGCGAGCCGTCGGGCCGGGCCACGACGAAGGCCCGATCGACCGCACCCAAGAGATCGCGATCGTTGGCGCCATCTCCCAACCCCACGGTCTCGCCGCCGCCGTAGGCCTCGGCAATGGCCCGTACACAAGCGCTCTTGTCATGCGCGCCATGCAGATGGTGGAAGCGGCCGCCGCGCGATACGCGAAGGCCGCGCGCCTGCGCCGACGCGGCGATCCGCCTCTCGTCGAAGGCGTAATCCGGGTCGTCCCACACGAAGGGCTCGTCGAACTCGCGCTGGCGAGCGCGCTCGGCGTCCTCGCGCGCGAGCCCGGTGCGGTCTTCGATCTCCTCGATCGGCATGTCCCCGAAGCCGCGCAGATCGAGACCGGTCTCGCGGCGAATCTCGAGCAACGCGCGGCGCACTTCCGGATACGCCGTGCCCAGAGCGATGCGCTGGTAGCCGTCCCAGGGCGAGGCCGCGCGCGGCGCTTGGGCCGCGCAGCCCTTGGGAAAATAGACGCCGCCTCCGTTCTCGCTCACGAACACGTCCGTGTTTCCCAGCCGCTCGCGCCAGCACTCGATCTCCGCCCGCGTCTTGCTGCTGGTCAAGATCAGGGGCACGCCGAGGCCGCGCAGACGCTCGAGCGCCGCCTCGGCCGGTCGCCACGCATAGGTGCGCGCGTCGAGCAGGGTGCCATCGAGATCGGTGAGGACGATCCGTCCCGGCATCAGCGATCCGGCTCGGCCATCAGCGGCTGTCGGCGTCCACCGCGTCGCGGAAGCGCTCGAGGAAGTCGGGAACCGCCGAGTCGACGCGGTTCCAATTGGGAAGCCCGGTATAGGCCAGAGGATCGGCTTCGAACTCCTCGCAGGCGCGGCCCAAAGCGCGTGAGAACACCTCGACGGCGCTCGATTCGGCGTGGCGGTCGAAGTGGAGCCCGTTGAGCACGGCGTCGTCGTGATAGACGCGCACCGCGTCCTGCGCCTGGCGCAGGTAGGCGACCTTGAGCGTGGGATAGAAGCCGGCGGGAAAGACGACGCCTTCGCCGGCGATCGTGCGCAAGAGCGTCTTGGCGATGTCCCGGGTCATGCGGTGGAGCCCGGCCGAGGCGTCTTCACCCGAGAGCGCCTGGTGCTTGTGGTCGTAGTTCTCCGCGATGTCGACTTGGCAGACGCGCCGCGTCGAGGTGTTGCGATAGACCTCGGCCAGCATGCCCACCTCGAGCCCCCAGTCGCCCGGGATGTGCACCGAGCGCGCGAGGTCGATGGTCATGGCGAACTCCCCGGCCAGCGGATAACGGAAGCTGTCGACGTAGCGCAAGAAGGCGGTCGGACCCACGAGCTGGACGAGGGTGTGGACGAGCGGGGTCAGGAACAAGCGCGTCACGCGCCCATTCAGTCGGTCGGAGACGCGGCTGTAGTAGCCCTTGCCGTATTCATAGCCCAGGCTCTCGTCCATGAGCGGATAGATGAGACGCGCGAGCAGCGAGCGGTCGTAGGTCACGATGTCGCAGTC
>DATFWU010000018.1:0-21288 GCA_035259005.1 Candidatus Eiseniibacteriota bacterium
AACAAGACGGCGAACGATCTCGCCGCCTGGCAGCGCGACGGGAAGCCGATCGCCTACACGGCGCCAGAAGAGGCATTCGCGCATCGTCGCGCCGAGCTCGAGGCCTGGCTAAAGGGCCAGTTCGCTCTCATCGAGAGTGGAAAGCAGAGCGACATCGTGCCGAGCGGCAATCCCTGAGCCGCGCGCGCGCCAAGTCTAGAGCCGTGTTTCTGAGAGGATTCTCGCCGCTTGCGCGAACGTCGCAGGCTCGGGGAGCAGGCTCACGACCAAGTAGCTGTCTTCCGCAAAGTCGAAGAAGTGTCCCGGCTGGACGACCACGCCGCGCTCGAGGAGCGCCAGCGTCCACTCCTCGTCGCTGTGGCCGGGCGGCAGACGCAGGACAGCCGACCAGCCGCCTTCCCAAGTGAGGGCATGAGAGAGCGCGGCGAGATTGGTCGCGAGCCGGGCGCGCGTCGCCTCGACGAATGGGCGGCGCGCGGCGAGCAGAGCGGGCGCCGCGCATTGGATGGGCGACGAGACGGAGAGAAACGTGTCACCCACCCACTCGAGCGCGGTCATCGCGCGCGCCACGTCGCCCGGCGGACCCGAGCAGGCGATCCAGGCCAGCTTGGCCTGCGGCAGCCCGCACGACTTGGACAATCCGCCGAGCACGAACGTGAGACAGGTGTCGCGGCCCGCGAAGCTCGCCGGGCGGGCGGCGAAATCCCCGAACACCTCGTCTGAGATCAACGCCATGCCGCGCTCGGCGCACAGACTCTCGGCGGCGCGCCTCTCGGCCTCGTCGAAGAGCGAGCCCGTGGGATTGTTGGGCTGGACCACGATGAGGGCGCGCGCGTCCGCCATGGCATCGAGGTCCGGGCGCCAGCGAGAGCCCGTATAGCCGAGCGCGTATGGGACGATCTCGACCCCCTCGAGCGCGGCGAGGGGAGCGAACAGCGGGTAGCTGGGCTCGGGCGCCAGCACGCGGTCGCCGGGATCGCACAGGATCCGAAACAGATGCGCGTAGGCCTCACTCGTGCTCGCGGTGAGGGCGAGCCTCGCGGGATCGAAGCGCCACTCGCGCGCGATGGCCTCGCGCGCCGCCACCGAGCCGAGCGGCTCGGGCGCGTATACGGCGCGTGCGCCCTCGACCAGGCCACGCCAGGCTTCTTCGGGTAGCGCGGGCAGCCCGACGCGCGTCGGATTGCTCTCGGTGAGATCGAGAAGCCGAGCACCCGCCGCGCGCTTGGCGGCAAGCGCGAGCGCAATCGCGTTGGGCTCGAAATCGGAAGGAACACGACCGGAGATCATGCGAGCAGGCGACGGACGGCGTCCCTCCAGTGGCCGTACATCTCTTCACGGCGCGCGCGCGCGGCTCGCGGCCGGAATACGCGGTCCCAGGCACCGGTCACGCCGGGCGGGCGGCCGCTCGGCCACAGCCCGGCGGCGCGCGCCGCCAGAGCCGCCGCCCCCAGCGCCGTCGTTTCCAGCATCTTCGGGCGCTGGATCGGGATGCCGAGCACGTCGGCCTGGAACTGGAGCAGGAAGTCGTTGGCCGCCGCACCACCGTCGACCCGCAACGCGGTGAGCCGGTGCCCGGAATCGCCCACCATGGCGTCCACGACGTCGCGCGTCTGGTAGGCGATCGATTCGAGCGCGGCGCGCGCCAGATGCGCAGACGTCACGCCACGGGTGAGTCCGAGCCAGGCGCCGCGGGCCTCGGGACGCCAGTGCGGCGCGCCCAGACCGACGAACGCCGGAACCAGCACCGTGCCCATCGTGTCGGGCACGGAGCGCGCGAGCTTCTCGACTTCCGCCGCCTTGCCGATGAGCTTCATCCCGTCGCGCAGCCACTGCACGACCGCGCCCGCGATGAACACCGCGCCCTCGAGCGCGTAGCTCGGCCGTCCAGCCTGGTCACAGGCCAGAGTCGTGAGCAGTCCGTGCTTGGAAACGGCGCGCCGCCCGCCGGTTTGCAGAAGCAGGAAGCATCCGGTGCCGTACGTGTTCTTTGCCTGCCCGGCGCGGAAGCAGCCTTGCCCGTAGAGCGCGGCCTGCTGATCGCCGGCCACGCCGAGAACCGGAATTCCGTCGGGAAGTCCGGCCACGCCGCGCGTCACGCCGAAGGGTCCGCTCGAGTCGCGCACTTGCGGAAGCAGCGAGGCGGGCGCGTCGAAGAGATCGAGCAGATCCGGATCCCAGCGCTTGCGGCCGATGTCGAAGAGCAGCGTGCGCGAGGCGTTCGTGTGATCGGTGACGTGCGCGCGTCCACCGGTGAGCCGCCAGACGAGCCACGTGTCGACGGTGCCGAAAGCCAGCTCGCCGCGCTCGGCCCGTCGCGCGGCGCCGCGGACGTGGCGCAGCAGCCACGCCACCTTGGTGCCAGAGAAATACGGATCGAGAAGGAGGCCGGTGCGCTTGCGCACCAGGGGCTCCCACCCGCCGCGGCGGAGCGATTCGCACATCGCCGTGGTGCGCCGACATTGCCACACGATGGCGCGGGCGACGGGCTTTGACGTCGCGCGGTTCCACAACAGCGTCGTCTCGCGCTGATTCGTGATGCCGATGGCCGCGATGCGTCGCGGGTCCACGCGCGCCCGGCGCACCGCAGTCCCCACGGAGCGCCAGATCTCCTCGCCGTCGTGCTCGACCCATCCGGGCTTGGGGTAGTGCTGGGGCAGCTCGGCGTAGCCGCGGCCGCGCACGCGGCCCGCGCCGTCCAGCGCCAGCACCGTGGTGCCGGTGGTGCCCTGGTCGATGGCGAGGATCAAGGCCGAGCGCTTCCCGCTCATCGTTGCAACGCCCCCACGATCACCTTGTCCTCGACGTCGAGCTGGCTCTCCACGCGCTCGACTTCCTCTTGGGTGCGGGCACGCGACCAGCCCAAGTGCTCGGCCATCCACAGGCCCACGGGGACGGCGGCGAGCTTGGCGCCCAGGCGCTCGTCGCCGAAGCCGAGGCGACGCAGGATCACGTCGTCGAGCCGGCGCGCCATCTCGTGACGGATCGAGTAGACGACCTCACCTTCGAGAACGCGAACGCCGGCGCGCTCGTGAACTCTCGGGAACTGCTCGGCCAGGAGGAGAGCGCCGTTGGCGAGTCCGCCGTAACGCGCGCCGAGACGCGTGGCATCGTCGTTGCCGACGTTCTTGAGCTCGAGGGCGCGCTCGCGCGCCGCCTGGGCCGCCTGGGCGCGCCCGCCCGCGCCCGCGCCGGGCAGCGGACGCTCGCGCGTCGAGCACGCGTGCGCCGTCTTGCCGAGAGTCTTGAGCACGCGATCGAGCGCGTGCTCCGAGACCGCGCGGTAGGTCGTGTACTTGCCGCCAATCACGGTGAAAAGACCGTGCTCCGCGATGAGGCGCGACTCGCGCGAGGCGGCGCGCAGGGTGCCGCGCGAGCGCACGAGCGGCCGGAGCCCGGCGTAGGCGTGGCGCACGTGCTCCGGGAACTGCACGACACCCGGCCAGCGCCGGCGCACCTCCTCGATCAGGTAGCGGACGTCGGACACGGTGACCACGCACTCGTCGGGGTTGCCCGGATACTCCGCCTCGGTGGTGCCCACGAGCGAGCCGCGCGGCGACGGAATGACGAAGAACACGCGCCGGTCTTGCTGCGCCGTGAGCACGAGGGCGTGCTTCGTCGTGAGCGCGGGCACGATCACGTGCACGCCACGGCTCGCGCGCACCGAGCGGGCGCGCTTGACGCCTGCCCGCTCACGCACGCGGTCGGCCCACGCGCCGGCTGCGTTCACGGCCGCCAGGGCCTCGACCTCGAAGGCCTCTCCGTCGGGCGCGAGCACGTCGCGCGCGCGCACGCGCACCATGCCCTGGGCGCGCTCGATCGCGATCACTTCATGGTGCGTGCGGATGTCGGCGCCCAGGGCGGCGGCATCGAGCGCGTTCTCGAGGCAGAGACGCGCATCGTCCATCTCGGCGTCGCCATAGAGCCCCGCGCCCAGGAGTCCGTCTGCCGGGAGCTTGGGCTCGAGCTCGAGCGCCCGCCGCGCCGAGAGCGAGCGCGTGGGGCCGACCGCATGGCCTCGGGCCAGAGCGCGATACAGGACGAGCCCGGCCCGCAGGTACCAACGAGGCCGCGGAGACTTCTTGTAATAAGGAAGAAGAAAGGGAAGCGGCTCGACCAGGTGCGGCGCGAGAGCGAGGAGAAGCGCGCGCTCGGCGAGCGCTTCTTTCACCAAGCCGAAGCGCAGGTTCTCGAGATAGCGGATGCCGCCATGCACGAGGCGCGACGTGCGACTGCTCGTCCCGCCGGCGAGATCGCCCTTCTCGAACAAGATGGTCCGGAGTCCGCGGAGAGCGGCGTCGCGCGTGATTCCGGCGCCCTGGATCCCTCCCCCGATGACGACGAGGTCGTATCGCTCCAAGCCCGGATCTCCTTGTCCGGAACGGGTCTGTCGGAAGCTACCGCACGCCGCGCGCGCGAGCCAGCGGAGTCAGCCAGGCCTCGACTCGGAAGGCGAAGCCGGCGAACACGATGCCGACGAGCGCGCCAGCCAGGACGTCGGAAGGGAAGTGACGCCCGAGAAACACGCGACTGGATGCGATCCACAGCGCGATGAGCCACGCCCAGGGAGCCAGCCGACGGTGCCGCTGGCTCACCACCCAGGCGAGCCCCGCGGCCGCCGAGGAGTGGGACGAAGGAAACGAGGAGTTCGACGGATTGGCATCTCGGTCCGGACGCACGCGGTGAACCGTCTTCTTGAGAACCTCGACCGCGGCCTGGCCACCAGCCAGGGTGACGAGCCCGATGCGCACCGTGCCGCGGGCCACCGCGTCGCCGAACGATCCGTAGGCGGCGAGTGCCGCCAGCACCGGGGGCGCGAGCCCGATCGCCGTGCCCACGTGCATGAAGGTGTGGAGGGCGGGATGGGCCTGGTCCACCGCCACGGCCCGCTGGCTCAGGTCGAGGTCGAGCTTGCGCCCGGGCTCGGTAAAGAGCAGCCCGAGGGTGGCGAGGAGAAGCAGAGAACAAGTAGCCATCCACCGCATTGGCAAGAAGATAACACGCTGCCGCCTTTGAAGTTATACAATCAAACCGAGCCCGGCGATCGGCTCCCTACTCGAGCGCTTTCTGAGGAACGCCGCGACATGGTAGAGTGTGCGCGCGAAAGTTTCTCTGCCGCACATCGAGTCCTGCCGGCCGACGAAACGGAATTCCCCGCATCCAAGGCAAACGAAAGGCGGCGTCGCGTCCGCGATGCCAGGAGAGAGTCACCATGGCGACAAGCACGACTTCCAAGGGAGGTACCATGAACGTCCAACCCCTCGCGGACCGGATTCTCGTCCGGCGCGTGGAAGAGGAGGAGACCAAGCGCGGCGGCATCATCATCCCCGACACGGCCAAGGAAAAGCCCCAGGAGGGCGAGGTCGTGGCGGTGGGTCCGGGCCGCCTCACGGATGACGGCAAGCGTGTGCCGATCGAGGTCAAGAAGGGCGACCGGATCCTGATGGGCAAGTACTCGGGCACCGATGTCCGCATCTCGGGAGATGAGTTCGTCATCCTGCGCGAGGACGACGTTCTTGCCGTGATCTCGTCGAAGTAAGCGACCCAAGCACGCGAGCCAAGCACCTCAGATTTTCATTCCGCAAACCCAGTCGTAGCCCCGCCGCCGTGGCGGGGTCCATGGAAACCGCAGGAGGAGGAAAAGACGCATGGCAGCCAAGCAGCTTTTGTTCAGCGAGGAGGCCCGCAAGGCGATCCTCGAAGGCGTCGAGACCCTGGCCAAGGCCGTCAAGGTGACGCTGGGGCCGCGGGGTCGGAACGTCGTTCTCGACAAGAAGTGGGGCTCGCCCACGGTCACCAAGGACGGCGTCACGGTGGCCAAGGAGATCGAGCTCGAGGAGCCCTATCACAACATGGGCGCGCAGATGGTGCGCGAGGTCGCGTCGAAGACCTCGGATGTCGCCGGCGACGGCACCACGACGGCCACCGTGCTCGCCGAGTCCATCTTCCGTGAGGGCTTGAAGAACGTCACCGCCGGCTCGTCGCCCATGGGCATCAAGCGCGGCATCGACAAGGCGGTCGCCACCGTCGTCGACGAGCTCAAGAAGCAGAGCAAGACGGTGAAGGACAACAAGGAGATCGAGCAGGTCGCGACCATCTCCGCCAATTCCGACACCTCGATCGGCAAGATCATCGCCGAGGCGATGGAGAAGGTCGGCAAGGACGGCACGATCACGGTCGAGGAGGCCAAGTCGATCGAGACCACGCTGGACGTGGTCGAGGGCATGCAGTTCGACAAGGGCTACATCTCTCCGTACTTCGTCACCGAGAAGGAAGACATGACGGTCGTCCTCGAGGACGCCTACATCCTTCTGTACGAGAAGAAGCTCTCGTCCATGAAGGATCTCCTCCCGGTGCTCGAGAAGATCGCCCAGAAGGGCAAGCCGCTCATCATCATCTCCGAAGATGTCGAGGGCGAGGCGCTGGCTACTCTCGTGGTCAACAAGCTGCGCGGCACGCTCCAAGTCGCCGCGGTCAAGGCGCCGGGCTTCGGTGACCGCCGCAAGGCCATGCTCGAGGACATCGCGATCCTCACCGGCGGCAAGGTCATCAGCGAGGACATCGGCGTGAAGCTCGAGAACGTGCGTCTCGAGGACCTCGGCCGCGCCAAGCGCATCACGATCGACAAGGAGAACACGACGATCGTCGAGGGCGGGGGCAAGCAGACCGACATCCAAGGCCGCGTCGCGCAGATCAAGAAGGAGATCGAGGACACGACCTCCGACTACGATCGCGAGAAGCTCCAGGAGCGTCTCGCCAAGCTGGCGGGCGGCGTGGCGGTGATCAACGTCGGTGCGGCGACCGAGACCGAGATGAAGGAGAAGAAGGCTCGTGTCGAGGACGCTCTGCACGCGACGCGCGCCGCGGTCGAAGAGGGCATCGTGCCGGGCGGAGGCGTCGCCTACCTGCGCTCGTTGGGCGCCATCGAGAAGCTGCAGGCGACCCTGACCGGCGACGAGCTGGTCGGCGTCAACATCGTGAAGCGCGCGCTCGAAGAGCCTCTCCGCACCCTGGTGAACAACGCCGGGCTCGAGGGCTCGGTGGTGGTCGAGCACGTCAAGAAGGAGAAGAAGACGGTCGGCTTCAACGTCGACCAGGAGACCTACGTCGACATGTTCGAGGCCGGCATCATCGACCCGACCAAGGTGAGCCGCTCGGCGCTGCAGAACGCGGCGTCCGTGGCGGGCCTCCTGCTGACGACGGAGGCGCTCATCACCGAGATCCCGGAGAAGAAGAAGGCTCCGGCGATGCCGGGCGGCGGCGGCTACGGCGGCGAGGACTTCTAGAGCCCCGCAGGCATAGACTCATCCCCGACCCCGGGAGGCGCGAGCTTCCCGGGGTTCTGTTTTTTCAGAGTGGAGAAGTCCCTAACCCGATGGGCGCCTCCTTGGGCCGAGGCATCTCAAGGCGGCCCTCATGCTCTCTTCTAGCGTGGCTTCTTCGAGTGCGCCAGAGCGCTCGACGATGAACGGCGCCTCTTTGGCGCCGACCCCAAGGGCCCGAAGACCGGCGATGACGTCATCTCGTAAGAGTTGGCCCGCAAGAGGCGCATCGGCGACGGCCAGACCGGTTGAGTTGATTCCCAAAGCGGACCCCACCTCGAGACCAGCTCTGCGCCTTCTTGAGGCTTTGGCCTCTTCACGCTTCTTCTGCATGAAGTCCGCGCCGAACGTCCTTTCTGCTTCGTATTGATTGTGGCCTCGGCATCGCAACCGGACACCCTCGACGGAGGCCTTCCCGCCGCGGGCCACTGGCTTGACGTGGTCGAATTCCAGAAGGCGCCGAGCGGCGCAACGCCTCCCGTCGTCACTGACGAAGGTGCACTGGCCGGCGTCGCGTTCCCAGACCACGCGCCGGATGTGCGCGGGAATACAGCGGTCCTGCGTCGCCCGAAGGCGAGGCGCGCGCGGCTTGGTGCACGCAGCGTGCTTCCTCTTCTCGCTCTGGGCGATCAGAGCATCGAGAGCTCGATCGAATACCGTGGAGGCGTTACCGGAGGGCACGGCGTGGCTGAGTAAGTTACGAGCCTGCTGCAATTTGCTCTTTCGAACTTTGATCCTGAGCTCAACCCATTCGTTCTCGACGGGTGGTGTGCTCACCCGCTCCGGAGCGGGTGACTCGACCACTTCGCCCGGTCTGACTGACGCCTGCGCCCCGGCTTCACCGGGTGGCGCACTTGCCATCCCGGGAGCAGGTAGCTCGACCACACGCACGGGCACTGGTGGGGCCGACAGGAGAAGATCGGGCTTGGCGAACTGCTGCAGGTACGCACGTAGATCAGAAATGCGACGACAGGTGACCGCCGCTTCCATCAGCTCATCCACGTTCTCGTTGGTGAGGTGGCGAGCCAGCATGCTGACAGCGGTCATACAAAGACGCCGCTCGTCCATACCCTTGAAGAGAACAGGGAAGACTCTCGCCGTGCGAGCCGCGTGGATCCGCTTTTCGGCTTCGTCTTCCGTAAGCCGGTACTCCTCCGCGCAGAACGCGGACAGGGAGGGATAACCGGCCGGAAGGTAGAGCTTTCGGAAGTCGATCTCCGCGATGCAGACCAAGAGTTGAACTAGATTGGACCGTTCGCCTCTCGCGAGCTGGCGGGCCTCGCCAACGAGTGCGGGGTCACTGAAGTGTGCGGCGGAATACTCGCGCATGAGTACGCCTTCTCGGGGGCGTACCGGAGGGGGCTTTCGACGAGGATCAGCTTCTGAAAATCAGCCTCTCATGACCCGGCGACAGAAAACACGAGCGCGCCCGGGACGACCGAGCGCGCCCGAAGAGCGGGACTTTGATCGGAGGGACTTTCCACGTCCCTTACTGCTGCGCCAATAACTGCCACGCGGACAAAGTCGGCACGCGGCCCAGCCGGCTCACTTCGGCGGCCTCATCCTTGTCGCGGCGGATGCGCGTGGCGTTGAGCCACTGATCCGCAGCGCGCGCCCCGATCACCGCGATCGCCTGATCGAGGTTGGTGCCCGGCGGCAGCTTGGCGGTCAAGCCTTCTTCATAGCGCGCCGAGAGATAGGGTTTGGTCCCCACGCCGGTCCAGGTCGGCCCGATGTCCTGCCACGCTCGATCCAGCAAAGCGCCCGGCTCGGCGCGCACGGGGCCCAGGCCGCGCCCGAAGACCGACTCGGGATACAGCGATCCCGCGAAGCACGACGACCAGCCGTGGAACAGCACGTGCTCGGCGAAGTTATCGCTCTCCGAGGTGATGCGCTCGCGCAGCTCGGGCATGAATTGCCGCGCGCTGGCGTAAGCCGCCCACGGCATGACCTCGTCGAGCCCGGCCAGCGAATCGGGTCGCCAGGCTGTCGCCACCTGGATCGCCTGGGCGTCGGCTGCCGGCAAGTGATCCAAGGGCACGAACGTCTCGAGCTGCACCGCCACCATCTGCCTGCCGCCCTCGACCCAGCACGTCGTGTAGTTGGAGAAGTCGCCGACCAGGAACACGAACTCCAGCGTGTCCGTCGGCGCGCCGACACGGCCCACGCGGCTCGCCAGGTCCAGAGCGTCCTTCTCCAGTTTCGCCGCCCGCGCCGGATCCGACAAAGCCGCCGCCACGGCATCGAATGCCGAAGCCGGCAGGGCCAGCCAATCGCCGAGCGCGATCAGCTCCTGGCCGCCACCACGGGTGCTGAAATAGCGGTGCACCGTACCGTCGTCTCCGTCGAGATAGATCTTCTGCGCGTCATGGACGCTGCGCGGCGTGGCCGACTTCTGCGAGGCCGAAAGTCCGTTCCAATACGTAAGGAAGTCTTTCCAGGCGTGGACCACGATCACCGGCCGGGCCGCCGCGGTCGTGACCGGCATCGAACTCGAAGCCGCGTGGCGCGCGTCGGATCCCGCGGCACAAGCCGGAGCGGCCAGCAGAAGAGCGGCGAGAAAGAGGATGGAACGCTCGGCGGCGAACCGTCGAGAAAAGCGCATCGGGGGCCTCCGAGGGGGATCCGTCCCAGCGGGTGACGCCGGGTAATGCCTGGCAATGCCTGGTAATGCCTGGTACTGCCTGGTGGACGCCGAGTGATACGTGGCGAGTGCTCGGGCGACTGCTCCCTTTCATGCTAGCAAGGATCGGCCCGCCAGCAGAACCCCGTTTCGGGCCTTGCTGGACGCGATTTCGGCCACCGCCTAGACTGCGGAACCGTGCGCCTCTTGACCCAGTCGGTGAGGGCCTTCACCCAACACCCAACCATGAAGCACTCCACATGAAGATCTACACCCGGACCGGGGACGACGGAACGACGGGACTGTTTGGCGGCCGGCGTGTCTCCAAGGCGGACGCCCGCGTCGAGGCCTATGGCTCCGTGGACGAGCTGAACGCGGCCCTCGGTGTCGCCCTGGCCAGTGACCAGAGCTCGGACCTCGCGTGGCTGCGCGACCTCTTGCTCTCGATCCAGCGCGATCTCTTCGTGCTCGGCGCCGACCTGGCCACGCCGCGCGGGGAGGAGTCGTCGTACCTGCCGCGCATCGAAGACGCGCACGTGCAAGCGCTCGAGCGCGCCATCGACAGCGCCGAAGCCCGGCTCACGCCGCTTCGGAATTTCATCCTGCCGGGCGGGCCGGCGCCCGCGGCCCAACTTCATCTCGCGCGCACCATCTGCCGTCGCGCCGAGCGCGCCGGCGTGCATCTGAGCGCCACCCAGGATGTGGGCCCGATCCCGATTCGCTATCTCAATCGCCTGGCCGATCTGCTGTTCGTTCTGGCCCGCGCCGCGGCGCGCGCGCAGGGCGCGCCCGAGGTCGAATGGGCGCCGCGCAAGGAGCAGGCGTAAGCGAGCGCGCACCCCGGGCGCGAGCCGGCCGCTCCCTGTGCTACAGTGCGGACATCCCAATTCATCCGCATTCGAACCTCTGCCTCCGGAGCTTTCCATGACGGTTTGTGATTCCGCCCGCGATCTGTTCGAGCGCGTGAATGGAGCGGTCCGGCTCAACCCCGATCGCACCCTGGCCATCACCGACGCCGATCGCTTCCGCAACGAGATCGTCGACGTGCTCGTCGCCACCGCGGTCTTCTCGCGCGACAGCGCCGCCCGCGAAGCGGCGCGCTGGCTGATCTGGGAAGGCGCGCACGCCATGGGCGCGCACTCGGCGTCGATCCAGGGCCTCTACGCCGCGCGCGGCAAGGGCAAGTTCGACGCCCGCTTCACCGTGCCTGCGGTCAACATCCGCGGCATGACCTACGACTTCGCGCGCGCCATGTTCCGCGCCGCGCACGCGCTCGACGTGGGCGCCTTCGTGTTCGAGATCGCCAAGTCGGAGATGGGCTACACCGAGCAACGTCCGGCCGAGTACACGACTTGCGTCATGGCCGCGGCCATCCGCGAGCGCCACCACGGACCGGTGTTCATCCAGGGCGACCACTTCCAGTTCAACGCCAAGAACTACGGCAACGACCCCGAGAAGGAAGCGCAGGGCATTCGCGACCTGGTCGTCGAGGCGATCGCCGCCGGCTTCTACAACATCGACATCGACTCCTCGACGCTCGTCGATCTCTCGTTCCCGACGCTCGACGAGCAGCAGAAGCACAACTACGAGCGCGCGGCCGAGATGACGGCCTGGGTGCGCCAGCACGAGCCGGCCGGCCTCACGATCTCGGTCGGCGGCGAGATCGGCGAAGTGGGGCACAAGAACTCGACCGTCGAAGAGCTCAGAGCCTACATGGACGGCTACAACCGCGTGCTCGGGGGCTATGGCTCGGGCCTCACACCCATCTCCAAGGTGAGCGTGCAGACCGGCACCTCGCACGGCGGCCTGCCCACGGCCGACGGCAAGGTGGCCGCGGTGAAGCTCGACTTCCAGGTGCTCGAGGATCTGTCGCGCGTGGCGCGCGAGTCCTACGGCATGGCCGGGGCCGTGCAGCACGGTGCTTCGACCTTGCCCGACGAGCTGTTCCATCACTTCCCGGAGCGCGGCACGGCCGAGATCCATCTCGCCACCGGCTTCCAGAATCTTCTCTACGACGGAGGATTTCTCCCGCCGGCGCTGCTCGAAGAGATGTTCGACTGGCTCCGCAAGAACTGCGCCGACGAGCGCACGGCCGGCCAGACGGAAGAGCAGTTCCTCTACAAGACGCGCAAGAAGGCGTACGGGCCGTTCAAGCGCCGCCTCTGGGAGCTCACCGATGAGAAGGAGCGTTACGCTGCGGCCCTGCAGGCCAAGCTCGAGTTTCTGTTCGAAAAGCTCGGCATGCGCGGCACCCAGGCGTTGGTCGATCAGAACGTGAAGGCCGTGCTCGTCCACCGGCCGCTGCCCGAAGGCGCCGCTCCGGCGCTCGGCCAGACGGCGGGAGCGCGCTAGAGCCCGTCGCGCTGGCCCCGGAGCGCGCGGCCTCGGCGATTGCGATCGCGTGAGCGCGAGCCAGAAGGGGCGCTTGCCGCAGCCCGTCGTCATCGCGGTCGTCGCGCTCGCCGCCATCGCGGGCGTCGGCTTCTTGCTGCTCTGGGCGCACCACTTCTTCGCGCCCGTGCCGCTCAAGCGCTTCGAGGAAAGCCGGCTTCTCCATCAAGTCGTCAATCTGCGCGCCTACGCCGAGCGCGAGAGCCTGGCCGGATTCCTGCCCCCCGAGGATGCCGTGGTCAGCCTGCGCGAGGAATTCGTGCAGCGCGCGCTCGATCTCTCGCTTCCCATCCGTCAGGAGTTCAAGCACGGCCAGTACGAAGCCGTGCTGGATTCCGCCGTGCTGCGCATGGAAGACGGCTCGGCCTCGGTGCAGCTCACCGGCCACGGTCACCGTCGCGGCGAGACCAGCCCCAGTCTCCAGGTGGCGCTCACCGTGCAGGGCTATCTGAGCGCCGAGCGCATCCGCCCGCAGGCCGGCACGCTCGACCTGGGCGTGATCGTGACCGACGTGCGCTCGGTGAGCGCCGGCCCGCCCACCCTCCGCCAATGGCTCAAACCGGCGTCCCGCTACTTCGCGAGCCTGCGCGCCGAGGACTGGAACGAGAGCAGCCACTGGATCGCGATCCCACTGCGCGTCGACCAGGCGATCGAGCTGCCGGCGATCCGCGGCGAGGTCTCGATCCCGGGCGGCAAGGTGCCGATTGCCGTGCGCACCGCGGCGGTCACCGTGTACGAGCGGCGCTTCGCCGTGAGCCTCGAGTTCGCCCCGCGCGAGCGCGGCCAGGAGAACCTGCCCGTCGATTCCGTCTTCCATGGCGAGTCGCCGTGGACCAAGCGACTCGAAGCGACGGTGCGGCAGTCGAGCCGCCACAACGTCAAGGTGAGCAGGGACGCGCTCCTGGCCGAGCGTGAGCGCCTGTTCGTCCGCGTCCACGAGCTGGCCCAGCGCGACACGCTGTGGCGTGCCCTCGCCGCGAGCGACAAGGACGTGTGCGCGGTGGTGCCCGACGGCTATCTCGAGCGGCTCGCGCAGCACTTCGTGAACACCTATTTGCACGAGACCGATCTCGACGTGGGTGGCGACATCCATGCCAAGATCGATCAGCAGGTCAAGGCGCGCGTGCTGGGCAAGAACGTGGGCGCGGGGCGCATCCAGGGCACGTTTCGCATCCTCAAGCTCACCGGGCGCTTGCGCCCGGCGGGGCCGCTCGTCATCGCGCTCCGCCCGCCGGACCAGCTCGTGTGCCGGGTGCCGGTGCAGGCTCTGTCGGGCCGCGGCCAGATCGCCTGCGACCTCGACTGGGATCCCGCGTTTCTCACCAGTATCGTGTGCAAGGGATTTCAATATCGCGACACGCTCGACGGCGTGGCGCTGCCGTTCAAGGCCGAGCTGCGCGGCGTCGTGCACCTGGCGCTCGCCGATTCGTTCCTGGTGGGAAAGACCACGCTGCGGCGCGACCGCATCCGGGTTCCGGCCGCTCCGGTCCCGTCCTCGCGCGAGCGCGTGCGGCGCATGCTCGAGGAGCAGGACCGCTTCAGCCGCTGCGGCATCGCCATGGACGCCGACAGCACGCTGGCCAAGCTGCTCGGTCTCCTGAAGAGGGGCGTGGCCGTGCGCCTGCCGGCCCGGCTGTTTCCGACGTTTCGCATTCCGGTCACGCTGGTGAGCGAATACGGGGCGGGCGAGTTCCGCATCCACGCGCGCGCCTTCGATCCCGAGTTCGTCGTGCGCCCGGCGTATCTGCGCCTGGGATTCGAGGCCGGCTTGCGCGTGATTCCCACCGAAACGAGAAGGGCGCTCCGCCGGGGAGCGCCCTGGGTGCCTGCGGCGCGACGAACGTCGTCCGCGTCTACTTCTGATGCGTGTTGTTCGGGTCCGGCGCCTCTTCGCCGCGCGCCTCTCCGGTCATGGGCACGAACGAAACCGGAATCAGGTCGCGCTGCTCGAAGCCGTGATCCGTCTTGGTCCACACTTGGAGCTTCTGGCGCGTCTTGCCCACCGGGAGCACGAGCCGTCCGCCCGGCTTGAGCTGATCGAGCAGCGGGCGCGGCACGTGATCCGGCGCCGCCGTGACCACGATCACGTCGAAGGGGCCTTCTTCGGGCCATCCGCGATAGCCGTCGCCGCCGCGCAAGCGCACGTCCTGATAGCCGAGGCGGTCGAGATTCTCGCGCGCGCGCTCGGCGACCGCGGAAACGATCTCGATCGTGAACACCGTGCCCGCGATCTCGTCGAGCACCGCCGACTGATAGCCCGAGCCGGTTCCGACCTCGAGCACCTTCTCGCCGCCCTCCAGCCCGCTCGCCTCGGTCATGAGCGCGACGATGTAGGGCTGGGAAATGGTCTGGTCGTCCCCGATGGGCAGCGGGCTGTCGCGATACGCGGCATCGCGCAGCTCCTGAGGAACGAATTCGTGCCGCGGCACGGAGCGCATGGCCGCGAGAACCAGCGGGTCCTTCACGCCACGCGCCACGATTTGCTCGGCGACCATGCGGTTGCGAGCTTCGGCGAATCGGGTGCCTTCCGCCAACGATCGAGTCACTCTGATTCTTCCTTCCGGGTTTCCGAACGGTCTCCGTGCGCGGCCCTGGCTCGGATGCCAAGGACACGCAAAATGCCGCGCGAGGGGTGCGGCCCCCCGAGAGCGCTCGCGCCCGCGAGGAGAGCCGCGCCGGCCGCTGCGGCATGACGGCCAGATCGGACTTCTCGCCTCCATTATGATGCAAAAGCCCGGCCTGCGCACGTCAAGGCGCAAGTCGAACTCCCATGCGGCGTCCGGGAGTTGTCCACAGGACTTGACTCAACGCGCACAAGCGAGCGGGAAGATTCCGGGAACCAAAGCCCACCCTCAGGCGTCTCAATGTGTGGACAGAGGAGTGGAGAGCCTCCTCGAGTCCGTGAGGGAGATAGAGAGAGAGATCGCGGCGCCCTGCCGCGAGTTCAGACGAGGCGCTCCTGACGACCCAGGGGCGCCTCTCTTCTTTCCTTGTGTGCCCACAGAGAACCTCGAGCCGGCCTCATGGTCCTCGAAGTCCCCGCCGGCCTCACCGCTTGCCCCCGAGCCGCCCCTTAAATAGACTGCGCAATCCACCGGACGACGCGGAGAGCCACGGGCCCTTGCCCATCCGCTGGAGGCCCGGACCTGGAATCACGCGAAATCTCGAGGACCGAATGATCGCCACGCCGTTCCCCGATCGACGTCGCCTTCCGTTCGCGCCCACCCCCTGGCTGGCGCTCGCCATCGTGGCGCTAGGCCTGGCCAGCGCCGGCTGCGAGTCGGCGCGACGACCCGTGCCCAAGAATCCGATCGCGCGCGATCAAGCCCGCCGGGAAGGCCGGGCTCTGGTCGAGCGCGCTTGCGACGCGGCCGGAGGGCTCGAGCGCTGGAGGGCGATCAAGGACGTGAGCTTCCGTCTCGACGACCACTGGCGTGGCGTCGCCGCCCGCGTGGTGCGGCCGTGGCCGGTGGAGAACGTGAGCGGTCCGTTCGAAGCCTTGCTCGCGCTCCCGTACGGCCGCGTGCGCATCACCGACAAGAACGGATCGGTCACTTACGGCCTGGGCGCGAGCGGCCCGTGGGCGATGCGCGGCAAGCTGCCTTCGAGCGAGCCGGGCGATCTGGCGACCGCGCGCTCCACCGTGCCCGTGTTTCTCTTCGACTTCGAGATGCCGTTCGCGTTTCTCTCCGACGACGCGGTCCAGCACTCGATGGGCATCCGGCCGGCGCCGCCGGGCGGTCCCGTCTACGAAGTGCTCGTCACCTATCCGTGGTACACCGGGGATCGCTCGCACGATTGGTACGTGGCGCGCTTCGACACTTCGACGATGCGCCTGCGCTCGGTCACCTTCACCGCCAGCCTCTGGGGTCCGGGCATGATCGAGTACACCGACGACCTGAGCGGCTACCAGGAGATCGACTCGCTGTGGATCCCGACCCGGCACGACGTGCGCATGAGCTATCCGTTCCGGCCCGAGATGCACGACTGGTCGGTGAGCTCGGTGCAATTCAACGCCGGGCTCGAGGACACGACGTTCCGCGGCCCCGGCCATCTCCTGGGCGGGTCGTAGCGGGGATCGAAAAAACTAAGGCTGGAGCTCGCCCGGCGCGGGATGCTGCGAAGCCATCCCGGCCGGGTTTTGCGTCGTGTGGAGCACCGTGACGAGCTCCTTCTCGGGAGCCACCGTCACCGTGACCGGGCGGCCGTGGTGCGCGAGCAGGAGCTTCACCGCCGGCCCGCGCGAGTCGGAGAGGGTCTCGGCCAGGCCCGCGAGATCGGCGACCGGGCGGCCGTTCACGGCCACGATGCGATCACCCGTCTCGATGCCCTGGCGCGCGGCCGGACCGTCGGGATCGAGGTCGAGCACTTCCGTAGTGCCCGGCCGGAAGAAGCGCAGGCCGAGCGTCCAGGTGGCGGTGACGCGCCGCCCCAGCTTGAGCCCGCGCGCCGCCAGCTCGGCGTCGAGCGTGCCGTTCAACGAGCGGCCCGAGAGCGAATCGAGGAAGGCGCCGAGATCGCCCGCGCCCAGGCGCAGTCCCTCGGCGCGCAGATCCGGCGTGCGACCGCGGCGCACGAGGTCCTTGATCAACGCGTCGAGGCCGCCCACTTGCGCCAGGCGCAGATCGAGAGCCCACGCCGCGAGCAGCCCCTTGGCGTATGTCGCCGACCAGGCTTGCGGGTCGCGCGAGTAGCCGCTGCCGAGCGAGGTCAGGCTCGAGTCGGCCCACGGGTTGCCGCGCAAACGATCGAAGGATCCCGCCAGCTCGTCGGCGAAGTGCTCCGGCGTCATGCGTCCCGACGCTTCGAGCGCTCGCAAGCCGAAGTACTCGGTCGCGCCCTCGGCAAACCAGCGCAGCGGCGGATCGTCGAGCTCGACCGCGCCGCCGTTCCAGAAGTGGAAGAGCTCGTGGGCCACGACGCGCGGCAAGGAGCGCGACTCGAGCGCGCCGGGATCGGCCGAGAGGCGAAGGCTCGTGGCGTTGAGCGCCGTCTCGCCCGCCGCCTGATCGCCGCGAAACGGATGGTCGATGATCACGAGCAAGCGCTCGTGCGGAGCCGGGCCGACGGCCTTGGCGTGCGCTCCGAGACACTCGCGGATCAGGAACTCGAGCGAGTCCTCGTGGGCCGGATCGGCGCCGCGCGTCACCATCTCGACCTGGGCGCCGGCCGCCTCGAAGCGCCGCGGAACGTAGTCGCCGAGCGCGATCATGGACTCGCGCAAGCGGGCGAAGCGTCCGTCGGGAATCTCGACCGTGTTGTCGGCGTCACCCCATGGCGTGTAAGCGTCCCAGCCCGGGGGCAGCCGGAAGCGCACCGCGATGCGACGCGCCGAGCCCGGGACCAGGCCGTGACGGGGCTCGCCCCGGTGGGTGCGCTCGAAGAGAGCGGCGCGCGTGTCGCAGTGAACCGGCACGGCGAAGGTGCGGGCGCCGAGCAGAAGCATGGAGCGCGCGCCGCCCGGAGGCGCGGGCTGGATTCTGTAGTCGAAGGAGAGGTGGCCGTTGGCGTCGGCCTGACCGGCCCACAAGGTCGAGCCCACCGCCTCGCCCGCTCCGCTCGCGACATCGCCCGGGTCGGCATACGAATAGGGGTCGGGCACCATGAGCACGACGTGTCCCGGCGCGAGCGCCAGCATCTCCATGTGCACGCGGATCTCGCCCGTGGACGGATTCGGTGTCAGGGTGTAGACGACGTCGGGATGGCCGGCGCCCAAGCGCGCCGCGGCGTAGAGCACGCAGAACGCGAGAACGCCGCAGATCGCGGAGGGGATGAAAAAGACCGATGGCGAAATCCGGGTTCGCATCGAACAGAATTGTCCCACGGCTCCCCGAGGCGGCGCCAGCCGGGGAGGGGGGGTCCGACGGCGGGCAGGCGGGGGCACCGGGGCTTGCCGGGCCTTTGGCGTCCCCCGGCCCGGCCTACAGGGCGCTCGTCCGGGCCGGGTTTCGGCGCGTGCAAAACGGGGCGCGCTCCCTGCCCGTGGTGTTGCGGCTCGAGATCGTGGGGCTCGGCATCGTCTCGGTGATCCTGCTCGCCACCTACGGCGCCACCTCGTACTACGAAGCCGATCCCACGGACCCGAGAGCCTCCCTGGTCACCCGCGTCTCGCGCCTCGTGGCCGCTACACTGGCGCTCTCCACCCTCGTGCTCGCGCTGCTCGCCCCGCGCCTTTCGGTGCGCGGCGGCGACGCGCGCGGTCTTGCCTACCTGCCGATCCCGCCGCGCGCGCGGGCGGCGTTTCGCGCCGACCGCCTCGCCTTCGTGTCGCTGCCCATGCTCGTGCTGGGGCTCGGGCTCTTTCTCCATCCGCTGGCCTTCGGCCAGGCGACGGTGTCGGGCTTCGCCGTGCTGGCGTGGACGGCCTGGCTATGGGCCGCGTCCCAGCTCGTGGCTGCGGTGGACGCGAATTGCTTCGAGGGCAGGTGGGGGCCGGGCTTCGGCGGACTCGCGGGGCGGGTGGTGATCCTCGTCGTGCCCGTGCTCGTCGTCTTCCTCTATGGAGAGGCGCGCGCCGCCACCGGCGCCATGGTCGATCTCGACCGCCCTTCTTCCTTCGCGGTCACCGCCGCGCTCGGGCTCTTGCTCGGCGCCGGACTTCGGCTGCTCGCCGAGCGTGCGGGCGCGGCCTCGTGGCTGGCCGAGACCAAGCTCGCCGAGCATCTCGCGATCCGCAAATGGAAGCGCCGGCGCGCGCGGGTGTTGGTGGCGGGCGCCAAGGCGAGTCGGCGTGCCGCGCCGGTGACGCTGGCGTGGATGAAGAAGGACGCGCGACTCGTGCGCCGCCTCGCTTCGCTGCGCGGCCAATGGATCTTCACGCTCTTTCTTTGCGTGCTGCCGCTCGCCCTCGTGCTCTCGCCCGAGCCGCCGGCTTGGGTGTTCGCGGGTCTCGTCGTGGTCCTGGGAGCGGCGGCGGCGGGCGTGGGACTGCTGCTTCTCTGGTATCACGAGCAGCCGCCGTTCGTGTTCTCCTCCCCGGTGCCGCGGCACGTGCCGTGGATCGCCAAGGCGGCTCCCGCGCTGACGCTCGTTCTGGGGTCGGCGCTCGCGCTCTCGGCCATCGCCGCCTTTCGCGCCAACGCGCACACCGGGCGTGTGCTCTTGCTGTGGACCGCGGTCTCGGGCGCCTCCCTGGTCCTGGCGGCCGCCAACCTGGGGCAGGCGAGCCCGCCGCGTAGCTCCCTCGGGCAGAATCTCTATGGTCTCGGCCTCTTCGCCTGCGTCATCGTGGGGTCGGTTTACCCCCTCGTCGGCTGGCTGGTGCTGGCCGCCTTCGCCCTGTACACTCTCCGGTCGCTGGCTCGAGACCCCCGATCCTGAGCCGCTCGCCGGGATTCTCCTGCAGAGGTTTGCCGAAGCCTGACAATCTGTTCGCGGCCGCCTGACATGGACCGATCCGGAATGACCGATACTTCAACCAGTTCGAGACCGGCCGGGCCGCGAGCTCGGGTCTGCCGTGCTCTGTCATCGTCGTCGCGCAACCGCAGCTGCTGCGGAAGATGGAAGAGGTAGATCGATGAAGTTGCTCCCGCACTCGGCCGGGCGGCCGCGCCAGGGGACGTGGCGCCGCCAGACTCCGGCCGTCACGTTGGCCGCGCTCGCGCTCGCCGGGATGGCCGTCAGTGCCGCCTGGGCGGGCAAGGTTTCGTACATGGGCCCGCCGCAGAAGTCGATGGCGGCGGATTGCGACCGCTGTAACGTGCAGGCCGACTTCGCCTCGCGCATGCGCGACTGCGGCGCCAGCATGGAATTCATCGAGCTCAAGAACGGCACCGGGATCGTGTATTCGGTGTCCGATCCGCACCTGGTCCCCAAAGTCCAGAAGAACGTCGAGTGGGTGAAGGACGAGCTGACCGAGTTCAGCAAGGACCCCGACCACTTCAAGCTCTGCTCCTATTGCAAGGCCAGCCACCACATCTATTCGAAAATCGATCGCGAGGTTTCGCTGACCTCGAACGGCGCCATCTTCCTCATGCGAAGCTCGGATCCGGACGCGCAGCGCGTGCTGCACGAGATCTATCTCCGCTCCAAGCAGGAGCAGTCGGACGAGGCGATGCGGTCCTCGCCCTCGCGCTGAGACAGCGATCGCGCTGAGCACGTCGCGGCGGGGAAGCCCGCCGCCGGCCGCCGGAGGCTGACATGCCGTTCGTGCGCGCCACCGCAAGCCGCCGTCGCTTTCTTCTCTTCACGCTGATCGCGGTGCCGTTGCTCGCGGCCGCGGCCGCTTCCCTGACGCACTTCCTTGCCGACAGCCGCTCCGATTTCGGCGGCTACGCCGCCAGGCTGACCTCCCGCGCGCTGGCCTTCGACGTGCAGCGGCGCGTGGTCCAGGCTTCGGCCGACGCGCGGCTCGCCACCTCGTTCGCCGGCGCGAGCCCCGAGCTCCTCCGTCTCATGGAGGATGGCGACTCGCTGCTGGCGCGGCCGTTTCTGGTGAGCGACGGGGACATCCGGCGCGCCACCGAGGGCGATCCGAGCCAGATCATCACCATGCCAGGGCAGGCGGCCGACAGCGTCGCGCTCCGTGTGTCGGCGCCGCGCTCGATGTGGCGCGCGCTCGTCGGCGCGGTCCACGACACGATCTTCGTCGTGCCGCAAACCCAGGGCGAGCGCCCGCTCGTCCTCGTGCCCTTGGTCGGGTTCGAGGGACACGTGGTGGCCGCCGCGGGGTGGGAGCTGCACGCGGAGGTGCTGCGCCGCGCGTATCTCGAGCGCCTGCTTGCGGCGCGCGTGTTCGGCGACCCCGCCGTCTATCACGCCGAGCGCATCTCGAGCTCGCTCTCGCTCTCGGTCTATGACGACCAGAACCGCGAGGTGTATCGCACGCGCCCCAGCCAGGGCTCCGGGCGCTACGCGGAGGCGCCCGTGGGCTCGCTGCTCCCCGGTTGGCGCGTGTCGGTGGGTCCGGCGGCGCCGGACCGATGAGCGGGGCGATGAGCCCTCGGCGATGAG
>DATFWU010000019.1:0-2173 GCA_035259005.1 Candidatus Eiseniibacteriota bacterium
CGAGACGCTGCACGCGGCCGGCGTGCCCACGGTGCGGCCGCCGGGCGGCCACGCCGTCTATCTCGACGCCCGCGCCTTCGCGCCCCACGTTCCGCCTTCCGAGTTTCCCGGGCAGGCGATCGTGGTCGCGCTCTACCGCGATTTCGGCATCCGCGCGGTCGAGATCGGCTCGCTCATGTTCGGCCACGCCGATCCCGCTACGGGCCAGGAGGCGGGTCCCGCCCTCGAGCTCGTGCGGCTCGCCATTCCGCGCCGCGTCTACACGAGCGCGCACCTGCGCTACGTGGCCGAGAGCGTGATCCAGATCTACAAGGACAGAGAAGCGTTGCGCGGCCTGCGCATCCGCCACGCGGCACCATACCTGCGCCATTTCACGGCCGATCTCGAGGAAGTCCCACCCAAGCCGGTGCACGCCGGCTGACCATCCATGAGGAAGATTCGCTCCCGATGCTGATCGCCCATCGTTGTTCGCTCGTCCTGGGCGCGACGCTCGCGCTCGGGTTCGCGTCCACGTCCCACGCCGCGACGCCGGATTCGTCGAAGGTCAACACGTCCATCACGCAGGTTCACTCCGGCGCGCCGGGTGGCGCCAGCATGACGCCGCCCAAGGAATTCCATCCCATTCCGCTCCCCGACAGTGTCGGTGTCGACATCCAGACGTCGTGGCGCTTGCGCTCGCGTGTCGGCAAGGCGTTCTGGCCAGCGTGGGTGACGCACTCGCCCGCGCCGCTCGTGGTGCGCGGGAGCCCGTACGATTACTTCGTCCTCCATCCCGATCCGCCGAGCACGACGACCGCGCCCCGGGAGATTCCGGGGGGTGGCTACTATTACGTTTCGTTGCAGCGGCTGGGGGGAGGCACCGAGCCCGACATGCGGATCGAGGAGTGCAATCGCTGGTGGTGCGTGAGCTATAGCGCCGAGGGCCAGCGCACCCCGGGCTCTCGACCCGGGACGTCGGCGCTCATCGCCACGCGCGACTTCATGGTCTACGAGACCATGGCTTGGAAGCCGCAGTGGGGCGGCTTCCCGCAGATGCAGAGGATCCTCACCCTGCGCACGAGCCCCGACCTCGTGGCCTGGCTCGACACCGAGGCGGTGGCGCTCCGGGGCGCGATCCTGACCGACGATCCCAAGGTACGCTCGGCCCTGGCGCACAAGGCGATCCGGGCGCGCGGCATGGCCGAGGACATCTCCGCCAAGGACCTCAAGCTCAAGGACGCGCTCGACTGGTACGAAGCAGCCTGCCGCTCCGAGGGGGCGGCGCGCTACATGAGTGTTCTCCTGGAAAACGAGTCGCGCTCGGTCGTGGCCGGCGATACGAGCTACGCCCTGCCCGAGCCGGGGGCGGACTTCGCCTTCCGGGCCCGGGCCTGGCGCCAGCACCTGGCGGCGGGCAAGGAGAGAGACGTAAAGGGCGTGACCCTGGTCACCTTGCGGGAGGTCGGGGCCATGTACTGCGTGCTGCTCGACGCTTCCCAGCCGGACTGGCAGGCGGCCTTCTTCGACCCGGCGAGCAACACCACGGACCTTCTGCAAAAGGTCCTGGCCGGCAAGCGAAACTCGAAGATGTTTGCGGGGTAAGAGGGAGGGAATCGCCGCTTTTTCGACATCCCCCGCACGAGACCCCTTGTGGCCGCCGAGGGGGATGCGTATACAATTCGACTCAATGAGCGGGGCGAGAGCCTCGCGACCCTCTGCATACGAGGGGTTGGAAACGGCGGTACCCTCGCGGCCCCCAGGGACCTCGGTCGGGAGGCCCGCCGGATCCGGCCCCTCCTTTTTATTTCTGTCGCGTCACCGCGGCGCGCGCACGCACCAGCGCGTCGACCGCTTCCTCCGGATCCTTCGCCCACTCCACGAGCGCGAGCAATCCCGGATCGTCCACCAGTCGCAGCGATTGCAGCGCGGCCAGGAATCCCGGCCACGCCATGCCCAGACACACCACGGGACGCGGCGACTCGTGCTCGAGCACGGCGTGATTCCACGCCAGGAAAAGCTCGGTCAGCGTGCCCACGCTGCCCTCGAGCACGATGAATCCGTCGGAGCGAAAGAGCACGCCGAGACGCTCGATCAACGAGTCGGTATGAACGCGGTCGCTCAAGTAGGCGTTGGGCGTGCGATCGCGAAAGCCGTCGAGCGTGACACCGGTGACGTGGCCGCCGGCTTGGCGAAC
>DATFWU010000020.1:0-17606 GCA_035259005.1 Candidatus Eiseniibacteriota bacterium
ATGGTGATGTCCATGCGAGTGCCCTTCTTCTCGGGAATCGGGGGCGTCCTTGCGGGGACGCCGGGGCGCGAAAAACGACCGTGCGGAGAGGCCCGTTTTGGCTACCGGCTGCAGTATAGAAACGGGGGTCTCGGGAAGCAATGCTCGAGTTGTCCTAACGCCCTATTTTTTCAATGATTTATTCCTTTCAAAAGCCTAGTTCTAGTAAGCCCGGGGACAAGTGGGACCAAGATATCTGTAAGTATTTGTAAATAAATACTTTATCATGTAGATACCAGGGTGGATAACCATCCCACCTTTCCAGACCGGTCCCCAGGGCCCCGAAACGCTCCCCAGCCGGCCCTCGGTTCTCCCCAGTTTCCCTGTCTTCATCCACGAGTTTTCCAGGTCCCTGGGACGAAAAAATCAGGCCCCGCTCCGCGCACGGAACGGGGCCCAGAAGGGGAAGAGGACGAATCTCGCTACGGCTGTCCCAAGCGCTCGAGGATCTCACGCAGCGCCGTGCCGACATGCGGATCCGATTCGCGCAGCTGGTCGATCTTGCCGCACGCGTGCAGCACCGTCGTGTGATCGCGCTTGAACCACACCCCGATGTCGGAGAGCGAGAGCGTGGTGCGCCGGCGGGCCAGGTACATGGCCACCTGGCGGGGGAGAGCGATCGTGTTGGTGCGCCGCTTGCCGCGCATGAGGTCCACCGAGACGTTGAAATGATCGGCGGTCACGTGCGCGATGCGCTCGAGCGTGAGCGCCGGCGCGTCGGCCGTGGCGTAGTCGCGCAGCACCTCCTCGGCCAGCCCGATCGTGATCTTCGTGCCGCCCAGCTCGGTGAGCGCCGTGAGGCGCACGAGCACGCCCTCGAGGTGGCGGACGTTGGCACGCACGCGGCTCGCGATCAGGAGGGCGACGTCGTTCGACAGCTCGTAGCCGTAGGCCGCCGAGCGCTGCTTCAAGATGGCGACGCGGGTCTCGAGGTCGGGCGGCTTGATGTCGGTCACCATGCCCTGCGTGAAGCGCGACACCAGACGCTCCTCCAAGCCCTTGATCTCGCGCGGCGCCTTGTCGCTCGTCATCACGATCTGCTTGTGGGCCTCGTGCAGGGCGCCGAACGTGTAGAAGAACTCCTCCTGGGTGCCGTCCTTGCCGGCCAGGAACTGAATGTCATCGATGAGCAGGAGATCGACGTTGCGATACTTCTCGCGGAAGGCGAGCTGCTGTCCGCGCTGGATGGCGAAGATCATCTCGTTCATGAAGCGCTCGGCCGAGATGTAGAGGACCCGCGCCTCGGGACGGCGCTCGAGCACCGCGTGCCCGACCGCCTGCATGCAATGCGTCTTCCCGAGGCCCGTCCCTCCGTAGATGAAGAGCGGGTTGTAGTTGAAGCCCGGATTCTCCGCCACCGCCAAGCAGGTCGCGTGGGTCAGGTCGTTGGACGGACCGACGACGAAATTCTCGAAGGTGAAACGAGGATTGAGGCGCGGCTCGAGCGTGGAGACCACGGGCGTACGCCGCGGCGCGCCCCAGGTCTCGGGATGGGAGCCGCCGTTCGCCGCCGGCTCGGGCGCGGGATAGGCGCCGACGCCCGAGGGGCGGTTCGTCGCTGAGCCTTTGGCGCCCGCCTCGCGCGGCACCTCCAGATCGGGGCTGATGGCGAAGCGCACCTGGACATCGCCCCCCAGCACCGTGCGGACCGCTTCGGTGAGGGGGGAAAGGTAGTGCTCTTGAATCCAATCGACGAAGAAGAGATTCGGAACCTCGAGCTCGATGAGGTCCGAACTCACGTGACGCGGCCGCAGGGGCCGAAACCAGGTTTCGAACGCCTGGTCACTCGGCAGCTGAGGTCGCAGGGCCGAGAGAATGCTCTCCCATTCCTCGCCGGAGGCCAGCGGGAAGTCCGGGGCGGTCGTCTGCATGGAACATGTCCTTTTTCGAGAATGTGAGCGGTTTCAGTGTCGGATGTTTTCCACAGACCGTCGAAGTCGACGGAAGCCGCAGCCGAAGGCTATTTCCTGCGGGTGCGGACTCCGATCGGCGCCTCGCGAGCGGGACTTATCCACGCGCGTCACGCCGGGTCCAAGTGGAAAAGGGGTACGGCTTTGGGTGAGGGATCCCTCCCTTCTATCCACGAGTTCTCCACCGATCCGGGACGATCGGGAAAAGGCTCGTTCGTCGGGGGCCGAGGCTTGCTGGACATCGAATTCAATCGCTTGGCGAGACGCGAGTTGTAACCACGCGGTGAAGGCGGCGATCGTCGAGACGAGACCGTCTTCGAAAGGCGCAGAAACGTAGCACGCGTTCTGCGCGGCGGACAAGCGGATTTTGTCACGATTTTCTGGGACAGAAACGCGATGGAAACTCGTTCGCTCGGGTTCGGATTGCATCGCGCGCGTTGTGGCGGGGGCGCTCGCGAGTGCGGCCGATGAGCCTCACGAATCCCTGACGAGGCGTCGCATGCGGCGACAAATGAAAGACTTGGCGACTGGCACAGGGCTTGCCCTCATGACTTCGCGGTTGCCCTGGCTCTCCGCCTTCCGACCCGCGACACCTCGAGCCGGTGAGGAGTACACCATGAGCAAGAGATCCCACTTCCGGTTGCGCGCCGCCGCTCTCGCCTTGTCGGGTGCGACCCTCGTTCTTCCCTTCGTCGCCCAGACTGCCTCGGCCGATCCGCCGCCCTGGGCGCCGGCGCATGGCTGGCGCGGGCACGGCCGCTACGCCTACGCGCCGACGCACGGCTACGTCATCGTCCGCCGCACCAACACCGTGGTGCTGCGTCCGGTGTTCACCGAAGCCTTCGTCGTGCGCCGCCCGCGCTTCGTCGTCGTGCAGCCCGTCCCGGTGTGGGCCGCGCCCTACCGGAGCGTGTCGGGAGCGGTCGGCATTCACACTGGCGGGCTCAATCTCAACTTCGCCTTCAGCAAGCAGCATCCGTACTACGGCTGCAGCTTCTGCGGCGCCTACTTCAACTCGTACGACGCGTGGGCGCGCCACGAGCAATATTGCCCGGATCGTCCGGTGGGGCGGGTGCTGTGCCAGCCCTGGGACGACGACCAGCTCGACGCCTGTCGCGATCAGGCGGGCCAGGCGTGGGAGCGCGGCGACTGCGAGGACGACCAGGGGTACGGCGACGATCGGACCTACGATCGCGACGACGATCGCTATGACAATGGCTACGACGACCGCGGGTTCCGTCGCGGCGATCCGAGCTACCACGACGACAATGACGATCGCTGAGCCGGCGACCTACTTCGCTTGATTCGTGAGCCAGCGGGCCTTGCGCCCGCTGGCATCACGCGTCTGGGCCGCCAGGCCGTCGAGCGGCGCCACCATGACGGCGTCGGAGAGTCGGTAGGGGACCTCGCCCAGGTTGGCGATCACGAAGCCTCTTTGGTACGCGCGCCGCCATACCCCGGGCGCGACCTGGCGCATGGTGTCGGACGGCGCTCCCAGCTCCAGCTCGAAATGCTCCGGGTCGGGGAGATTCTTGTCGAAGCCACCTGGAGCGGCGAAGTCCCGCCAGTTGAACCACGCTCCCGTGAGCAGCGCGATGGCCGCGAGAACCCGGCGGTGGCGGGCCTGCGCCTTCTGACAAAAGATCAGCCCGGCTTTTCCCTCGCGCTCCGCCGCGCGGCACATCGCGAGCGTGCGTGCGTAGCCATAGAGATCGCCAGGTTCGTCGCCCACGCCCTCGAACGGATAGACGTCGCACTCGGGGCAGAGGAAGTCGTCTCCCTTGCCATAGAAGCAGACGCGCTCGCCGCGCGCGCGCTCGGCCACCAGGCGATAGCCCTCGGCCCAGCGCGGCCAGCGGTCCGACGCCACGCGGCGCAACGAAACCACCCACGGAATGCCGGACTTCATGTCGCCGTAGTCGAAGTACCAGAAATCGGCCGCGGGATCGAACGCGGCCAGCGCCTGGCCGAAGCGCCGTGCGAAATCGAGCTGTGAATAGTCGTACGGCAGCCCGGTGATGCCGGGCTCGTGGACGAGCGGGACCTTGCCTGTCGAGTCGCGAAGCCACGCGGCTTCTGAGCTCGTGAGCCGGTAGAGGGTGCGGTCGAGCGTGAACGTCGTCTCGGCCGCGCCGTCCCAGGCCGGGAGCCAGGGCTGGATGTGGTAGCCGACGCGCAGTCCGCGGGCGCGCAGCGAGTCGGCGGCCCCACAGTCCTTGGCGCGGGCCGAGAGAATGGCGGCCGCGTATCGGTGCTCGGCGATGAAACGCCAGTCGGGGCAGTTGCGAAGGTCGAACGCGATGGTGCCCGGTGCGCTCGCCAGCACGGTGACGCCGAGCAAGATGGCGACGACGGCTACAGCCCTTCCTCGATCCAGACGCGCGCGATCTCGGCCACGGCCCGAGCCTGCGCGAAGCAGCCGCGCGGCGCATGCGGAGGGTCACCGTCGAACAATTCGGAGATCGTGCCCAGGGCGCCGTCCACCAGATGCTGGGTGATCGGCGCCAAGAGGCGGCGGGCGTGCGCGCGCGTGCGCGCCGAGCGACCATGGGCGTTGAGGTAGGCGCTCACGTAGGGACCCAGCAGCCAGGGATGGACGGTGCCCTGATGGCGCGCGGCGTCGCGCGTCACGCGGTCGCCGACGTAGCAGCCCTGATAGCGCGTGTCGTCGGCGGCGAGCGTGCGGAGCCCGACCGGCGTGCCCAGCGCCCGTTCGACCACAGCCAGCGCCGAGCGCGCGTGCTCGGCCGGCACGAGGCCCGTGGGCAAGGAGATCGCGAGCACCTGATTGGGGCGAAGGCTCGGATCCGGCCCCTCGTCGTCCACCGCGTCGTGGAAGTAGCCCAGCGCGGGCGCCCAAAAGGCGGCGCGGAAGGCATTGCGCGTGCGCGCCGCCAGCGCCGCGTAGTAGGCGGCGTCGGCGCCGTAGCCCAGGCGCTCGGCGAACGCGGCCTGCGCCACGAGCGCGAAGTGCCAGAGCGCGTTCACCTCGATGGGCTTGCCGCGACGTGGGGTGACGATCCAATCCTCGGCGCGCGCGTCCATCCAGGTGAGCGCGACGTCGACGTCGCCCGAGGTGAGGAGCCCGTCCTCGTCGAGACGGATGCCGTAGCGCGTTCCTTTTTGGTGCTGGCCGAGGATGTCGCGAAACGCGGGATACAGCGTGCCGCGCAGAAAGTCCTCGTCGGCCGACAGACGCACGTAGGCGTCGCCGGCGCGGAACATCCAGAGCGAGGCGTCGGCCGAGGCGTAGGAGGGCTGGTCGCCCACCTCCGGATAGGCGTTCGGGATCAGGCCGCGATCGAGACGCTCGCAGGCGCTCGCCAGCACCTCGCGCCCGAGCCCCAGCCGCCCGGTGGCGAGCAGGAGTCCGGGGAGCGCGATCATCGTGTCGCGGCCGGAGCCCGGATTCCACGGATAGCCGCCGAGCACCATGGGGCCGCTGTCGCCCCGCACCCAGAAGGCGTCGGCCGCCCGCGCCAGCAGGCGCAGCGAGTCTTCCGCCAAGCGCTCCTCGCCGGCTTCCTCGGCCGGGGCTTCGCGCTCGCGCTCGCGCGCCGGAGCCGAAGCTTCCATCATCGCCGTCCCGGCGCCACCCGCCACCGTGGGCGGCGCGGCCGGCAAGCCCAGATCGCGCTCGCGTTCCTGGCGCGCCCGCCGCGCCACGTCGCGCATGCGGGCCGGCGATCCTTCGACGCGCCGCTGGCGGCCGGTCTCGTCGAGCCACGCCCGCTCGGCCCAGGCCAGAAGCGAGCGCTGGAACGCCTCGCCCGTGGCCAGAGCCTCGCTCGACTCGGCGCCGTGCTCGGCGGCGCTCCGCGTGAGGGCGGCCAGAGCTTGCGACAGAGCCGGATCGAAGCGCGCGCCGCCCGGGAAAGGATCTTCGGTGGAGAGGACGAGGGCCACGGTCTCACCCACGGCCAGGCGCAACACGAAGGTGCCGGGCGAGAAGGCGTCTTCGCGGAAGTCGAGCCCGCGCTCCACTTCGATGGCGTACTCCATCGCCTTGTACCAGACCGGCCAGGGCAAGAAGGTGCCGTGCGTTGAGGCCATGCGGATGGCGGGAAGCCCGAGATAGGGGCGGAGCGTGACCAGACCGCCGAGCGCTTCCGGATGGGGATTGAGCGCCGAGTTCTCGCGTGAAAGCGCATGGTAGTCGCGGTGCACGACGAGCGGGCGCAGCGTGAGCTCGGCGTCGGGACCGTCGAGATGCTCGTAGGTCACGACCGTCGTGTTGGCGCCCGGAACCATGAACGCGCTCTTCTCGATCCATACGTCGCGCAGGCGATAGCGCATGCGCGGGCGCCGTCCCCACGTGAACGACTCGAGACGCAGGAAGCCGCGCGGATGCACGGTCTCCGGGTACTGGTTCGACGACAGCTCGAACTCGATGGCCTCGTCGGCAGGGGCATCGTCCTCGAAGGCGGACGCGAAGCGCGCTCTCTCCTGAATCGGCGCGCGCACCGTCTCTTCGAGCTTGGCGACGCTCACAATGCGTCCCACCGGCGGACGGCTGGCGGCCACGAGAAGACCGTGGTAGCGCCGCGAGTTGGCGCCGAGCACCGTGGACGACGCGAAGCCGCCGATGCCGTTGGCGAGCAGCCACTCGCGTCCGAGCCCGCGCTCGAAGGGCAGAAACGTCTCAGGGCCGAGGCGAATCTGGGGCCCGTCTTCCGAATCGATCCAAGACATGAAAGTTCCCTGATCAATAGGCGAGGCAGGCGTCGCGCCGCGGCCGGAGCGCTTCATGATAGCCGCTTTCGAGCGCGGGAGGGGAGGTGACGGGCGGGGGCCCGGGGCGCGCTATCTCCAAGCCGTTCCCCTGCGATAGACTCGCCTCATGCCCGCGCGTCACCGGCTTCGCGGGCGCGAACTCTCCCCGCGCCTTGGCTCCGTCTTTCTTCTCGCCTCGCTCGCGCTCGCACCGGCATCGCCGGCTCACGCCCGGCCGGTGGCTTCGCCTGCCGCCGGCGTCTCGCCTCGCCCGCAATCCTGGAACCTTCCGGTCGCCGAGCCGGGCCTGCGCTGCGGCTCGAGCCCGGAGCTCGTGCTCGACCGACTCGCGGCGCACGCGGCCTGGCAGGCGGTCGCGCCGCAGTCGTTGCCCACGACGCAAAGCTACGACCACGGCGACATCGCGGTCATCGAGGACGACGGCACGATGTTCGTGCCCTCGGGCACGCACGTGGAGCCCGACGAAGTGGCGGTGGCGCGTGCCTTCTACCGCACGCACGGCGACGATTACGACTACCTGTGCATCTACACGGCTTCCTCGGTGCCTTCCTGGCTTCTGGGCGGGCACGCGACCGCGTTCGAGGACAACGTGCATCAGGATGTGCAGGGGATCGGGATCCCGCTCTTCGATTACGGGCTCGACTTCGGGGCTCTCACCGGCCGCCTGCACTCGGTGCTCGAGCTCAACAACCTCTCGATCTATCCCTCGGATCCGCTGCAGGACTTCAACGTCTCCAACAACTCGATGGACATCATCGCCCACGAGGCGATGCACCGCTGGGGCGCCTACGTGAAGGTGGATTCGGCGGGCGTCGGCGTCTCGTCGCTGCTCGAGTCGAACCGCGCGCATTGGCAGTTCTATCTCGACGACCAAGCCTCCGAGCTGGGTGGAAACCAGTGGCAGAACAACGGCAACGGATCGTGGACCACGGCGGGGGCCACGCTTCGCTACGGCGATCTCGAGCGCTATCTGATGGGCGTCTACACGCCCGCCGAGGTGGAGAGCATCGCGGTCCTGGGCAGCCCGGCGAACTGCCAGCCGCCCGCCAACTACACACGCGATCATCATCCGCTGGCCGGCGTCACGTGCGACGTTTCCCCGTATCGCTTCACGATCAACGACGTGATCTCGGCCGCGGGCCCGCGCGTGCCCGACGCGAGCACGAGCCAGAAGGCCCACCGCTCGGCGTTCATTCTCTTGATCGCCAACGGCACCACGCCCACGCAGGCGGATCTCGACAAGGTCAACAACATCCGCCTTCTGTGGCCGAGCTATTTCTCGGATGCCTCCGGCAACCGCGCCACCATGGACGCCACCCTGATCCATCATGCGGGCTCGGTGGCGGTGGACGCCGATCGCGTGCCCGACTCGGAGAACCCGGCGGCGACCCATCCGGTCACGGCCCGGGTGTCGATCGTGCCGGGAAGCCTGCCGCTGGCGGTGAATCCTTCGGGCGTGCAGCTCTCCTACGGCGTGAACGGCGGATCGCTCACCACCCTGCCCATGACCCAGGGTCCGCCCGGCCGCTTCACGGCCACGATTCCGCCGCTCCCCTCCGCGAGCTCGGTGCGCTACTTCGTGCACGCTCTCTCCGATTCGACGGGCATCGAGGGGTGGTGGCCGGCGGGCGCGCCCGCGGTGCTCGACACCTTCGCCGTGGGTCCGGATCTCACGCCGCCTTCCGTCTCCTTCCTCTCGCCGCCGGCCGAGATCAAGCAGGGGCTTCTTCCGTATCGCTTCCGGGCTCGCGCCTCGGACAATCTCGGGCTCGCGCGCGTCTTCGCCACGCTGTCGGTGAACAGCGGCGTGCGCGACACGCTCGACATGACGCGCCAGGGATCCTCCGACACCTTCTACGTGGACGTGTTTCCCGGAGCGCTGCCGGGTGATCGGCTCTCGATCGACGCGCACGCCGTGGATGCCTCGCTGGCGCAGCACGCGTCCGCGTCCGCCGAGTGCCCGTATCCCGGGTGCGGCTTCGAGTGGGGTTACGACTGGATCGAGCCGCTCGATCTCTCCGACGGAGGATTGGCTTCGGCCGCGGTGACAGCGGGCACCCTCGACGCCTGGGGCTGGACCACGCAGGCCGACGCCACCGGGCGCGCGTCGTGGAAGTGCGGCGATCCCGGCGTGCTCCACTATCTCGCCGGAGTGGATGCCGGGCTCGTGACGCCGCCGCTCTTCCTCACCGGCAACGCCGATCTCCACTTCCGCCACCGCTATGATCTCGAGCAGGCGGGGCCCGGCGTGGCCTACGACGGCGCCGTGGTCGAGATGTCGGTACGCGGGGGTCCGTGGACCCAGATCACGCCGACCGGCGGCTATCCCGAGGTGCTGAGCGCCTTCTCCGGATTGCCGCTGCCGCCGGGGACGGCGGTGTATGGCGGAACCAGCACGGGCTGGAGCACGAACACGTTCCAAGAGGCTGACTTTCCCGTGTCGAGTCCGGACACCGAGACGGTGCAGTTTCGGCTGCGCATGATGTCGGACGATTCGGTGGGCGGGGGCGGCTGGTTCGTCGACGACTTCCGGCTCGTCATGGCGTCGGCCCCGGTGGGCGCCCCGCCGCCCGCTGCTCTGTCGTTCCGCTTTCTCGCGCCCGAGCCCAATCCGTCGCGCGGCGACGTGCGCTTCGCCGCCCAGCTCGCCGAGCCCTCCCGCATCACGCTCGAGATCTTCGACGCGCGCGGACGGCGCGTGAGCCTTGCCTACCAAGGGGACGCCAAGGCGGGACCGTGGTCGCTCACCTGGGCGGGACGCGAGCGCGCCCGCGGCGAGGGCTGGGGCGCTGGACTCTACTTCGCCCGCTTCACGGCAATCGGCGCGACGGGCCGCTCGCTCAGCCAATCGCGCCGATTCGTCCTCTTGCCGTGATTCGCTACGACTTCTTGGGGGTTCCCGGTCTCGCCTTCGCCGACGCCGGATGCGCGTCGCCCAGCACCTCGAACTTGACGTCGTCGAACCAGACCTTGCCCTCGCTGGTGGTGAACGCCGCCCGCGCCCATACCGTGTAGGTGTCCTTCGGGATGTCGCACTCGTAGCTCAAGAAGGTCCAGTCCTTGGTCCCCGACACGCCCTCCGGAATCACCGGGCGGAAGCTCCCGTACTGGCCGGTGCCGACGATCGAGAAGAAGGCCGAGCCCGCGTCCAAATGGTCGGTCCTGACCCATCCCGACATGCGCACGTGCTTGCCCGAGAGGGCGCGCGTGTTGAACACCTGGCAGACGTGGGAGAAGAGCTGGAACGGCGGATGGCGCTGGCTCTCGAGGCGCACCGACTGCGAGCCCGAGTGGGTCACTTGCCCGTCGAGATCGACGCGCAGCCCCTCGAGCGGCGGCAGCGAGAGCTCCCAGTTGTCGAGATTGTCCTCGAAGCCCGGATCGTCGAGCAGGTTCTTGGCCAGCGGGAACGGCTTCTCGGGAGTGGCCGGGCTCGCGGTGAGCGAGAAGTCGTCGAACCACACCTCGCCGGCGCCGAAGATGCCGCCCCGCACGAACACCATGTTGGTCGAGGGCGGCACGTAGACGCTCACTTCCATGGGCGTCCAGTCGTCGTGGTTGCCGGAGATCTGCTGGCGCTTCCAGCCCATCTCGAGCTGCGGATCGTCGGCCGGCTTGATGCTCATCTTCTGGCGCATCACGAGGCGCGGAATGCCCTGCTTGAGGGATTCGATCAGGACGGTGTCGCGATAGGCCTGCAGCAGCAGGTACGCCTTGCCCGAGAGATTCCGCGTCTTCACCCAGGCGCGCAGCGTGAGCTGCTTGCCGCCCAGGTCGTTCACGCCGGCCAGCGTCTGGCTCCAGTTGAACCACACCGGGATCACGTTCCCCGTGTTGATGATGTAGAGCGAGCGCTTGCCGTCGTGCGCCTGATCGGAATCCCAGCCGAAGCGCGCCGTGGGCACCTGAGTGATCGAGGTGTCCCAGCCGGTGGGCGTGAGCAGCGTGCCGTCCTCGGCGGAAGGATTGCTGAGCAGATTGGCGCCCAGGGGAACCGCCGCTCGGACCGTGCCGAGAGAGCCGGTGAGGAAGAGGGCGACCGCGAGCGGAAAGGCGAAGGGAATGCGTCGAGACAGGACGAGGCGCGGGCGCTTCAAAGGGTCTCCTCGGGATGGCGGGCGAGCAATGGCATGCGCGATCAGGAAGCGTGGACGATGCCGGCGGCCTGGCCGGATCGCGTTCCGCCCCGCTCCCTGGAGGCCGGGAGGCGGCGGAGCGCTCTCCCAGTCTAGCCGAGCCGGGCGCCGCCTTCCAATGAGGGGGATGGCGGTCACGCCGGGACGAAAGCGGGGCGATGCCAGGGACGAAGCGGGGCGATTCGCCGCGTCGGGGGACGGAACTTGGGCTAGACTCGTCGTATGCGTCGACCCTATGCCTTTGGAAATGCCATTCGTCCTCTCTTTTCCTCCTTCGCCCTCTTCGCTCTCGTTCTCCTTTCCGGCTGCAGCGGCAAGAGCGACGTGGTCACCACGCACTCGACCCCGGACATCGTCGCCGTCACCGCGCCCGACAGCGTGGCCCCGGGCCAGAAGCTCGAGGTCAAGATCCACTGGCTGAGCACCGGAACCTGCCAGAGCTTCGAGGGCGTGAGCTTCCAGCAGATCGACGACAGCACCTACTTCGCGCAGTGCATCATGAAAGAAGTGCAGGATCCCAAGACGCCGTGCACGGCGCGCGACACGATCCTGGAGGGCAACTTCGTGGTCGCCGATCCGCCGGCGCGCACCATCCGCATCATCGTCTACGGCGCGCACCAGCAGGACACGGTGGCGGTTCTGGGCGGAGCCGCGCCCGCGGCCATCGAGCGCCACGAGCTGCACATCGTGGACGCGGTGACCGGGGGCCCGGTGGCGGGCGGATCCGGCAACTTCGTCGACCTCTCGAACCAGGCTCCGTTCGCGGCCCTGGTGACCGATTCGTTCGGCCTCGCGGACACGGCCTTCGCCTGCGGCGGGGCGAGCCGCTCGTACAAGGTCACGGTGGTGGGGGCGTCGGGGCGCCGCGCCACGTTGCTCTTTGTCGACCATCCGGAGCACTGCGGCGTGGCCGAGAAGACCTGGGTGCGATTGTAGATCGGTGGCCCCCCGGCCCCGGTTGGGGGCAGGGACCCCAGGGTGCTACGCTTGGAGGCGGTGTCCATGGACGACCCGCTTCGTCGACGCCGCTCTTCTTGGACGGCGGGCAAGGATCGGCCCCCGCATCGAGATCTCCTCCGCTCCCGGGCGGAGGCTTAGGGAAAGCGAACCGCACATGGATTTCCGCATCCAGATCGCCATGCGAGCACGCGCCGCTTTGCTTCTGTTTCTCGCTTCCATCGTCGCCGGAGGGCTCGCCGTCTTCGCGGCCGCCCTGGTGACCGACCCTTCGCTGGCCGCCTCGAAGACCGTGAAGGCGGGCGCCAAGCCGTCCGCCAAGCCGACCGCCGACGCCCCCGCCGAGGTGCATTGGCGCGCGCTCGGCGACGCGCTCACCGAAGCCAAGTCTTCCAACAAGATCATCGTCGCCGACGTGTACACGGACTGGTGCGGATGGTGCCGCCGCATGGACAAGGACACCTACGCCAAGCCCGAGGTGCAGAGCTACCTCGACAAGTCGTTCGTGCCCGTGCGCCTGAACGCCGAAGCCGACACGCGCGTGCACTACGCGGGGGGCGACTACACGTATCGCGAGCTGGCGGCCGGATTCCGCATCACCGGCTACCCGACGACGCTCTTCCTGGCGCCCGACGGCAAGCATCTCGCCACCGCCCCGGGCTACATGAAGGCCGAGGATTTTCTGAGCGTCCTGCGCTACTTCGGCGACGGCCACTACAAGAATCAGAGCTTCCAGGACTACGAGGATCAGCTGGAAGCCGCGGCCTCGCCGGGCTCACCGGCCACGCCGCCCACCGACCCGCCGCATAAAGACGCTCCCTGAGGCGAGGCGTGCAGGGGGGAAGAGCGCTGGGACTTCCGGAGAAAGGCTGGGTCGTGGCCGAGATCTTCATCACGCCGCTCGGCACCGGCTCGCCGACCATTCGTGATTCGATCCGCGATCTCTATCGCCTAGTCCGCCAGAGCGGGCTCACCCACGAGCTGACCGCGATGGGCACGCTCGTCGAAGGACCGATCGACGAGGTGTTTTCCCTCACCCGCCGCCTGCACGACGCTTGCTTCGACGCCGGGGCGGGCACCTCCCGCGTGGTCACCTCGCTGCGCGTGGACGAGCGCCGGGGCGACGCGCTCACCCTGGCAGGAAAAGTGCAAGGAGCCCGGGAAGAAGATTGAAGGAAGAGACTCGCGCCGGCCGTGGCGAGGAGAGTATGATGCGCCTCGTGCCCGCCGGCCCGCAGCAACCGCAAGCGGACACGACATCGACGAGAAAACCCGCAGGCCGATTCGGCCGTATCGGAACGCAGCGGATGGAAAACCCCACACGGAGTGGACCTCTTCAGGTTTCGGCCCACCCCGCTTCACACATCGAGACATTGTCCCAGCAACGTGCGCGGCGGTACGCCGCCCGCTCGAGGAGATCTCACCGTGGAACCACGCCGGGAAGTCGCGCTATTCATTGATCTCGAAAACGTCCGCGAGGGCATCCGGCAAGCCTACGGCGTCGAGCTCGCCCCCTCGCTGCTGATCGAAAAAGCCCGCAAGTACGGTCTCGTCAACGTCGCCCGCGCCTACGCCGACTGCGACGGCATCCCGCCCGAGATGCTCCGGGAGATGCGCGTCAGCGGCATTCACGCGGTCGACTCCAAATCGCACGTCGTGGGCGACGGCCGTCGCTCGGCCGCGGCCCTCGACTTGCTCATGGACTTGATCGAGACGCTGCTCGACCGCTCGGGCATTCCCACCGTGCTCCTGCTCTCCGGCGATCGCGATTTCGTGCGCGTGGTGACCATGGCGCGAAACCGCTTTGGCAAGGAGATCATCATCTCGGGCGTGCCGGGGACGGTTTCGGCCGACCTGATCGACGCCGCCGGCGGCAACTTCGATCCGCTCGAGGTGCCGGGCGTGGAGAGGGCACCACAGGGGATGGTCGCCGAGGCCGCGGCGCCGGCCGCGGCGCCCGCTCCGCGGGGCAACGGCTCGTCGCAACATACATACGCGCGTCCTTCGGCGCCGGCCCCGCGCTACGAGCGCCCGCGCGCCTCGGCGCCGGCACCGGCGCCGGCACCGCCGCGCCCCGAGCGATCCTTCGAGCCGCGGAGCGAGCCGCGCACCTCGATGCCGGGCGCCGATCGCGGCCGTCCGCAGTTCGGCCGCCGCGCCACGCGCGTGACCCGTGGACCCGAGCCGGCGCGTCCGCGCCTGCCGCAGCCCGACGTGGAAGAGGAGCTCGCGCAGCAGGAAGGACTCGGCGAGGTCGCGGTTCCGGCCTGGCAGCGCGGCAAGCTTGCCGAGCGCGCCGAGGCCATCGAGAAGCGGCTCGCCGAGCGGCGCGCCGCCGGAGAGACCTTGCCGCCCGGCGCCCTCGGTATGCCCGTGTGGCAGCCCGGCGACCTCGTCGAGGGCACGGTGAAGTCGATCACCGACTTCGGCGCGTTTCTCGACCTGGGCGGCATCGACGCTCTGCTGCACGTGAGCCAGATGGCGTGGCAGCACGTGCGCCATCCGAGCCAGGTGGTGCAGATCGGCGAGAAGCTCCAGGTGCGGGTGCTCGAGGTCGACGAATCGAGCGGCCGCGTCTCGGTCGGCTTGAAGCAGCTGTCCGCCGATCCCTGGCTCAGTGCCGCCGACAAGTACGAGGTCGGCCGCCTGGTGCGCGGACGCGTGAGCGGGGTCAAGGAATACGGCGTGTTCGTCGAGCTGGAGCCGGGGATCTTTGGATTGCTCCACGTGTCCAACATCTTCGCGCAGCCCTGGGGCCATCATCCGGGCGAGCGCTACAAGCTCGATCAGGACGTCGAGGTCGTGGTCTCCAAGATCGATCCCGACATGCGTCGCCTGGCCTTCGTCCTGCAAGGAACGCCGATCGAAGCGACGCCCGCGCTTGCGAGCGAGGATGAGGTCGAAGCTCCGAGTCTCGGCGACCCAGGGGAAGACGAGGAGGCGGCCGAAGCGGCGTTTCGCTTCCGCGAGGGAGACGACGAGAATTGAAGGAAGTCAGCCTCGGAGTCAGCCTCCCGTGATCGGAACCAGCGTCCCGTGAGCGGCCGTCTCGCGGGCAAGGTCGCGCTCGTCACCGGAGCGTCGCGCGGCATCGGCCGGGCCGTGGCCAAGTGCTTCGCCCGCGAGGGAGCGGCGGTGGCGCTCGCAGCGCGCAGCCGGTCGGATCTCGAGGCCGCGGCCCGCGAGGTGGAAGGGGCGGGCGGACGCGCCGTGGTCCTGCCCGCCGACGTGGCCGAGCCCGAGCAAGCCGCGCGGCTCGCGCCCGACACGCTGGCCCAGCTCGGGCGGCTCGACATCCTGGTCAACAACGCGGGCATCGGGGCGCGCGGGCGCGTCGACGAGCTGGCGCTCGCCGACTGGGATCGCGTCTTCGCGGTCAACTTGCGCGGCGTGTTCCTGGTGACGCGCGCCGCCGTGCCCTTGATGAAGCAGCAGGGCGGCGGGCACATCGTGAACATCTCGTCGGTGGCCGGCCTCGTCGCCAACCCCGGTATCTCGGCTTACAACGCGACCAAGTTCGGCCTCATGGGATTCTCCGAGTCGCTGATGTTCGAGCTGCGCCACGACCACATCAAGGTGAGCGTGATCTGTCCCGGCTCGACCGACACGCACTTCGGCGCCGGAGGTCCGGGCGGGCCCGGTCGCGAGAACTTCTTGGCTGCTTCCGACGTCGGCGACGCCGTAGTCGACATCGTGACCACGACGTCGAACGCTCTCATGTCGCAAGTCCACCTGCGGCCACTCGTCCCGCCGCGCCGCTGAACCTTTCGGCTCTTCCTTGAGCCCCGATCCCAACCGCCGCTATCGCGCCGAAGGAGTCGCGCGCGGCACCGTGCTCATCGTGCACGGAATCGGCGACTACGCGGGACGCCACGCCGCTCTGGCGACGGAATTGGCTTCGGGCGGGTTCGACGTCATCGTGGGCGATCTGCGTGGCCACGGACTCGCCGGAGGCGCGCGCGGTCACATCGATCGCTGGCAGGATCTGCTCGACGACGTGGATTCGTGGTGGCGTGAGGAAGGATCGCCCCCGGCGCTGTTTGTCCTGGGCGAGAGCATGGGCGCGCTCGTCGCCCTCGATTGGGCGCTGGCGCATCCCGAGCGCGTGCGCGCCTTGATCCTCGCCGCGCCCGCGTTTCGGCCCGGGTTCGATCCCCCGTCGTGGAAGCTCGTGCTGGCCGCGGTGGCCGAGAAGGTAGCACCGCGCTTCGCGCAGAAGACGGGCATCGGCGGCTCGATGATCTCGCGCTCGCCGGAAGAAGCGGCGGCGTTCGACAACGATCCGCTCACCCACCAGTGGATGACGGCGCGCTTTTTCTCCGCCTATCGCGAGGCGGCGGCGCGGCTTCTGCCGGCGGGACCGCGCCTCCCTTGGCCGACTCTGGTGCTCGGTGCCGGGGACGATCGCGTCGTCTCCGAGGCCGCGATCCGCGCCTTCTCGGCGTCCAACCCCTCGCGCATCGAGCTGCACGAATATCCGGCCGCGTATCACGCGCTGTTCCACGATTTGCCCACGGCGCGGGAGCGGGCCGTGGCGGACCTCTTGGACTTCTTGCGGAGGAATTCGGCATGAGCCGGAAGAACGTTTCGACGGGAGCGCCATGGGAGCCCATCGTCGGCTACTCGCGCGCCGTGCGCGTGGGCCCGCTCGTGCAGGTGGCGGGTACGGCGGCCGTGGGCTTAGACGGGCGCGTCGTGGCCCCGGGCAACGGCGGCGAGCAGGCGCGCGTCATCCTGGGGATCATCGAGAGGGCGCTCGCCGAGACCGGAGCCCGGCTCGAGCACGTGACACGAACCCGCATCTACGTCACCGACATCTCGCAGTGGGAGGCGATCGGGCGCGCGCACGGCGAGCGCTTCGCATCGATCCGTCCGGCGACCACCATGATCGAAGTGTCGAAGTTGATCGATCCCGGCATGGTCGTGGAGATCGAGGCCGAGGCATGGATCGAAGGCTGAGGACGCGCGCGGCACTGCTTGCGGCGCTGGTCGCGGCCGGTTGCGCGCGCAAGGAAGCGGCGCGGCGCCCTGAGGCGCCGGAAACGACACGCGTGACGGCCCCGTTGCCGCCGGCGCCGCCACCCAAGCCCAAGCCGCACTATCGCGCCGTGAAGCTCTCGGGAGACCACGAGCTGACCGAGCTCGAGAACGCCTTGGGGGCGCATCGATTCTCTCTGTTCCTGAAGGTCAATCGCGTCGACCTCGGGCACGTGCGCGACTGCGACACGCTGGCGGTGCCCGACACCACGCTCGACTCGCTCGACTTGGCGCCGTTTCCGCTCCAGCTCGCTTCGGCCGCGGGCGTGCCCAAGCTGGTCCTGGTTTCGCTGCGCGTGCAGGCGTTCGCCGCCTACGAGAATGGCAAGCTCGTGCGCTGGGGCCCGGTGTCGAGCGGCAAGAAAGCGACGCCGACGCCGGCCGGCTTGTACCACACCAACTGGAAGGCCAAGCAGCGCTACAGCACGGTGGACGACTCGTGGCTTCTCAAGTGGTGCGTGAACATCGAAGTGCACGAAGGGATCTCTCTGCACGAGTACGAGCTGCCGGGGCGTCCCGCGAGCCACTCGTGCGTGCGTCTCTCGGGCGACGACGCCGAGTGGGTATACGGCTGGGTGGATCAGTGGAAGCTGGATGACCGCCAGAAGCTCGCCGCCCCGGGCACGCCGGTGCTCGTGTTCGGCGACTACGCGTGGGGCGAGCGTGCGCCATGGAAGAAGCTCGGCGATGACCCGCTGGCGGCGACGGTGTCGGAAGGGGAGCTGAGCGAGCCGCTGCGTCTGGTCGTGCCGGCGGTCGCTTCGGGCGATTCGGCGGTGGCGCCGGGGACCGC
>DATFWU010000021.1:0-5036 GCA_035259005.1 Candidatus Eiseniibacteriota bacterium
AGCACCACATGACGCTCCGCCTGGAGAAGGCGCGATGAGCCGCTGCTTGGAGATCCGCACCTACACTTTGCAGGGTGGCTCCAGGGAGAGGTTCCACCGTTTGTTTGTGGATGAAGCGCTGCCCATGCTGAATCGCTGGAAAGTCGATGTGATCTCCTACGGCCCGTCGCCCCACGACGAGGAGTCGTATTACTTGATGCGCTCCTACGCCTCGCTCGAAGATCGTGCGCACAGCCAGGATGCCTTCTATGGCAGCGCGGAGTGGAAAGCGGGCCCCCGGGAGGGGATCGTGGCGCTCATCCAGCACTCCATCTCCGTGGTTCTGGAGCTGGACGAGGCCACGCTCGAGGGCCTCCGGCGGACGAGGCCCTCGTGAAATCGACATCGGCGCCTGAAAATCGGTGGAGCGGATCCCCCAGCGACCGGCAGACTCGAGTCATGAATTCCTTGCCCCCGCTTCCCGAAATGGAGCGTGCGTATCTCGAGAGCGACGCCTCGTTCAACGGGGTGTTCTATCTCGGTGTGCGCACGACGTCGATCTTCTGCCGCCCCACGTGCCCGGCGCGTAAGCCGCTGCCGAAGAACGTGGAATATTTCTCGACTCCGCGCGAGGCCATGTTCGCGGGCTATCGCCCGTGCAAGCGCTGCCGTCCCCTCGAGCCGGACGATCGCCCCGCCTGGGCGACCCGCCTGCTCGAAGAGGTCGAGCGCGATCCCTCGGCGCGCCTCACCGAATCCGATCTCAAGGCGCGTGGCGTCGATCCCGCCACCGTGCGCCGCTATTTTCTCAAGGAGTATGGAATGACGTTCCAAGCCTACGCACGCTCGCGGCGCCTGGCCGGCGCCCTGCAGCAAATCCGCGAAGGCGCCGACCTGAGCTCCGTCGTCTTCGACAGCGGCTACGATTCGCACAGCGGATTCCACGACGCCTTCACGCGCACCTTCGGAGAGACTCCGGGGCACAGCACAGGCGACTACGTGCGGCTCTCTTGGGTTCGCAGTCCGCTCGGCCCGCTGGTGGCCGGCGCTACGAACGAAGGCGTGTGTCTGCTGGAGTTCACCGACCGGCGCATGCTCGAGACCCAGTTCGAAGCGGTGAAACGCCGCTTCGACAAGCCGGTCCTTCCAGGCACGAATGCGCATTTGGAGAGACTCGAGAGCGAGCTGGAAGAGTATTTCGCGGGGCGCCTCACCCGCTTCACGGTGCCGCTGGTTTACCCGGGGTCGCTGTTCCAGCGGAAGGTGTGGAGCGCGCTCCTCGCCATTCCCTACGGCGAAACCCGCTCTTACGAGCAAATGGCGAAGACGGTGGGGGAGCCCAACGCGGTTCGCGCCGTCGGCACGGCGAACGGCCAAAACCGCATCGCCATTGTCATTCCCTGTCACCGCGTGATCCGCAAGGGCGGCGAGTTGGGCGGCTACGGCGGCGGGCTGGCGCGCAAGCAATGGCTCCTGCAGCTCGAGCGCATGACCGTTTCTGTGGAGACGGAGGCGGCGCGGTAGCCAGTTCCGAAAGACCAAACATCAACCTCGCGCAAGTCGGAGAAGTCCGGCTTGCGCGATTTGTATTGCTCCTCGCACGCGACAAGAACATACTCCCCTCCTTCCATCGGTCGGATCGCGGCACTCCACCCTGCGATTTCGAATCCCTTCGGAAGCTCGTCTCTCGTTTCGTTCTCCAAGAGCGCAAGCAACCCAACAAGGAGTGAGGAATGAAGAGAGCTAACGCGTTGAGCCTGCTCGCCGTCACCGCCCTTCTCGTTCCCACGGTCGCGATGGCGCAAATCGGACCGGGCATGGAGACCTCTGACCGGGGCACCGTGACGGGCGCGCCCGCTCCGGCGCATTTCGCGGGCTATGCCACTTTCGATCTGACGACGGGCCAGACCTCGTACTCGATGACCAAGCCCACCCCGCTGGCTGCCGTGGACATCTACAACAACATCGGGAACGCGCCCATCGCCGGGCTCGCTTCGACCGATCTCGCCTCGATTTTTGGAGATCAGGTCACGACGACCGGGACCGGTACGTTGGACGAGCTCGAGCTCGTCGTCTACAACGCCGCGGGCGGCCCGGTCATGACCACGAATATCTTCATCTCGTTCTACGATGCCGTGACGCTCGCCCCGCTCGGCTCCATCGGGGGCGGACTTGATTTCACTCCCCTCGGCGGTTTGCCGGCCGGCAGCTTCGTCTATGTTCAGGGCACGGGTCTCGCCGGCGCTGGCGTCAACCTGAGCACCACCAATTTGATCGTCACGCAGCAGCTGCAGCCCATCACCAGCGCGTCCACCTCGCTGGGCACGGTTCTGGTGAGCGCGCCGCCCGCGCTCGGCACGAGCCTTCCGAGCGTGTACATCGACTCGTCGACGTTCGGCCCTGCCGGCTTCTACACCCTCAACGGAATCGACGAGGCTGACCTCGGGTACCGGCTCGCCATTCTGGAGCCGACACCGGCGAAGCAGTCGACGTGGGGTGGCGTGAAGGGGACGTACCGCGGCCAATAAGCTCCTTTCTGCAGCCCTCGCACCACCCGAGCGACCACTCTCTTCCGAGGGTGGTCGCCGGTTTTTTGGCGAGGGCGGACTGCGTGTATGATCCAGGTTCTTCCCAAGGAGAGTGCCCCGATGGATGCCCTTCAGACGTTCAAGGAAACGCAGAAGCAGATGTGGCCCTCGTTCGCGCCGCTCGAGATCATGACCACGGCGCCGGCCGCGCAGCTCGTGAAGCACTCCCGCGTGCGCTCGGGCCAGCGCGTGCTCGATGTGGCGTGCGGCACGGGGGTCGTCTCGATCACCGCGGCCCGCCTGGGATGCAAGGTGACCGGTCTCGATCTCACGCCCGAGCTCCTCGAGCACGCGCGCGAGAATGCGAAGATCGGTGGCTTCGCCATCGACTTTCATGAAGGCGATGTCGAGGATCTGCCTTTCCCCGATGCCTCGTACGACGCCGTCTTGAGCCAGTTTGGCCACATGTTCGCGCCGCGTCCGGCCGTGGCCCTGGGCGAGATGCTGCGTGTTCTCAAGCCGGGCGGGACGATCGCGTTTTCTACCTGGCCGCCGGAGATGATCATCGGCCGTCGTTTCAAGCTCATGTCGGGCTACACCCAGCCACCTCCTCTCGAGATACCGTCCCCTTCGGAGTGGGGGAATCCGGCCATCGTGCTCGAGCGGTTGGGCGCGTCGGTGAAGGACGTCGTGTTCGACCGCGGGCGGCTTCAGGTTCCGGCATTGAGCCCGGCGCACTACGCCGCGGACATGGAGAAGAATTCGCCGAGCATCGCCAAGGCGGCCGAGAAGCTGGCCGCGACCGACCCCGATAAGCTCGTCCGCATGCGCGCCGAAGTGCTGGCGCTGGCCGCCGAATATTTCGAGGACAACATCGTGCGACAGGACTTCCTCATGACCCGGGCCACCAAACTCTAGGAGGATTCGTGGCGACTGCGACCAAGACCAAGGTCACCAAGTCGAGCCCCGAGGCATTCCTCGACAAGCTCCCCGACGAGCGGCGCAAGGACTGCACGAAGCTGGTTCAGATCATGAAGAAGATGTCAGGCGAAGAGCCCAAGATGTGGGGCGCGAGCATGGTGGGCTTCGGCACGCACCACTATCGCTACGAGAGTGGGCGGGAGGGCGACATCTTCGTGGTTGGTTTCTCGCCGCGAAAGACCGATCTCACGCTCTACTTGCCGGGCGCGATCCAGACACAGACCAAGCTCCTCGAGAAACTTGGCAAGCACAGAACGGGCAAGGGCTGCCTCTACGTCAAGCGATTGGCCGACGTCGACATGAGCGTGCTCGAGCGTTTGATTCAGGCCTCGTTGAAACATCGGGGGGCGAGCTCGTGACGCAGGATCAGTGGAGCGCCGTCGATCACTACTTGAACGAAACGCTGGTGGCCGAGGACGACGCCCTCGCCGCCGCCGTGAAGGACAGCGAGCGCGCCGGCCTACCGTCGATCCAGGTGGCGCCCAACCAGGGCAAGCTGCTCCACCTGCTCGCGCGGACCATGGGTGCGCGGCAAGTGCTCGAGATCGGCACGCTCGGTGGCTACAGCACGATCTGGCTCGCCCGGGCCCTCCCCGAAGGCGGGCGCGTGATCACGCTCGAGGCCGAGCCCAAGCACGCCGAGGTGGCGCGCGCCAACTTCGCCCGCGCCGGGCTCTCGAACGTCATCGAGCTTCGCCTGGGTCGCGCGCTCGACACGCTGCCCAAGATCGAAGCCGAGCGGCTCGGGCCCTTCGATCTCTTCTTCATCGACGCCGACAAGCCGAGCATTCCCGAGTATTTCGACTGGGCGCTTCGCCTGTCGCGCCCCGGGAGCCTGATCCTCGTCGACAACGTGGTGCGCAAGGGAGCGGTCGCGGATCCGTCGAGCAATGATCCGAACGTGCAGGGCGTGCGCCGCTTCAACGAGAGAGTGGCTCGCGAGCCGCGCGTGAGCGCCACCACGATCCAGACGGTCGGCACCAAGGGCTACGACGGCATCGCCTTCGCCCTGGTCTTGAAGTGAGAGCGACCAGCGCCCTCACCGCCGCACGCGCCACCGAAGACGATGTCGCCGCCATCGCCACCCTTCGCACCGCGGCGGCTTTGCGGCTCACCGCGCTGCACGGCAAGGGCCACTGGTCCTCGCCCTCGAGCCATAAGCAGGTTCTGCGAAGCATCCGAAACTCCACTGTCGTGAAGGCGCAAAACGGCTCGGGCGTCCTGGGCAGCCTGGCGCTCGTGACCAAGAAGCCGTGGGCCATCGACGCCGCGTATTTCACCGCCGCGCGGCGGCCTCTCTACCTATTGGAGATGGCCGTGCATCCGGAGGCGCAGGGCATGGGCGTCGGCCGCTTCCTCCTCGACGAAGCCGAGCGCGTGGCGCGCGACTGGCCCGCCGACGCCATCCGCCTCGACGCCTACGACGCGCCCGCGGGGGCGGGCAATTTCTACGCCAAGTGCGGCTACGTCGAGCGCGGCCGCGTCGTGTACCGCACCGTACCCCTCATCTATTACGAGCGGGTACTGGGGTGAACGGTCACGCGCTTT
>DATFWU010000022.1:0-5143 GCA_035259005.1 Candidatus Eiseniibacteriota bacterium
CTACGAGGTGAGCGGCGCGGTACAAATTCCGGTGGTCGGCATGGGCGGGATCGCGAGCGTGGACGACGTGCTCGAGTTCCTGCTCGTGGGGGCGAGCGCCGTGCAGGTGGGTACCGCCCACTTTCTCACGCCGTCGGCCGGCGTGCGTCTGGCCGAGCGGATGGCCTAGCGCCTGAGCGAGCTGGGATTCGCTTCCATCCACGATCTCATCGGCGCGATCGGGCGCCCGGCGGGAGGGCCCCTTGCGGAGTGACGCCAACGTTTCTGCGCGCGGCATCGTGGCGCTCGACGTTCCGGCGCTCGAGGACGCCATCGCGCTCCTGGCACGCCTAGGCGACGCGGTTGGCTATTACAAGGTGGGCCTCGAGCTCTTCGCGGCGGCCGGACCCGAGGCCGTCCATGTGCTCCGCGAGGCCAAGAAGAGCGTCTTCCTCGATCTCAAGCTGCACGACATTCCGAACACCGTGGGGCGCGCGGCACGGGCGGCCGCGGGACTCGGCGTCGATCTTCTCACCGTACACGCGGGCGGCGGCCGCGCCATGATCCAGGCCGCAGTGCAAGGCGCCCCCAGCGCGCGCGTGGTGGCGGTGACCGCGCTCACGAGCCTCGATCCGCGCGACCTGCCGGCGCACATCCGGCGCGACCGGCCGCTCGCCGAGTGGGTGCTCGATCTCACGGAAGAAGCGCTGGCCGCCGGGGCGGCCGGCGTGGTTCTCTCCGGAGCCGAGGTGGCGGCGGTCAAGGCGCGCTTCGGCGCGGATTGCCTGTGCGTCGTCCCCGGTGTGCGGCCGCCGGGTGCCGCGCCCGAAGACCAGGCGCGCGCCGTCACGCCGGCGGAAGCCCTCGCGGCCGGCGCAGACTTCCTGGTGGTCGGAAGACCGGTCACCCAGGCCACCGATCCGCTCGCCGCCTGGCGCGGCCTCTGGTCGGAGATCCATTCCCAGGAAGGAAGGCGATGACAGGCACGAAGCTCGGTATCGGCATCGCGGTCCTGGCGATCACGCTCGGCGGCTTCGCGCCGGCACGCGCCGCCGTCCTGGTCTGCGGCGTCGTGCGCTCGGGGGGCGTGGCCGTGAAGGGCGCCAATCTCGTGGCCCTGGAGCGCGGCGTCACCGCCGTGACCGACTCGGCGGGCTCGTTCTGCCTCGACCTCGATTCACCCGGCACGGTCACGGTGCGCGTGATCGCCATCGGCTTCGAGCCCGGCGAGCGCATGGTGACGGCGGGCGACAGCGGCGCCACCATCCGCTTCGAGCTCGTGCCGCTGCGCGGAGGAACCGGCGGCCTGCAGGTGACCGGAAGCGAGGCCGCCACGCCGGTCAAGGAGAAGCTCGCCCCGGTAGCGCCCTCGACCGCGCTCTCGGACGATCCCAAGGCCAAGAAGGGCGAGGCGTTCCTGACCTCGATGCCCGTCTATCTCACGGCCGCCGACTCGGCCTGGCTCGGCGCCAAGCACAAGGGCTCGCAGTGGGACACGCTCTTCGTCTTGCACGACGCCTTGCGCGGGCGCGGCCAGTTCGGCGACGCGACCGATCCCGAGACCTGGCGCAAGGTCGGGGACCGCCTGAGCGATCTCAAGCTCTTCTGGTGCGTGAGCGACCGGCCGCGCAAGCGGGCCCTGGGCGACGCCCCGTGCGCGTACCTGGAGCGTGGCATGGCGCTCTCCGAAGCGCGGGCCGCCGCGCTCAGCAAGAAAGGGCTCTCGCACAACACGAAAGTCTACCTGCAAGGTCTCGCCCAATCGCACGATCGCGGTGTTTCCGAGTGGGCCAAGCGGGTGCTCGATCGCGTCGCCTCCGGCTCCGCCGTGGGGCTCGCCCCGCCCACCCAGGAGCGTTGACCGGGGGGCCGCCCGGACCGTACATTTCACCTTTCGCGCCCCTCTTTTTCGCGCCTCGACCCGCCTTCGAACCTGGCTCCTCGAGAGGAGATGGAATGCGCCGCGTCTTGGTGACCGGCATCACGGGATTCGCCGGGAGCCACCTAGTGGACTCCATGCTGGCCAAGGGCGGCGTCCAGGTCTTCGGGCTCTTGCGCTGGCGCAGCCGCACCGAGAACATCGAGCACTTCCGCTCGAAGGTGACGCTCCTCGAGTGCGACCTGCGCGACCCCATCTCGACGCGCGACGCCATCGAAGCCGTCAAGCCCGACTGGATCTTCCATCTCGCCGCACAATCCTTCGTTCCGACCTCGTGGAACGCGCCCGGCGAGTCGCTGACCACGAACACGCTGGGCCAGCTCCACCTCTTCGAGGCGGTGCGGCACATCGGGCTCAAGCCGCGCATCCAGATCGCCTGCTCGAGCGAGGAATACGGGCTCGTGCATGAAAACGAGCTGCCCATCAAGGAAGAGAATCCGCTGCGCCCGCTCTCGCCCTACGCGGTGAGCAAGGTGGCGCAAGACCTCCTCGGCTATCAGTACTTCAAGTCGTACGGTACCGACGTCGTGCGCACGCGCGGCTTCAATCACGAGGGCCCGCGCCGCCCGCACGTCTTCGTGGCCTCCGACTTCGCCTGGCAGATCTCGGAGGTGGAAAAGGGCCGGCGCGAGCCGGTGCTCCACGTCGGCAACCTCGACGCGCGACGCGACTTCACCGACGTGCGCGACATGGTCGAGGGCTACTGGCTGGCGCTCGAGAAGGGCGTGCCCGGCGAGGTCTACAACCTCTGCTCGGGCAAGGCGTACTCGATCCGCGAGGTGCTCGATCTCCTGATCGGCATGACCAAGTGCAAGATCGAGGTGCGCCAGGACCCCAAACGCCTGCGGCCCTCGGACGTGCCGGTTCTGCTCGGCGACAGCAGCAAGTTTCGCAAGGCCACCGGATGGGAGCCGCGCATTCCGTTCGAGAAGACGCTGGCCGATTCGCTCGACTACTGGCGCGCGTGCAAGGTGTGAGGAGCCGACCGTGCGACTGCTGGTGACCGGCGTCCTTGGCTTCGCGGGACGCCACCTGTGCGAGGCGGCCGCGCTCGCCGGCTACGAGGTCGTGGGCTCCGGACTCGAAGATCCAACCCGAGCCACAGGTGTCGAAGGACTCGCGTCCTATCGCGTTTGCGACGTCCGTAACCTGGGGCAAGTGGAAGCGCTCTACGACGCGCTCCAGCCGGAAGCCGTCGTGCACCTGGCCGCGCAGTCTTCCGGAGCGGTCGCCTTTCACGATCCGCCGGCCACGTTCCAGGTCAACGCCGGCGGCACGCTGCACGTGCTCGAGGCGGCGCGCCGCAAGGAATTCCAGGGTCCCATTCTCGCCGTGACCTCGAGCGAGGCCTATGGGCGCATTCCGCTCGGGCGCCCGGCCGACGAGTCGAGCCCGCTTCGGCCGGTGAGCCCTTACGGCGTGAGCAAGGCCGCGGCCGACGCCGCCGCCCAGATGTACGCCATCGCCTATGGCTTGCGCGCGGTGCGCGCGCGCTCGTTCGCGCACACCGGGCCGGGTCAGGCCACCGAGTTCGTCGCTTCGGCGTGGGCTCAGCAAGTGGCGCAGGCCGAGGCGAAGGCCGAGGCCGGCGAGCGCGGACCGTTCGTGATCAAGGTCGGCAACCTGGATCCGGTGCGCGATCTCGGCGACGTGCGCGACGTCGTCGGCGCGTATCTCGACCTGCTCGAGCGCGGCCGCTCGGGCGAGGCCTACAACGTCTGCACCGGGCAGGGCTTGAAGCTCCGCGACCTGCTCGAAGCGTTGCGCAACATGTCGCGAGTGCCCCTGGGGATCGAAAGCGATCCCGCCCGCATGCGGTCGGTCGACATTCCGTATCTCGTGGGAGACCGGAAGAAGATCGGCGTGGACGTCGGGTGGACACCCAAGCGCACGCTCGCCGAGACCCTCGAGTCCTTGCTCGAGCACTGGCGATCGCGCCTCGGCGCGTCGCGACCGGCAGGGGAGAGAGCATGATTCGCATCGCCGTCGTGGGCACCGGCTACGTCGGCCTGGTCACCGGCGCGTGTCTCGCGGATTTTGGAAACCGTGTCGTGTGCGCGGACGTGGATGCTTCCAAGATTCAGTCGCTCGAGAAGGGACAGATTCCATTCTACGAGCCGGGGCTCGAGGAGCTGGTGCGGCGCAACGTGAAGGAGGGGCGGCTCGCCTTCAGCGCCGATGTGGCGCGCGCGGTAGGACCCGCGCACGTCGTGTTCATCGCCGTGGGCACGCCGCCCGCGGCCGATGGCTCGGCCGATCTCAGCGCCGTGTTTGCGGTCGGCCGCTTGATCGCCAAGGAGCTCGCCGGCGGCTATAAGGTCGTGGTGCAGAAGAGCACCGTCCCCGTGGGCACGGCGCGCCGGCTGTGGGAGGAATTGAAGCGCCACGCCGGCGACGGCGGCGTCGACGTGGCCTCGAATCCCGAGTTCTTGCGCGAGGGCTCGGCACTGGAGACCTTCCTGCGCCCCGACCGCGTCGTGCTCGGCGCGGAGACGCCGCGCTCGGAGCGATTGCTGCGCGCCATCTACCGGCCGCTCTACCTCATCGAGACGCCGATGGTGGTGACCACGCTCGAGACCGCCGAGCTCATCAAGTACGCCGCGAACGCGTTTCTGGCCATGAAGGTCTCCTATATCAACGAGATCGCGAACCTGTGCGAGGCGGTGGGCGCCGACGTGCAGACGGTGGCCAAGGCGGTCGGGCTCGACGGCCGCATCGGACGCAAGTTCCTGCACGCGGGTCCCGGCTACGGCGGCTCGTGCTTCCCCAAGGACACGCTCGCGCTCGCCACCTTCGCGCGCGAGAAGGGCGAGCGGCTGCGCCTGGTCGAGAGCACCTCGGCCGCCAACGAAGCGCAGAAGGCGCGCATGGTGGACAAGATCGAGGGCGCCGTGGGCAGCCTCACCGGCAAGCGCATCGCGCTCCTCGGTCTTTCCTTCAAACCCAATACCGACGATATCCGCGAGGCGCCGGCCCTCGACATCGCGGCCGGGTTGCTCAAACGCGGCGCGCGCGTGGTGGCCCACGATCCGGCGGCCATGGAAGCGGTGCGCGCTACCTCCGTGGGCAAGAAGTTGGAGTTCGCCCAGGATCCCTACGAGGCGGCGCACGGGGCCGACGCGGTCGTCATCGTGACCGAATGGAACCTGTACCGAAGGCTCGACCTGCGCATGCTGGCCAAGATCCAGCGCCGGCCCGTGCTCGTCGACCTGCGCAATCTCTACG
>DATFWU010000023.1:0-2603 GCA_035259005.1 Candidatus Eiseniibacteriota bacterium
TAGACTGCGGCCATGTCCGCCGTATCGAGCGAACAGCCGACACCTTCTGCCCGAGCGGGCCTGCTGGGCTTTACCGCCGACGAAGCGCGCGTGTTGCTCGGCACGAGCGCCATTTACGCCCTGCGCATGCTCGGCGTGTACCTGGCGTTTCCCGTGCTCAGCCGCTACGCGAAGGAGATGCCAGGATCGACCACGCTGCTGGTCGGACTCTCGGTGGGCGCCTATGGACTCACCCAGGCGCTGTTCCAGATTCCCTTTGGCGCGCTCGGCGATCGCATCGGACGGGGACGCGCCCTCGGGCTCGGGCTCTTCGTCTTCGGCATCGGCTCGGGCGTTTGCGCGCTCGCGCACACCGCGTCCGTCCTCGTCCTCGGACGATTGGTGCAGGGCGCGGGTGCGATGGCATCGACCATGATCGCGCTCCTTGGCGACCGAGCGCGCGAAGAGGTGCGCACGCGCGCCATGGCGGCGATGGGACTCTTCATCGGCGGCGCGTTCGCGGCCGGGCTCGTGTTCGGCGCGCCGCTGGCCGAGCGTTTCGGCATGCCGGCCTTGTTCGGATTCTCGGCGGCGGCTTCGCTCGCCGGCGTCGCCGCACTGCCGTGGGCGCTCGGCGGCATGCGCGAGCTGCCGGCGCACGGACGGGGTGATCTCACGCTCTCGCGTGGCGCGGTGCTCTCGGTGCTGGCGCGTCCTCCGCTCCTCGCGGCCGACGCCGGAATCTTGCTCCTGCATCTCGGGCTCACGGCGCTGTTCGTCGTCCTGCCCATCCGCTTGCACGAGCTGCTCCCCGCCAGCAAACAAGGCTTGCTCTATGCGCCGGTGCTGGCGCTGGGATTCGTCTCCATGTGGATGTCGTCGCACATCGCGGAGACGCCACGTGGCATGCGGCTCGTCCTGGCGGTGGGCAGCCTGTTCCTCGCCGCGGGGCTCGTGGCGCTCGCTCTCGGCCACTCGGTGCGCGCTCTGGCCATCTCGCTCGCTCTCTACGTGATCGGTTTCGCGAGCCTCGAGCCCTCGCTGGCCGCGAGCGTGACGCGAAACGCGGCCCGGGGCATGGGCGGCACGGCGGCCGGCGTCTTCAACACGGTGCAGTTCTTCGGCGTCTTCCTCGGCGGGCTCGCGGCGGGTGCGGCGCTCGGGCGCAGGGAGACCGCGCTCTTCGTGGCCATCCCGGCGGCGCAGCTTCTCTGGGTGGGGGTGGCGTTGCGGGCGCTGTCCTCGGGCCGAGGACGATGAGCTCGAAGCGAACGCTGGGGCAGGAGCTTCTCGACTCACTCGTCGACGGGCCCTCGTCGTTCGCAGATATCTATCGCTATGCGGATAGGTTCCTTCGCCCTTCGAAATCGCCGCGTTTCTCAGTCGACCAGTTGTTGGAAGCTCTGAGGAGCATGGAAGCCTTTGGCCGGATCAAGGCGCTGTTGAGGTTACCAGGGAGGATCTGGAAAGAACCAGACGACATCGACCGCCAAAGAGTGCCACGTGCCTATGAAGACTGGCTCCCTAAGGCCTCGTACGAGGAGATGTCGTTCGACGAGGTCGGGCTCTGGTTCGAACTTCAGCCCGCCGGTCGCACCGAATGGGCAAGTGGTCAGAGTCACGAGACGATTCGGCAAACTGGATGATGGATATGGATGCGGGGACTTCGACCATCACCGTGCGGGCAGTCAACGTCGAGCGGGCCGCACAGGTTCTGGTCGAGTGCCTCCAGAGATTCCCTGCCATTGAACCTGTCAAGGGTACGCGGGCATTAGAGCCCATCGGTGCTTTAATTGCTGTCGGAGTTATTAAAGCCAATGCGGCTTCGCTTTAATAGCAGATCGAGGGGAGAAAAGACAACCGCCCGGGGGCTCGCGCTCCCGGGCGGTGTCCTTTGTCGAACCTCAACGCGCCGCGCGGCGCGTTCACTTTGCAGCGACTACGCCGCGATCTTCCTCGCCGCCAACCCCAGCTCGCGCGGGCTCGGATCGCGCACGATCTGGCCGAAGCGGAAGAAGTTGAAGTGGTCGAGATAGTAGTGCACGAGGAGCGAGCCCAACACGACGCTGTAATACGCGGCGCGCGCCTCGAAGCCAACCACCTTCTGCAGGAAGAAGATCAGACCGACAGCGAGGAACGTAAACCCGAGGTTCATGCCGTAGAAGGTCCACGGCCGTTTGCTCGCGCTGGCTACCGTGCGGTTCTCCAGCTCGCCGTACTCCCGGCGCAACTTGAGGATGAGCCACACGAGCGCCAGGTACTGGAACGAGTGCCAGGTGTTGTAGCCCTGGAACGCGACGTCGAGGTTGGAGAACGTCGGGATCATCATCGACACGAACGTGGTCACCATGATGAGCACGAACGACGGCACGTTGAAGCGATCTTCCTTGTACTCCCGGTACGACTTGTAGAGGAACGAGCCCAGGAAGAAGAGGAAGACGGCCCATACGAGAAGCGGCACCCACTCGTGCTTGGCCCAGGCCGGCACCGGAATGACCGTGTTCGCGACGAAGAACTTGCCTTCGATGAGCTTCTTGGAGGCGAGCGGATAGAGGCCGGTGAAGATGAGGCCATAGTCCACGAGGCGGTTCCACAAGGAGCGCGGCCGCGGATCCTTGTGGCGG
>DATFWU010000024.1:0-27993 GCA_035259005.1 Candidatus Eiseniibacteriota bacterium
CTCGAGATCGTGGAGATGCGTGGCAATCTCGACACGCGCTGGCGAAAGCTCGAGCAGGGGCGGTGCGATGCGCTCGTCCTGGCGCAAGCCGGCGTCGAGCGGCTGGGATGGGGTGCACGCGTGCGCGAGGTGTTCGATCCCGACACCTGCCTGCCGGCGCCTTGTCAGGGCACGCTCGCCGTCTGCGCGCGGGCGGACGACGAGCGCGTGCGCGGCTTGCTGGCGCCGCTGACCGACGCGATCGCCGCCGCCGAAGCCGCCTGCGAGCGAGCGTTTCTCGCCGAGCTGGGCGGGGGTTGCGCGGTGCCCGCCTCGGGGCTGGCGCGCATCGGTCCCGATGGACGGCTGCGCTTTCGCTGCATCGTCTCGAGCCTCGACGGCAGGCGCAGCGCCTGCGACACGTGCGAAGGGCGAGTCGAAGACGCGGAGACGATCGGCCGCGAGTCGGCGCGCCGCGTGCTCGCGGACGGCGGGCGCGCGCTGCTCGAGGCGGCGGGACGATGAGCGCACTCGCCGGCACGCGCGTCTTGGTCACGCGCGCCGCCGAGCAGGCGGGGGAGATCGCCGAGCGCCTGCGCGCCCTCGGTGCCACGGTCATCGAGGCGCCCGCCATCCGCCTCGTCGATCCGCCCGATTGGCAGCCCCTCGATACGGCACTCGATCGCCTCTCCACGTATGATTGGATCGTCTTCACGAGCCAGAACGCCGTGCCGCGCCTGCTGGCGCGCATGAGGGCGCGCGACGTGCCGGAACCGGGGCTCGCGGCGTCACGCCACGCGGCCATCGGCGAGGCCACGGCGGAGGCCCTTCGCGCTCACCGCTTGCGCGTCGACCTCGTGGCCGACGAATATCGCGCCGAATCCGTGGCTTTGGCCTTGGGCCGAGAGCCTCTCCAAGGCAAGCGCATTCTCATTCCGCGGGCTCTGGTGGCGCGCGAGGTGCTGCCCGAGCGGTTGCGTGCCGCCGGAGCGGAGGTGGACGTGACGCCGGTCTATCAAACGGTGGCCGATCCGGAAGGCGCGGCGCTGGCGCGGCGAGCGATCGCCGAGGGCGTGGACGTGGTTACGTTCACCTCGGCCTCGACGGTGCGTGGGTTCTTCGAGGCGATTGGGCCGGCGCGATCCAAGCTCGCCGGCGTCTGTCTGGCGAGCATCGGACCCATCACCTCGGAGGCGATCCGCGCCGAGGGGGCGGTGCCCGAGGTCGAAGCTTCTCCTTATACCGTGCCGGCGCTGGTCGAAGCGCTGGCCCGTCACCGCGCCCTGCGCGCGGAGGATCGATGAGCTTTCCCGCTCGACGCATGCGGCGTTTGCGTAAGACACCGGCACTTCGCCGTCTGAGCCGCGAGACCAGGCTTTCGCCGGCCGATTTCATCGCGCCCTTGTTCCTGGTCAACGGGCGCGGCGTGCGCCGCGAGATTCCGTCCATGCCGGGAGTGTTTCACCTCTCGCCCGACGAGGCGGTGAAGGACGCGCGCGCTCTGGCGGGGCTCGGGGTGTCGGGTGTGCTCGTGTTCGGGGTCCCAGATCAGAAGGACGACGGCGCGGCGGCGTGGGATCCCGACGGCCCGGTGCCGTCGGCGCTGCGCGCCATGCGCGATGCGAAGCTCGATCTCGCGCTCATCGCCGATGTCTGTCTCTGCGAGTACACGAAGCACGGTCATTGCGGCGTGCTCGATCCCGAGAGCGGGCTCGTCGACAATGACAAGACGCTTCCCATGCTGGCCAAAGCCGCGGTGTGCTACGGGCGCGCCGGCGCCGACATCGTGGCGCCGAGCGACATGATGGACGGCCGCGTGCGCGCGCTGCGCAGCGCGCTGGACGACGCCGCCCTCGCCGACACGGCCATTCTTTCCTACGCCGCGAAGTACGCCTCGGCGTTCTACGGGCCGTTTCGCGACGCGGCCGGTTCGGCGCCTTCGTTCGGCGATCGCAAGAGCTATCAGATGGATCCGCCCAACCGCCGCGAGGCCCTGGCCGAGATCGCGCTCGACATCGAGGAGGGAGCGGATCTCGTCATGGTGAAGCCGGCGCTCGCCTATCTCGACGTGATCCGCGAGGCGCGCGAGCGTTTCGACGTGCCGATTGCCGCCTACAACGTGAGCGGCGAGTACGCGATGGTGAAGCAGGCGGCGAGAGCCGGTGCGCTCGAAGAGCGCCGTGCCGCGCTCGAGATCCTGACGGCGATCCGGCGTGCCGGGGCCGATCTCATCCTTACCTATTACGCCGCGGACGCTGCGCGCTGGCTCGCCGAGGGCGGCGAAGGGTGAGCGCTCCGCGCACCGAAGCCTCGAAGAGCCACGCTCTCTGGGAAGAGGCGCGCCAGCTTTTCCCCGGCGGCGTGAACTCGCCCGTGCGCGCGTTTCGCGCCGTGGGCGGCGAACCCGTGTTCTTCGAGCGCGGCGAGGGCCCTTACCTCTTCGACGCCGACGGCAAGCGCTACGTGGATCTCGTGGGCTCGTGGGGCCCGCTCATCCTGGGCCACGCGCCTGCGCGCGTCGTGGCCGCGGCGCGCACCGCGCTCGAGAAGGGATCGAGCTTCGGCGCGCCGTCGGCCTACGAGATCGAGCTGGGACGGCTCGTGCGGCAGGCCATGCCGTCGATGGAGCGCTTGCGCTTCGTCTCCTCGGGCACCGAGGCGGCGATGAGCGCCCTGCGGCTGGCGCGCGCCGCGACCCGGCGCGATCTCATCGTGAAGTTCGAGGGTTGCTATCACGGTCACGCCGACGGCTTGCTCGTGGCCGCGGGCTCGGGCGCCACCACGCTCGGCGTGCCCACGAGCCCCGGCGTGCCGGCCGCGGTGGCGGCGCAGACGGTGGTCCTGCCTTACAACGATCTGGCCGCGATCGATCGCTTGTTCGCTGCGCGCGGGCAAGAGATCGCCGCGGTCATCGTCGAGCCCATCGCGGGCAACATGGGCGTGGTGCCGCCGCGGCTCGGTTTCCTCGATCGCTTGCGCCTGCGCACCGAGGAGCATGGCGCGCTCTTGATCTTCGATGAGGTGATGACCGGCTTCCGCGTGGCTCTGGGCGGCGCGCAGGCGCTGTACGGCATGCGGCCCGACCTCACGATCCTGTCCAAGATCCTGGGCGGCGGATTCCCGGTGGGCGCCTACGGCGGGCGCGCCGACCTCATGCGGCAGATCGCACCCGAGGGGCCTGTTTATCAAGCGGGCACGCTGAGTGGAAATCCGGTCGCCATGGCGGCGGGCGCGGCCCAGCTCACCGAGCTTGCGCGCTTCGGCGTGTACGATCGGCTCGAGGCCGCGAGCGCGCGCTTGGCGGAAGGGTTCGCAGAGGCCCTGGGCGCCGCGGGCGTGCCGCACTACGTGGCGCGCGTGGGCTCGATGGGCACCGTGTTCTTCCACCCCGGCGAGGTTCCCGATTACGCGACCGCCACGCGCTCGGACACGGCGGCCTACGCGCGCTGGTTCCAGGCCATGCGGGCGCGCGGCGTCTATCTGCCGCCGTCGCAATTCGAGGCCTGGTTCGTGTCCACGGCGCACAGCGACGACGTCATCGACTTCGTCCTCGCGGCCGCGCGCGACGCGGCGAAAGGATGACCGTGCGAGCTGGGCTCTTGGCCGTGGCCCTTTTCGCCTGCGCCACGAGCGCGCGGGCCTCGGAAGGACCGTTCGTGTGGCGCACCGTGAGCTTGCTCGGAGGGAACGAGCGCGAGCACATGTACGTCGTGTCGAAGCACGGCGACACGGCGGGTTATCTCGCCGACTCCGTCTTCGTCTACGAGCGCTCGAACTCTGACCCGCGCTGGACGCAACGCACGCTGATCCGCGCCACGATCCGCCACGCGCCGAGCGACACGACACGCGACACGGAGGCCTTCGTCGCCGCCTTCGATCTTCCCGCCTTCCTGACCGACCACGACTGCCACCCGCCGTTCTTCGTCGAATGGCCGGAATCCGTCGCGGTCGACACCAAGGGCATGTACTGTCACGAGCGGGGGGCGCGCTCTTACTTCATGACGCGTGACGAGCTGCTGGGCTGGCTCGACTACGATGTCGCCAACCTCGATTCCAAGGGGGCGGATCTGCGGGTCGTCGACCTGTGCCGCACGACGGCGAGCGAGGAGGAGGGTGCGTTGACGGATTTCTTGATCGTACGCGCGGGAGGCGCGAGTGCTGCGGGCAAGTACGAAGCCATCGTGCCGGTGGCCGACACCCAGTTGCAGGCAGCGAGCCAGGACGTGAGGCAGAAGCTCGCGGCGCGGAAGAAGACGACGGCGAAGAAGCGATAGGGAGATCGAGGAACCTCATGCACGATTTGCGGTACCTGCGGAGCCATCGTGACGAAGTCGAGAAGGGGTTCGCCAAGAAGCACGCCAAGGTCGACCTCGACGCTTTCTACAGGCTCGAGGAAGAGCGTCTGGCGCGGCTCGCCGAGGTCGAGGAGGGGAAGCGGCGGCGCAACGAGGCGAGCCAGGAGATCGGCCGGCTCAAGAAGCAGGGCCAGGACGCGAGCGCGCTGCTCGCCGAGATGAAGAGAGTCGGCGACGATCTCACGGAGAAAGAGCGCCTGCTCGACCTCATCGAGTCGCGCGTGCAGGAGATGGTGCGCTGGATGCCCAACTTCCCGCACGAGACGGTGCCGGAGGGCGCCGACGCCAGCGCCAACATCGAGGTGGCGCGCTGGGGCGACGTGCCCGAGCTGGGCTTCGAGCCGCGTCCGCACTGGGAGGTGGCCGAGCGGCTGGGCTGGATCGACTTCACGCGCGGTCCCAAGATCGCGGGCTCGGGCTTCCCGCTCTTCGTGGGCGACGGCGCTCGCTTCGTGCGCGCCCTGATTCAGCTCATGATCGACCTGCACCTCGCGCGTCACGCTTATACGCTCGTGCATCCGCCCATCCTGGTGAAGAGCGATTGCCTCGAGGGCACGGGCCAGCTGCCCAAGCTCGCCGACGACATGTACCGCGTCCCCGACGAAGATCTCTGGCTCAACCCCACCGCGGAAGTTCCGGTGACCAACATTTTTCGCGACGAGGTGCTCGAGCCGCACCAGGTGCCGACGCGCTTCGTCGCCTACTGTCCGTCGTTCCGCAAGGAAGCCGGCGCGTACGGCAAGGACACGCGCGGCATCATCCGTCTGCACCAGTTCGACAAGGTCGAGCTCGTGAAGTTCGTGCATCCCGAGCGCTCGTACGACGAGCACGAGAGCCTGCGCGCCGACGTCGAGGACGTCCTGCAGGCGCTCGAGATCCCGTACCGCGTGATGCTCCTGTGCGGCGGCGACATGTCGTTCGCGGCGGCCAAGTGCTACGACTTCGAGGCCTTTGCTGCGGGCGAGAAGCGCTGGCTCGAGGTCTCGTCGTGCTCGAACTTCGAGCAGTTCCAGGCGCGGCGCGCCGGCATCCGCTTCCGGCGCGAGGCGGGGGCGAAGCCCGAGTACGTGGCCACGCTCAACGCCTCGGGACTCGCTCTTCCCCGCATCTACGTCGCCCTGCTCGAGAACAACCAGCAGCCGGATGGCTCGCTCACGGTGCCGCAGGCGCTCTCGCCTTATCTTGGCGGCGCCCGGGTGATGCACCCGGCGGCCGGCTAGCGCGAGACCGAGAAGCAGCGCATGGCCCGAACGCTGTTCTCGACGGCGCCACCCCGCAACATCAAGGTCTATCTCTTTCTCGCGTTCTCCGTGGTGCTTCTGGCGCTCTTCGTCTTCAGTAACATCCTGATCCGGCGCCTCGGCGATGAGACCGAGCGCACGTCGCGGATGTTCGCCAGCCTGTGCGCGGCGGCCACCTATCCCGCGACCAAGGACACGGTGATGGAGAACATCCTCACCGGCGTGATCGACAACATCCAATTTCCCATCGTGCTCACCGACATTTCGGGAACGCCGCGTGCCTGGAAGCAAGTCGGCGTGGATCCGAACTCCGTGTCGAACGCCTCGCTCGACTCGATGGCGGCGGGGCATCGACCGTCGCCCGTGATCGAAGCCCGCATCGAGCGCGTCCAGGCGGCGGCCGCCAAGCTCGACAAGAGCCGGCCGCCGATTCCGCTCACCGACGCCGAGACCAAGGGCACGGTCGGGCTCGTGCACTGGGGCGAGCCGCACTTGCTCACCATCCTTCGTTACGTGCCGTACCTCTCCGTGGGCATCATCATCATTCTGCTGGGTCTCACGTTCTGGGGGGCGCGCGGCATTCGGCTGGCCGAGTCGCGGAGCATCTGGGTGGGCCTGGCCAAGGAGACGGCGCACCAGCTCGGCACGCCACTCTCCTCGCTCCTCGGCTGGATCGAGCTTCTGCGCGAGCGCGTGCGCATGGATCCCGAAAGTGAAGTGCGTATCGAGCGCGATTTCCTCATGCAGACGCTGGACGAGATGCACAACGACGTCGACCGGTTGACGAAAGTGTCTGCCCGTTTCAGCCAGATCGGCTCGCAGCCCGCGCTCACGCCGCAGGACCTCGCGCCGGTCGTGGCCGAGGCCGTGGGCTATCTCAAGCGGCGCCTGCCCGACCTCGGCCGCAAGGTCACCATCGCCGAGCGTTACGGCGAGGTGCCGCCGGTGAACGCCAACCGCGAGCTGCTCGAGTGGGTGGTCGAGAATCTGCTCGTGAACGCCATGACCGCTCTCGAAGGAAAGCCGGGGCGGATCGAGGTCACGCTGGCGCGGCGTCCCGAGGTCGAGAGCGTCGAGCTCGAAGTGATGGACACCGGCAAGGGCATGAGCCTGGAGCAGCAGAAGCGCGCCTTCGATCCCGGCTTCAGCACCAAGAAGCGCGGCTGGGGGCTCGGCCTCGCCCTCGCCAAGCGCATCATCGAGGACTATCACGGCGGCCGCATCGCCATCCGTCAGTCGGCGCCCGGCAAGGGCACCACGTTCGTCATCAGCTTTCCGACTTGATCGCTCGGGTTATCCGCCCCGGGGCGGATAACAGAAGTCATTCGGTCGGGTATCCGGGACTTCCTTCCTCCCGTCGCCCCCCGCTCTTGAAGATGCGAAAGAGATAGAAAAGCGCAGGGAACAGCAGGAGCGCTCCCACGACCAAGACCTCCAGGACGGCGCGCACCACCGGCTCGGGTGCTGAGGCGCTCGTGATCGTGAGGTCGGGCGGGACGATCGCCGGATACTGGGCGAGAGCCCACCCGGAGACCGTCAGCGCGACCTGGGCGGCGGCAAGCCAGCGGGCGGCGGCGTAGCGCCGGCGGGCGAGCGCGGACAGGGCGGCCAGCCCGATCAGGCCGGTGCACACGAGCAGGGCGGGCCGTCGCATGAGTCCGTCGAAGATGAGGGGCGCGCCGTGCCGCGCGAGGGCGAGCGCCACGATGGCGAGCACGGCCGAGATCTCCCACGCGATGAGGGCACGCTTGCGAAAATCGTCGCGCAGATCGTCGTCCTCGGTCTCCAACGTGAGATACACCGCCGCGAGATAGGCGAAGAGAGCGAGCGCCAGGAAGCCGACGGCGAAGGGAAACGAAGCGCACCAGGACGAGATGAAGTCGGTGCGCACTTGCCCCGAAGCGGGATCCATGCCGAGGGTACCGCTGGAGATCGCGCCCAAGGTGACGCCGAGCATGATGGGCGACACCAGGCTCGCCCACGCGAACACCCGGCCCCAACGCTCCTGCACGTGGCCCGGCTCGAGCCCATAGGAGCGAAACGTGAAGGCCGAGCCGCGCAGCACGATGCCGACCAGGAGCACCGTGATCGGGATGTGCAGCGCGGTGCCGATCGCCGCGAAGGCCGCCGGGAAACACGTGAACAGGAGCACGATCGCCAGGATCAGCCACACGTGGTTGGCTTCCCAGATGGGACCGATCGCGTGCGCGATCGTCTCGCGCTGACGCCCGGCCCGCGGGCCGGCGGCGAGAAGGTCCCACACGCCGCCGCCGAAGTCGGCGCCGCCGCCGAGCGCGTAGATGACGAGCGAAGCGACGAGCGCGACGGCGACCAGCGTGGCGTAGGTCATGAAGCCGGCAGGCGCGGGCTCGCGAACACGTGGCGTCTCAAGAGCGCGCCCACGATGCCCGCGAGGAAGAGATACAAGAACGTGAACAAGAGAAAGGGAGCCATCAGACCAGGCATCGGCGTCACGGAATCTGCCGTGCGGAGAATGCCGTAGACGATCCACGGCTGGCGCCCGACTTCGGTTACCGTCCAGCCTGCTTCCAGCGCCACGAAGCCGAGCCAGCCCCCGAGCGCGATCGCGGTCAAGAGCCGGCGCGATTCGAACAAGGTCCGGCGCCGCACCAAGGCCAGGATCGAGAGCGCGAGCAAGAGCACGCCCGAGCCCACCATGATCTGAAACGCCACGTGCACCACGGCGGTCGGCGGGCGGTCTTCGCGCGGCCAGGCCTTGAGCCCGCGAATCGTGGCGCGCGGGTCGCCGTAGGCGAGCCAGCTCAGCGCTCCCGGAATCTCGATCGCCCCACGCGTGCGCTCGGCGCGCTCGTCGGGAATCCCGCCGATCCTGAGGGGCGCCGCGGGCTCGGACTCGAACTGGCCTTCCATGGCCGCGAGCTTGGCCGGCTGCGTGCGCGCCGCGAGCTTGGCGCTCGCGTCGCCGCTCACCGGCTGCAACGCCGCCGCGATCCCGCCCACGAGGAGCGCGATGGTGAGCGCGCGCCGATGAAAGAGATTCGTGCCATCACGCAACAGCTCGCGCGCATGAATCGCCGCCACCGCGAAGCCGACGCACAGGTACGCCGCGAGCAGCATGTGCACGCACTCGACCGACCAGCCGCTGTGGAACATGGCGGCCCACGGATTCACGTCGACGACGCGGCCTTCCACCAGGCGAAAGCCAGCGGGATGGTTCATCCACGAGTTGGCCGTGAGCACGAAGAGCCCGGAAGCGGCTCCCGTCACCGCGACGCCGATGCCACAGAGCCAATGCACCACGCGGGGCACGCGCTCCCAGCCGTACAAGTAGATGCCGAGGAAGATGGCTTCGAGGAAAAACGCGAAGCCTTCGAGCGAGAAGGGCATGCCGATGATCGGCCCGGCGAAGGCCATGAAGCGCGGCCACAGGAGGCCCAGCTCGAAGGAGAGCACGGTGCCGCTCACCGCGCCCACGGCGAACAGGATGGCCACGCCGCGCGACCAGCGCCGGGCCAGCTCGAGGTCCACCGGATGATGACGGCGCAGCCAAAGCCCCTCGGCGATCGCCATGAGCACCGGCATGGCGATGCCGGCCACCGCGAAGACGATGTGGAAGGCGAGCGAGACGGCCATCTGGCTGCGGGCCGCCAAGAGGTCGCTCATGAGCCGAGGATAGCACCCGCAACCGCCTGCCCCGCCGCGGGGTAGGACAAGACACGCCCTGCCGCTAAAATGACCCTTCCAGGCCCGCTGGGGCCCGAACGGTCACTCTCCTGGAGCCCGCATGCCGATCGCCGAAGCAGAAAAGAAGCGCATTCTCTGGGCCGACGACGAGATCGACCTGCTCAAGCCGCACATCCTCTTTCTCGAGGGCAAGGGCTTCCACGTCACCCCGGTTCCCAACGGCGAGGACGCGCTGGCGCTCGTCAAGGACAAGAGCTTCGACGTCGTGCTGCTCGACGAGATGATGCCCGGCATGGGCGGCCTGGCCACGCTCTCGGAGATCAAGGACCACAAGCCCTACCTGCCGGTCATCCTCATCACCAAGAGCGAGCAGGAAGAGCTGATGGACGAAGCGCTCGGCAAGCGCATCACCGACTACCTCATCAAGCCGGTGAACCCGAGCCAGATCTTCCTCGCCGTGAAGAAGGTCTTCGAAGCGCAGGATCTGGTGCGCCAGCAAGCGGCGCGCGACTACGTGAGCCACGTGCAGAAGATGGCCATGATCGATCCGGGCCGCTTCACCTACCCCGAGTGGATCGATCTGGCCGTCGATCTGGCGCGCTGGGACCTCGACATGGACCGCGTGGGCGACTCGGGCCTGCGCCAGGCGCACCAGGACCAGCGCCGCGACTTGAACGCCGAGTTCGGCCGCTTCATCGAACGCGAGTATCCGCGCTGGGCCCGGTCCAAGCCCGATCAGCGGCCCATGCTCTCCGTGGACATCGGGGAGCGCTACCTGGCCCCGCTCACGCGCGCCGACAAGCGCGTGATTCTCGTCATCATCGACTGCATGCGCCTCGATCAGTGGCTGGCCATCGAGCCCTTGCTCTCGCCGCACTACGACGTGACCACGGACTACTACTACGGCCTGTTGCCGAGCGCGACGCCGTACGCTCGCAATGCGATCTTCGCCGGGCTCTTCATCGACGACATGCGCAAGAAGCATCCCGACCTGTGGTCAGAGGACGCGCGCGACGAGCGCTCCAAGAACCGCTTCGAGCGCCCGCTGCTCGAGGCCCAGCTGGCGCGACTCAAGGCGGTGCCCAAGCGTCCGCTCAAGTACATCAAGGTGTACACGGCCGAGGAGAGCTTGAACGTGCGCCGGCAGGTGCACTCGTTCGAGTCCTTGGGCCTCGTCGCCGTGGTCTTCAACTTCCTCGACATCCTGACGCACGGGAGAAGCGAGTCCGACATCCTGCAGGAGCTGGCGCCCGACGAGACATCGTTCCGCGCCGTGATGCGCGCCTGGTTCACGCACTCGCCGCTCTACGAAGTGCTGCGCGAGCTGTCGCGCCAGGACGCGACCGTGGTGCTGACCACGGACCACGGCTCGATTCTCGGCAAGCGCTCGGCGCTGGTGCACGGGAGCCGCGAGACGTCGACCAACTTGCGCTACAAGTTCGGCACCAATCTCAAGGTGGACAGCCGCCAGGGCATCACGGTGAAGGATCCGACCGAGTACCGTCTGCCCAACGACGGCGTGAACAAGAATTACATCCTGGCCAAGGAGGACTACTACTTCGTCTATCCCACGCGCTTCCACGAGTTCGAGCGCCAGTTCCGCGGCTCGTTCCAGCACGGCGGCGTGTCGATCGAGGAGCTGGTGATCCCGGTGGCCACGCTCAAGCCGCGAGGACGCTCGTGAGCAGCGACCGATTCTGGCTCACGGCGGATCCCGAAGGGACGCAGAGCGTCGCCGAGACCCTGGGTCGCGTGGCCCGGGCCGGCGACCTGCTCCTCCTCGAGGGCCCCCTCGGCGCGGGAAAGACCTGCTTCGTCCAGGGCTTCGCGCGCGGCCTCGACGTGAAGACGCCGGTCAAGAGCCCTACCTTCGTCCTCGTGACCCAGCATCACGGACGCGTGCCTTTGACGCATGTCGATCTCTATCGCATCGAGAGCACCGGCTCGCTCGACGATCTCGGCCTCGAGGAGCGTCGCGAAGGCGCGGTGCTCGCCGTGGAGTGGGGGGAGAAGCTGGCCCAGAGGCTCGACGACGGGCTCCGTATGGTGATCGAGGAGAACCGCAACGGAACCCGCACGCTCACGCCCACCGCTCTCGGCCCGCGCGGCCGCGAGTGGCTCCTCGACTACGACCGCGCCTCCGGGCTGGTCGCGGCCCGGGCCGCCAGGGAACGACGTCCATGAGCCTCGGTCTCGCCATCGAGTGCTCCGGCGAGCGCCTGTCCGCCGCCGTGTACACCGATCAGGGGCGCTGCCTGTTCGAGGCCGAGCGGCTCAGCGAGCGCGGCCACGTGCGCCATCTCACCGAGATCGTGCGCGAGGCACTGAGCGGAGCGGGCACGAGCTTTCCCCAGCTGGCGCGCATCGCGGTCGACGTGGGTCCCGGATCGTTCACCGGCATTCGCGTCGGTCTGGCCACCGCACGCGGCCTCGCCCGCCCGCGCGGACTGCCGGTGATCGGCGTGTCCTCGTTCGCCGCGTTGCTCGACGGCTTCGATGTGAGCCAGGCGCTCGTCGTGCCGCTGCTGCCCGCGGGAGGGGCGCAAGCGTACGCCGGCTTCTACCGCTCCGACCCGCGCGGGCGGCTCTCGCTCTTGCGCGGCCCGGCGGTGGGCGAGCCGCGCGCCCTCACCGAGCGGGCGCGCGAAGCGCTCGGCCTGTGCCCGCGGCGCACCAAGGTCGTGGCCGTGGGCCCGGCGGCCGCCCGCGACCGCGCGGTGTGGGAAGAGGCGTTCCCGGGCTCGGTGGACGAGAAGTGGCGCCCCGAGGGCCCGCACGCCTGCGAGGTCGGGCGCGTGGCGCAGGCGCTCGCCCCCGAGCGGCTGGGGCGCGGCGAGGAGGTGGCGCCCTACACCGGCACCACGGGGCTTCGCCCGCTCTACGTGCGTCGCCCGCAAGCGGTCGACACCCGGCCCCCGGAGCGCACGTTCTGGAACGAGCTCTCGATCCTGCCGCTCGAGCCGGCCGAGCTCGACCGCGTGCTCGAGATCGAGCGCACCGTGTTCGGCGATCCGTGGCCGCGCCGCTTCTTCGAGGAGGAGATGCGGGCCCCCGAGTCGGTGGCTTGTGTCGTGCGCCACAGCGGCAAGCTCGCCGGCTATCTCATGGCGTGGGCCTTGCCGGAGGAGCTGCACCTCGGCAACCTCGCGGTCGCCCCCGAATACCAGAGGCGCGGGGTGGGGGCGTTTCTCCTGCGCTGGCTGCTCGACGAAGCGCGCCGCAGGCAGGCGCACCGCGTCTCGCTCGAGGTGCGGACCTCGAACTTCGCCGCCCAGGACCTGTACCGCGCGCACGGCTTTCGCGAGGTCATGGTGCGGCGCGGGTATTATCGCGACACGGCCGAGGACGCGCTGGTCATGTTGTGCGATCTTTCGGCCGACAGGGGCCGCACCGCGTAAGGAGGAGGGCTTCGATGTCCTGGCTCAAGCGCAAGCACACGGGAATCAAGACGCAGGCCAAGCGCGACGTCGCCGCCGGCGTGTTCACGAAGTGCGAGGGCTGCCGGGAGATCCTGATCCAGAAGGAGCTGGAGCGGAATTTCTGGACCTGCCCCAAATGCGGCTACCATTTCCGCATCCGCTCCGACGTCTATCTGAGCTACCTGCTCGACGAGGGCACGTTCGACGAGACTTTCGCCGATCTGTCGTCGCTCGATCCGCTCGAGTTCCGCGACGCGCGCATGCGCTATCCCGACCGCATCGCCCAGGCCCAGAAGGCGACCGGCCTCAAGGACGCCGTGCTCACGGGCCGCGGGCTCGTGGCCGGCAAGCCCGTGGCCGTGGCCGCCATGGACTTCTTCTTCATGGGTGGCTCGATGGGCTCGGTGGTGGGCGAGAAGGTGGCGCGCACCTTCGACCTGGCGCGCGAGGAGCGCCGCGCCGTGATCACGATCACGGCTTCGGGTGGTGCCCGCATGCAGGAGGGGATCCTCTCGCTCATGCAGCTGGCCAAGACGTCGGTGGCGGCGGCCGAGCTGCGCGAGGCGCGCCTGCCTTTCTTCTCCATCCTCACCGATCCCAGCACCGCGGGCGTCATGGCCTCGTTCGCTTCGCTCGGCGACGTCATCCTGGCCGAGCCCAACGCGCTCATCGGCTTCGCCGGGCCGCGGGTCATTCAGGACACGATCCGCGAGGAGCTTCCGCCCGGCTTCCAGCGCTCCGATTTCGTGCTCGATCACGGCTTCGTGGACCGCGTCGTTCCGCGCAAAGAGATGCGCGACACGGTGGCCGCCCTGCTCGAGGTCTTCCATCAGGGCACGAGAGGGTTCACTCTCGGGTCCAAGCTACCCGCCACCGACGGCGACACTCCCGTGCAGGACCAGCCCCGCGTCTCCATCGCCCGCCCCTCGGATCGGTGACCACGACGCTTCCCCTCTATCAGGCCGCTCTCGAGCGCTTGTTCGGCCTCGAGCGCGGAGGGGGAAAGCTTGGGCTCACCGGCATCCGCCTGCTGCTCGACGCCCTGGGCCGTCCCGACCGGCATTTTGCCTCGACCCACGTGGCGGGCACCAACGGCAAGGGCTCGACCTCGTGCTACCTCGAGCGCCTGTGGCGCGAGACTGGGCTCACCACCGGGCTTTACACCTCGCCGCATCTGGTCGATTTCCGCGAGCGCATCCGCGTGGGCGGCGTGGCCGTCGGTCCCGACGAGGTGCTCGAGAGCTTCGAAACCCTCTCGCGCCTGCCCGAGGCCGAGGGCCGCACCTTCTTCGAAGCCGCGACCGCGATCGCGTTTCGCATCCTGAGCGAGCGCCGGGTTCAAGCCGGCGTGATCGAGGTGGGCTTGGGGGGCCGCCTGGACTCGACCAACGTGATCGAGCCTTCGGTGTGCGTGATCACGCCGGTGGGACTCGACCACACCGATCTCCTGGGACCAACTCTGGCCCACGTGGCGGCCGAGAAGGCCGGCATTCTCAAGGCCGGCGTGCCCGCGGTGATGGCGCCCCAGGTGGCCTCGGCGGGCAAGGTCATCGAGCAGGCCGCGGCCGAGCACAAGGCCGAGATCGTGCGCGTCGCCCAGCGCGCGCGCGCCCAGGTCGTTAAACCCGGACCCGAAGGCACCGAAGTCCGGCTCGCCACGCGCGACTTCGGCACGCTCGCCTTTCGTCTGCGCGCCCTCGGCCGCCACCAGGCGGCAAACGCGGCCCTTGCCGTGGCCGCTTTCTCGGTCGGGCTCGAGCACGGGCTCCGCTTGCCATCCGGCGGCAGGCTTCGACCCGAGAAGCCCGCGCCCGAAGCGCTCGCTCGCGCCCTCGCGCAGGCGCGCTGGCCGGGACGCCTCGAGCGCTCCGAGCGCGAGCCGCGCGTCTATTGGGACGGCGCCCACAATCCGCACGGCGCCCGCGTGCTGCGCCGCGCCTGGCGCCAGGCCATGGCCGACCAGCCCGCCGCACTCGTCCTTGGCATGAGCGCCGACAAGGACGCGCGCGGCTTTCTCACGGCCCTCCGCGGTCCGTGGCGCAAGGTGTTCGCCGCGCCGCCCGAGACGGCGCGCGCCGCCGATCCCGAGCTCCTGGCGCGCCACGTGAAGGACTGGGCCGTCCCCGTGCGCACGCGCGCCTCGGTCGCCGAGGCGCTCGCCGAAGCGCTCGACTGGGTGGGCTCGCGCGGGCGTGTTCTCGTCACCGGGTCCTTGTTCACCGTGGGAGACGCCATGCGCGCGCTCGGCGATCCGCCGCCCGAGGCGCTGCCTTGAGAGCACGTCTCGTCTGGGTCGTCGTCCTTCTCCTCGCTCTTGCCTCTCCGACCCGCGCCGCCCCGCGCCGCGCCGCCTCGGACCAAGCCGTCGACATCGAGGCCGATCGCCTGATCGGAAGCCGCGGCCCGGAGGGAGACATCGTGCTCCTCGAGGGCAACGTGGTCCTGCGCCGCGGCACCACGACCGTGAGGAGCCAGGAGGGGCGCTGGAACAAGACGCTCCGCCTGGTCACGCTCACCGGCAACGTGCACGCCACCGACGGCACGCTCGACCTCACGGCCGACCAGGCGAGCTACGAGGAGTCGACCGATCGCCTGACCGTGGCCGGCAACGTGCACGTCACCGACAAGGATCTCGACGCGCACTCGACCGACGGCGCCTACGACACCGAGACGCACGTGGCCACGATGTGGGGCGGCGTGAGCGGCACCGAGCACGGGCGCAAGCTCCGCGCCGCGCGCGTGACCTACGAGAAGGACAGGCGCTTCGCCACCGCCGAAGGCGACGTGTGGGGCGCCGACTCGAGCGGCAACCTGATCCTGACTGCGCAGCACGTCGAATACGACCGCGACGGCCAGCTCGCGCGCGCGCTGGGATCACCCCACTTGACGCGCCACGATCAAGGCCGGACCACCGTGCTCACCGGCGACACGCTGCGCCTCGATACCGACCAACGCATCGCCTGGGCCGACGGCCACGTCCACATCGTGCGCGACACGCTGAACGCCGACGCCGAGCACGCCATCTACTGGGACAAGGAGAACCGGGGCCTCCTGACCGGCAATCCCGTGGCGCGGACCGACGAAGTGACCGCTCGCGGCGACACGATCCACATCTGGACGCGTGACAACGAGATCGACCGTGCGGTGGCGTTGGGCGAGGCCAGGATCGACTTCACGAGCGCCGACACCGCCTCGAAGGGTGAGACCAACTCGCTCACCGCGAGCCGGATCGAGGTCTTCTTCTCCAAGGAGAGGGCGGACAGCCTGCATGCCACCGGAGAGGCCGAGAACCGCTACGCCGCCGCGCCCAAGCCCGGCAAGATCCCCGAGGACAACGTGGCGCGCGGCAACACGGTCAACGTCTACTTCGCCGAGGACAAAGTGGACCGCGCCGTGCTCCTGGGAAACCCGAGCGGCGAGTACCACTTCGAGCGCAACCTCGCCGACAGCGCTTCGAACGAGGAGCGCGTCACCTACAGCGGCGACCGCATCGAATACCGGCTGGCGCAGCGCAAGATCCACATCGACGGCAAGGCCCAGCTGGGCTACCGCGATCTCGAGCTGGCGGCGGGGCGTGTCGATTTCGACTCCGACAAGCAGACGCTCATCGCGCGCGACAAGCCGTCACTCAAGGAGCGCGACGAGGAGCTGGCCGGCCGCGCCATGACCTACGACCTGAAGGCCGAGTCCGGCACCGTCTACCACGCCGTGACTCAGTTCAATCAGGGCTTCTATCGCGGCGAGGCCATCCATCGCCTGCCCGACGAAATCCTGCAGGTGCGCGATGCGAGCTACTCGACGTGCGACATCGATCCGCCGCATTACCACGTGCAGGCGAGCCGCATGAAGATCATGCTCAAGGACAAGATCATCGCGCGGCCCATCGTCTTCTACATCAAGCAGATTCCGGTGTTCGCGCTGCCCTTCTACATCTTCCCGATCAAGCCTGACCGCCACTCGGGCTTCCTCTTCCCGCAGCTCCAGTTCGGCTTCAGCGGCCAGTCGGGACGCTTCGTGCGCAACGCCGGCTACTACTGGGCGCCCAACGACTTCATGGATTTCACGTTGTCGGGGGACTACTACGAAGCGGACCCGTCGTGGATCGGGCGCGGCGAGGCGCGCTACAAGTATCTCGACAAGGTGCAGGGGCAGATCGACGGGCGCTACACGGATAGTCAAGCGTTCCTGGGCTCGCGCGAATACGACCTGAACTTCTATCACAGCCAGATTCTGGGATTGCGCACCAACCTCTCGGCCGAGGGGCATTTCACCTCGAGCCGCGACTTCACGCGCGATCCGCGCACCGGCGAGCCGCTGGCCAACCGCATCGATCGCTTCCTCACCTCGTCGGTCTCGCTCAACCGGCGCTTCGGATGGGGCTCGGGCAATTTCTCGTTCGTGCGCCGCCAGGACCTGGACGCCAATCCGGTCAACTCGCCCTTGCCCAAGCTGACCCAGGACTTGCCGAGCTTCTCGTTCTCGCTCTACCAGCGCGCCCTGGGGCGGGCCGCGACCAAGCAGCGCTCCGGCTTTCTCTCCGGGCTCGCGAGCCTCTACTTCAACTACAACCTGCGGGGCGTGAACCACAAAGAGACCGAGAGCGTGCTGACCGGCGGCTTCGACACCACGATCGTCGCCGGGCTCCCGGTTCCCGTGCCGCTGACGCGCGACTCGACCAGCTCGAGCCTCGCCTTCTTGGGCACCGGCGGGCTCTCCGACAGCCGGCGCATCCTGGGTTTCCTGAGCGTGGCGCCGAACTTCGGCACCACCCAGGTGCTTTACGAGAAGGATGCGCTCGGGCAGCGCTGGCAGCCGGCGGCGGTCTACAACGTCGGCATCTCGGCGTCGACCAACTTCTACGGCACGTTCCACACCCGCCTGGGCCCGCTGGTGGGATTCCGCCACGTCATCTTCCCGCAGGTCTCGTTCCTCTATCAGCCCGAGTTCGAGAGCCTCACCTACGTCGATTCGCTCGGCGTCCGCCACAACCGCTTCCAGCCCGTGGCCGGGATCGCCATCTCGGGGTTCAAGCAGCGCTTGATGAACTACGGGCTCCAGCAGCGCTTCCAGGTGAAGTACAAGCACGGCGACCACCTGGTGAGCGTGCCGAACCTGCTCAGCATCCAGAGCAATGGCACCTACGACTTCCTGTGGCGCGAGCACGGCGTGCCCAACCCGTGGCGTCCCCTCAACACGACGGCGCGCCTGCAGCCGCCCGGCTACCTGAGCTTCTCCGGCACGCTGCTCCATTCCTTCGACGCCAAGCCGTATCTGAAATCGGTCTCGTTCTTCACCGATCTTCGGCTCGCCGGAGGAGGGGTCACGCCCGAGCCGGTGGCCGATCTGCCGCTCGGCGGCAACGAGGCCTCGCAAAGGCCCCAGCTGCAAGCCAGCGGACCATGGAGCTTGAGCCTCGCCTACTCCTACGCCGCGGGACGCAACTTCTTCAACCAGTGGACGCCGAGCCAGACGCTCAACCTCTTCGCCAGCGGCAACGTGGCGCGCGGCTGGCGAATCGAGTATTACGGCTCGGCCGATCTCGACCACGGCGGCCTGGTGGCGCAGGAGTACTCGATCACGCGCGACCTGCACTGCTGGCGCGCCCAGTTCGTGCGGCGCTTCTCGGCCACCGAGGCGGCCGAGTACTACTTCCGCCTCTCGATCGTCCAGCAGCCCGAGCTGTACGTGGAGCGCGGCTCGCGCGGGCTGGGGTCCTATTCGGGGTACTGACCTGTGTTCATGCGACGGATGCTCAGCGCTCTCGTGGCTCTTTTCGCCGGCTCGTTGGCCTGGGCCCAGGAGGCGGAGTTCTCGCCACCGTGCGCCGGCCCCGGCTTTGCCCGCCTTCGTTCCCTTGAGGGCAGCTGGAGGGTGCGCTGGACGTACCGGCTCGAGCCAGGGAAGTACGAGCACACGATCGCCCATGCTCAAATCGAGCCCGTCATCCCAAAATGCATGCTCGAGGAGCGCTTCACCGGCACCCTCCAAGGGGAGCCCTTCCGGGCCCTGGCTCTGTTCGATACGGCCCAGAGCGTCTGGGTCGATTCGAATCACGGCCAGATCCTGCTGTTTCGTGGGGGTTGGGTGGCCGATACCCTGGCCGTGGAATGGTCGCGGGACACGGCGGGCCCGCCGCTGCGCTTGAGGCGGCTCCTCTTCGCCGTGGCGCCGGATTCCTTCCAGACCCGGAACCTGTTCCTGCGCTCGTCTGCCGAGGGCTGGCAGGTCGTGCAGGAAGCGGTGTATGTGCGGGAGGCGAAAGGGACCCGTTAAGTCCTTCGGCGGGCCTTGATTCCGGGGTTCGGCGTCCCTACAATTCGCGCAGGCGAGGGCCGCCCCGCCAGCCGTGATGTGGGGGAGAGCCCGCGCTTTCTCTTTGTCGATTCGTGAGATGTCCGCTGCCGCCCGCCGCGTGCGGACCGGAGACCTGAATGACCCGAGTGAAAACCTTTGCCCTGCTCGCGACCGCGACGGCGGCAGTGCTCGCCCTGTGGGCCCACCAGGCCCGCACGGCCGACGAGAAGAAGCCGCTCGTCGTGCTCAGCACCTCCGACGTCATCGGATACACGAGCCCCTGCGGCTGACACACGCCCAAAGGGGGCCTGGCCCGGCGGGCCAGCTTTATCGACAGCACGAGAATCCGATACGGCGACCCCGTGGTGGTCGATGCCGGTGACTGGTCCGGCGCGCAGCCCTGGGAAGACGCCAAGGGTCCGTTCTTCATGGACGCGATGCAGCTCCTGAAGTACGACGCCTGCACGATCGGGGATCGCGAGTTCACTTACGGCTACAAGCTGTTCCTCGAGCAGGCGGCCAAGCGCAACAAGCTGCCCATCGTGCAGGCCAATCTGCGCGACAAGGCGAGCGGCAAGCTCCTGTTCAAGCCCTACATCATCATCAAGAAGCAGGGCATGAGCGTGGCCATCGCCGGGCTCATCTCGCGCACCATTCCGCTCGGCGTGGCGCAGGACTCGACCCTCGTCGACGACCCCTTGGCCACGGCGCAGAAGCTCGTGCCCGAGATGCGCAAGAAGGCGCAGGTCGTGGTGCTGCTCGCCCACATGGGCCGGGTGGACGCCGAGGATCTGGCCTCGCAAGTGCCCGGGATCGACGTCCTGGTCGTGGGCCACCATCCGGGCCTCGTCCTCACCAGCCGCAAGCTGGGAGGCACGATCTCGGTGGCGAGCGGCGAGCAGGGACAGAACATCGGTGAGACCTTCGTCGATTGCGAAGCCGGCAAGTGCACGTCGCGCGAGGGCAAGGTGACCATCCTCATGCCCGAGGTCGGCGAGCGGGCCGATATCGCCAAGCTCTCCAAGGACATCGAGGACGCGGTCAACAAGAAGAACGCGGACATCAACAAGCAAGTCGCGGTGAACAACCCGGCCAATCCGCATCCCGGCCAGCCGCACTTCCTGGGCCAGGACGCGTGCGTGAGCTGCCACCAGCCGCAGTACGATCAGTGGCGGACCACGGCGCACGCCAAGGCCTTCGATACGCTGGTCAAGCAATCGAAGGACGCCACTCCCGAGTGCGTGCAGTGCCACGTCACGGGGTGGAGCAAGCCGGGCGGCTTCGTGAGCACGGCGGCGACGGGGTCCCTGACCAACATCCAGTGCGAGGTCTGCCACGGCATGGGCACGCAGCACGACATGTTCTCGGCCAAGCCGGCGGCGCCTGCGGAAAGTCTCTGCGTCAGTTGCCACAATCCGACCAACGATCCTTCTTGGAACTACAGCGCGAAATTGGCGAAAGTAGTGCATTAGCTCATCCTTCCGGCTCCGCGGCTCGAGGCCGCGGAGCTGGTTCATGAGGTGCCGCCGGTGAGCTCCGTTCCTTCCCGCCTCGCGGCCGTCCGCTATCACGAGTCCGTCCTCCAGGCCATCGGCCAGACGCCGCTCATTCGTTTGCGCTCGCTGGCCAAGCGCGTGCCGCCGCTCGTCCTGGGCAAGCTCGAGTCGATGAATCCGGGCGGCTCGGTCAAGGACCGGATCGGGCTCTCCATGGTCGAGGCCGCGGAGCGCGAAGGCCATTTGAAGCCTGGGGGCACGATCGTCGAGTGCACCTCGGGCAACACCGGCGTGGGGCTCGCCCTCGTGGCCTGCCTCAAGGGCTACCGGGCCGTCTTCTGCATGCCCGACAAGGTGTCGAAGGAGAAGGTGAACCTGCTCAAGGCCTACGGTGCCGAGGTCGTGCTCTCGCCCACCGCGGTGGCGCCGGATTCGCCCGAGTCGTATTACCAGGTGGCGCGCCGCATCGCGCGCGAGCGCCCGGGCGCTTTCCTCATGAACCAGTACGACAATCCGGCCAATCCCGTGGCCCACTACCAGACCACCGGCCCCGAGATCTGGGAGCAGACCGACGGCAAGATCGACGTCTTCGTCGCCTCCATGGGCACGGGCGGCACGATCACCGGCGTGGCCAAGTACTTGAAGGAGAAGAACCCGGGCGTGCGCGTGGTGGGAGCCGATCCCATCGGCTCCATCCTCAAGCAGTACTTCGACACGCGCACCATGGGCGAGGCGCACACTTACAAGGTCGAGGGCATTGGCGAGGACTTCATCCCCGGCGTCTACGATTTCTCGCTCTTCGACGAGGTGATCGCGGTCAACGACCGCGATTCCTTGAATACCGCGCGGCGCCTGGCCCGTGAAGAGGGTCTTCTGTGCGGCGGCTCGGCGGGCACGGCGGTGTGGGCGGCGCTCCAGGCGGCCAAGAACATGCGCCACGACCAAGTCCTGGTGGTCATCCTCCCGGACTCGGGCGAGCGCTACCTTTCCAAGGTCCACTCCGACGAGTGGATGCGTGACAACCACCTGCTCGACCCGGCGCAGGCCAAGGTCGCCGACCTGCTCGAGGCCAAGCCGACACGGGCCGGCCTGCCCCGGATTCTCTCTGTCGAGGAGGCAGAGCCGGTACGGAAGGCGGTGGGACTCGTGCGCACCTACGACGTCTCGCAGTTGCCCGTGTTCCGCGGCAACGAGGTCGTGGGCACGGTGTTCGACGCCGAATTGCTCAAGACCGTGCTCGAGGACACGGCGGCCCTGGACGCCCCGGTCAAGAAGATCATGCACAAGCCGCTGCCGCAGGTGACGAGCGACGAGCCCATCGCCAAGGTCACGCGCCTGCTCGCCGACCGCAATCCGGCGGTTCTGGTCCGCGACGACGGGCACGTGGTGGGAATCCTGACGCGCTTCGACGTCATCGGATTCATTGCCGAGTGAGGAGCAAGCCATGAGCGCGCCACCCGCCCGCAAGCGCAGCGAGCAGGGATTCGCCACCCGTGCCATCCATGCCGGGCTCGAGCCCGACGAGAAGACGGGTGCCGTCTCTCCGCCCGTCTACCAGACCTCGACCTACGCCCAGGAAGAGATCGGGCGTCACAAGGGCTACGAGTATGCGCGCACCCAGAACCCGACGCGCGAGCGCCTGGAGCGCAGCGTGGCCGCGCTCGAGGGGGCGACCCACGGGCTCGCCTACGCCTCCGGCATGGCCGCCACCTCGACCGTTCTCCAATTGCTCCAGTCGGGCGACCACGTGGTGGCCTCGGACGACCTCTACGGCGGCACCTACCGGCTGTTCGAGCGGCTTCTCCGCGGCTACGGGCTCACCTTCACGCACGTCGATTCGTCGAATCCGCAGGCTCTCGAGAAGGCGGTGACGGCGGGCACCAAGATGCTCTTCCTCGAAACACCGTCCAATCCGCTCATGCGCATCACCGACCTCGCCCTGGCGGCCAAGCTTGCCAGGGAGCGGGGAGCCGTGAGCGTGGTGGACAACACCTTCTGCTCGCCGGCCCTGCAGCGTCCGCTCGAATTGGGGATCGACATCGTCGTGCACTCGACGACCAAGTACCTGAACGGGCACTCCGACGTGGTGGGGGGCGCGGTGGCGACCTCGCGCGACGATCTGGCGGAGCGGCTTCGCTTCCTGCAGAACGCGGTGGGGGCGGTTCCGGGCCCCTGGGATTGCTGGCTCGCGCTGCGCGGCATTCGCACCCTGGCTCTGCGCATGGAGCGCCACGACCAGAACGGCCGCGCGCTGGCCGAGCGGCTGTCCGGGCATCCCAAGGTCAAGAAGCTCTACTACCCGGGTCTCGCGAGCCATCCCCAGCACGAGCTGGCCAAGCGCCAAATGCGGGGCTTCGGCGGCATGATCGCTTTCGACCTCGGGAGTCTGGAGGCCGCAAACCGCTTCGCGCGCTCGCTCCGTGTCTTCACGCTGGCCGAGAGCTTGGGCGGAGTCGAGAGTTTGTGCTGCCATCCGGCCACCATGACGCACGCTTCCATGCCCAAGACCGAGCGCGAAGCGCGGGGTCTCACCGACGGGCTCATCCGCCTCTCGGTGGGCTGCGAAGACGTCCGGGATCTCCTGGCCGACGTCGAGGACTCGCTCGACGCCGTCTAGCTAAATGATTTAGCAGCATAAGTTTACAATTTATCGCCAGATCCGGCGACACGGCCGCGTAAAGCCTGCTCCCACCTCCACAATTTGGACTTGACCCTACCGTCCAGCGTCGAATAATGCCTTGACGCCCCAAGGACAGGTTCCCTAACCTGCCGGCTAGTTTGTCCGGCGGCCGGGTTCGGCCGGTTGGGATTGGACTACTGGGCGCCGCGGCGACTCGCCGGGTCGTCCGCGGATACCAAGGAGGTGAGTCAAGAGATGCGCAAGTACTTGGCGCTCGCACTCGTGGCTGGTTTGGCCGTGAGTTCGGCGTTTGCTCTTTCTGGTTGCTCCAAGAAGGAGTCGTCGGAGACTTCGACCACGACGGAGCAGACGCAGCCGATGAGTGGCTCCACGGACACCACCGGCATGGACACCACTGCACACCACGACTCCATGTAGTCCAGTCGTCTGCCGGAATGCTTTTCGCGAGGGAGAGGGGCGCTGTTCGCGTCCCTCTCCCTTTCGCTTCGGGGCGAAAGGGCTCTTTTTGGGCCCCAGCCGGGCAACCGAGCCCGGGTGAAACCCGTAGTCAGAGCCGGATGCCGAACCCTTCTCTTGGAGAGACCATGAGCCGACCGCGCTCGAACTCAACCTGGCAGGATCGAAGCCTCCGCGGGGCTTCCGCGGTGAGCCTGGTCCTCGCCGCCGCGCTCGCCCTGACGGCCGGCGGATGCCGCGCCCACCCCAAGGTGCGCTACGAGGAGCAGAGCCAGACGTCGATGGCGCTCGCGCCCCAGACGAGCCTCCTGGTCGAAAACGCGCGCGGCTCGGTGCGCCTCGAGGCCGGCGATTCGGGCACGGTGCGGATCGAGGCCCACAAGCGGGCCTACGCCTTCTCGGAGCGCGAGGCCAAGAAGCTCGCCGATCAGGTCAGCGTCAGCATCGACCGGGTGGGCGGGCGGATGGAGATCCACGTCGAGTATCCCGGTCGCATGGCCTCGAGCAACGTGCGCGTCGAGGTGTTCGGTGAGGACATCGCTCGGCGACAGGCCGAGATCGACCTGACCGTGTACGTGCCCAGCGGGACTCCGACTCGCGTGGAGACGCGAAGCGCCGACGTGACCGTGAACGGCACCCAGTGCCCGCTCGAGCTCAACACCACGAGCGGTGACTCCGAGATCGACAAGCACGTGGGCTCCTTGTCCATCCGCTCGACCAGCGGCGACGTCTCCGCCTCCCAGGTCGAGGGCGACCTCGACATGAACACCACGAGCGGCGGCCTGAGCATCAAGCACGTGGGCGGGAGCCTGCGCTTCGACTCGACCAGCGGCGAACTCGACGCCACCGACGTGGATGGCTCGCTGACCGTGCGCACCGTGTCGGGTGACGTGGTGACCCGCCGCGCCGGCGGTCCGGTCCTGGTCACCACCACTTCGGGAGACGTGGTGGTGAGGAACGTGCCGGGCGACGTCCAGATCCGGACGGCGAGCGGAGACGTGACCAACGCCGTCGCCTCGCCCATGAAACGCATCGCCATCGAGACTACGAGTGGCGCCGTGGAGCTCATCCTGCCCGATCCGCTCCTGGGCAAGCTCGACGTCCACACCTCGAGCGGCGGAGTGCGGGCCGACATTCCGATGACGCTCCAGCAGAACCCGACGCGCCGCCAGCTCGAAGCCATATTGGGCTCGGGCTCGGCCACGACGACGGTGCAGACGTCCTCCGGCGACATCACGATCACTCAGGGAGGCGAAAAGCAATGAAGTCCTTCGCCCAGGAAACCCACCCCAGGCGCCTGCGGCTTCTTCTGCCCCTCGTGGCCTTCGCGATCCTCTTGCTCATGGTCGCGGCCCTGGGGGCGGGGGCGGCTCCGGCTCCCAAGAAGCCGGCGGCGCCGCCCCACCCGGCCGCCCCTCCGGCACCTCCCGAGCCCCAGCACACGACGCTCGATTTCCAGGAGGAGAATCAGGACTCGGCGGCCCCGGAGAGCGATGACGCCAGCCGGTCCACCTCCGACTACTGGATCAAGCGGCACGCCGGAAACGACGACTTGGTGCGCTTCGGCGAGAACGTCACGGTCCCGGCGGGACGCACGGTCATGGGTGACGTCGTGGTCGTGGGCGGCAACGTCGACGTCTACGGGAACGTGAACGGAGACGCGGTCGCGGTGGGCGGCAGCGTGCGCGTGCATCCGGGCGGCTCCCTGCGCGGCCAGGCCATCACCATCGGCGGCGCGGTCTTGAACGACACCGGCCGAGGCTTGCACGGGCCCTCGGTTTCGCTACCTTCGGTCACGACGTGGCTCAGCGAGCTCAGCGTTCTCAACGCTGTGGGACAGGGGATCCAATTGATCAAGATTCTGTTTTCGATCCTGCTCGCCGCCGCTTTCGCCTGGGTGGCGAACGCGGTGGCCGCCGAGCGCTCGGAGAGAGCGGTGGCCTTCATCCGGCTCCACCCCGGGACCTCGTTCCTGTGGGGCCTGGGCGCGCTCATCGGTCTCGTGCCCTCGGCGTTCGCCGTGGTCATCCTGGGCATCATCCTGGTCATCACGCTGATCGGGATCCCGGTCGCCATCCTGCTCATCGCGGCCTACGCCGTGGCCTTGATCCTGCTCATCATCTGGGGCTCGCTCGTGGGCATGACCATCGTCGGCCGCTGGGCCTGGAAGAGGCTGCGCCCGCTCGAGGCCGAGCCCGCGCTCTTGAAAGCCATGTTGGTCGGGATCGTGACCCTGGCCATGCCCAACATCTTCGGCCACCTGTTGCGCGCGCTGGCCTTCCTGGTGCCGCCCGCGGGTGCTTTGGGCATCGCCATCTGGGTCCTGGGCTGCCTGCTCAGCCTGGCCTTCTGGCTCGTCGGCATCGGTGCTCTCATCGCCACACGCGCCGGCATGCCGCCGCGCTTCGTGCCGGCCGTGGCCCGGCCGGGCGCGATGCCGCCTGCCGGGGGGATGCCCACGATGCCGCCGCCTCCGCCGCCTGCCGCGCCCGGCATCGAGCCCACGGCGCCGCCGCCCGCCACGGCTTGATCCGGACTCTCGTCGGGGTCGATACCGGCGGCACCTTCACGGACTTTCTGATCGTCTCTGCGCGGGGAGTCGAGGCCTTCAAAGTGCCCTCGACTCCGCGCGACCCTTCGCGCGCCTTCGTCACCGGGCTCGAGGAGGCGCGCCGCCGCCTGGGGCGCGAGCCGGAGCGCGTCGCGCACGGCTTCACCGTGGCCACCAACACGCTGCTCACGCGAAGCGGTGCGGCCACCGCGTTGGTCACCACCGAGGGCTTCGAAGATCTCCTCTTCATCGGCCGCCAGACACGGCCGTCGTTGTACGCGCTGGTGCCGCGCGCGCCCCAGCCGCTGGTGGCCCGGGGCACAACCGTAGGCGCGCGCGAGCGCCTGGGGCCCGACGGCGCGGTCGAGACGGCGCTCACGGCGGCCGAGGCGCGCCGCGTGGCGCGGGCGGTGGCGCGGCTCGGTCCGCGCGCCGTCGCCGTGTGCCTGCTCCATTCCTACGCGCGCGCGGCGCACGAGCGCGCGCTGGGGGCGGCCCTTCGCCGCGCCCTGCCGGCCGGAGTGCCGGTCTCGCTCTCGTCGGACGTCTCGGGTGAGTACCGCGAGTTCGAGCGCGCCTCGACCACGGTGCTCAACGCTTACCTGGCGCCGCGCGTGGGCGAGTATCTGGCGCGCCTGGAGACGGCCTGCGGGCAAAGGCTCGCGGTCCTGCAATCGAACGGCGGCACGGTGTCGGCCAAGGCCCTGGCCGCCCGTCCCGTGCTCAGCGTCCTCTCGGGGCCGGCGGGAGGCGTGCTGGGAGCGGCGCGCGTGGCGAAAGCGGTGGGCCTCGCGCACGTGATGACGCTCGACGTGGGCGGCACCTCGACCGATGTCGCCGTGCACCCCGGCCGCCCGCGCGTCACCAAGGAGGCGGTTCTCGACGGGATTCCGATCCGCGTTCCCATGCTCGAGGTGGAGACGGTGGGAGCGGGTGGCGGCTCGCTCGCGCGCGTGGACCCGGGTGGCGCCCTCGCCGTGGGGCCCCAGAGTGCGGGCGCCGATCCGGGCCCGGCGTGCTACGGCAAGGGCGGGGGAGCGACGGTCACCGACGCGCACGTGGTTCTCGGGCGCATCGTGCCAGAGCTCTTCCTGGACGGGGCCTTGACGCTCGACGCCAGCGCCTCGTGGCGTGCCATGCAAGAGCTGGCGCGTGGGCTCGGCTTCGGCGCGCCCGACGGGGCGCGGCGCGCGGCGCGCGGCGTGGTCGCCGTCGCCAACACGTCGATCGAGCGCGCGCTGCGGGTCATTTCGGTGGCGCGCGGCCACGATCCGCGCGCATTCGCTTTGGTCGCCTTCGGGGGCGCGGGGCCCCTGCACGCGGCCGAGCTCGCGCTCGGCCTCGGGGTGAGCGAGATCTTGGTGCCGCCGCGCGCCGGGCTGCTCTCGGCTTGGGGACTTCTGGGCGCCGAGGAGACGCACCCCTTGTCACGCACCGTGCTGTGGCCGCTCGATTCGTCCCCGCCCGCTCGCCTGCGCACGGCCTTCGCCGCCCTCGAGCGCGAGGCCCGGCGGCGCTTCGGGCACGGCCTGAGCGTTCGGCGGAGCTTGGACGTGCGCTACCGCGGCCAATCGTTCGAGATCGAGATCCCGCTGTCGGCCGATCTGGCGCGCGACTTTCACGCCGCGCACCGGCAGCGCTACGGGTATGCCCGTCCGGGCCGCGCCATCGAGATCGTGAACCTGAACCTCGAAGCGCACCGGCCGGGGCCGCGCTTGCCTGCGCCGCGCGCCAAGAGGCGCCCGCGTCCCGCGCCCTGGGGTTGGGTGGCGCTCGATAGCGGCACGCGGGTGGCGCGCGCTCCGGTGTGGCGGCGCGAGAAGCTGGGCCTGGGCGAGCGCCTCGCCGGTCCCTGTCTAGTCGTCGAGTACGGAGCCACGACCTACGTGCCGCCG
>DATFWU010000025.1:0-12472 GCA_035259005.1 Candidatus Eiseniibacteriota bacterium
TCGCCGGCCGTGAGGTCGAGGATGGTGACGCGCACGCCCGAGGCGGCGAGGCGGGCCAGCGTGGCGCCGAAGGAAAGCTCGGCGTCGTCGGGATGGGCGCCCACCGCCAAGACGCCGGTCAACGCGCCGCCTAGGCCCCGCGTCCCGATCCGGGGGACACGAGGTAGTGCGCGGGATCGCCGGCGAACGCCTGCTCGACGTGTAGGGCGGCGAGATCGGCCATGGCGCCCGCGAGATCCGGCCCCTCGTGTGCGACCAGATCGAGCCAGCTCACGCGGCGCTCCTGGGCGCGACCCTGAGGCAAGAGCGCATGGCGCAGCCGCCCGGCCGCGGGATGCGCGCGCTCGATAGCCGACTTGCGCTTGGCGATCAGCGCTTCGAGCAGACGTCCGTACTGGAAGTCGACCTTGGAGCGTACCGACTCGACGAGCTGTGGCAAGGAGAGATCCACGGTCGCCGCCGGCTCGGCGAAGCGGTGGAGACCCTCGTTGGCCTCGCGGCGCAGGCGCTCGGCTTCGTTCCGCAGCGGCGCCGGCACGAGGCGGCTCACGATCTCCTTCAGCGCGCGGTCGGTGTCGCGCACCAATTCCCAGGGCGACGCGTCGAACTCGCGCACCAGACGCATGGCGGCGGGCGGAAGCCAGGTCGCGGACAGGCGCGGGAACACGCCGCTCATGGGCACGTCGAGCGCTTCGTACACGCCGCGAAGCTGCGCCAGGTAGGCCACCTCGCCGGGACCGGCGACGAGCCCGGCCGCCGGCAGCACGGCGTCCTGCACCACCGGTCGCAGCACCACGTTGGGAACCAAAGGACGACCGGCGCCGAAGCCTTCACGCGCGCGCGCCGGATCGAGCTTCTCGCGCGTGCCGTCGACCACCTCGAAAAGCGAGAACTCCGATTGCGGCCCCTCCACCGCCTGGCCGTAGCCGTGCTCGGCGAGCTGGCGCCCCGCCTCCTCGACCGCGGCACGCACCGCGGCGTGACGCTCGAGATAACGCCCGTACAAGGCGCGACCGGCCTCGCGAAACGCGGGCCAGCGTGGATCCAGCACCACCACGCCGTAGGCGGCGGTGGCCTGCAGGACGAACATCGCTTGCGCCTCGCCGAGATCGCGGGCGCGAGTACTCACGCGCTCGATCCACTCGCCAGCCAGCGCGGCGCCCGGCAAGTCCTTCCATGCGGAACGTGCCTTCTGCCAGGTGTCGGCGAGGGCGGCCGCGGGAATCGAGCCCACGAAGCCGCCCGACTTGGGGTGCGCGCTCTCGGGAAGCACGGCCTCGCCCGCTTCGAGCTCGGGGCCGAAGAAGCGCACGGTGCGGATCTCTTCGAAGTCGGAGTCCTCGGTGGCGCACCAGAAGACGGGCACGGCGCGGATTCCGCTCTTGGCTTCGAGACGGCGCGCCAGCGCCACCGCGGTCAGCACCTTGGCCAGCGTGAAGACCGGGCCGCCGAGAGCGTCGGGCTGCTGGCCCGCCACCACCGCCACCGCCTTGCCGCTCGCCAGGTCCTCGAGTCCGCGACGCGCGAAATCGGAAGCCCCCCAGCGCGCGTGCGCCTCGGCCGCCTCGTGCCACAGCGCGGGCGTGGCCTCCGGACGCGGTGGGCCCAAGCGGCGGCGCGCGCGCTCGCTCCAGGTCTCGTCCTTGCGGTACGAGCCGGGAAAGCGAGACGCCAGAAATGGATCGTCGGAGAGGAAATCGAGGTAGATGGAACCGAAGAAGCCCGTTTCGCGCGCGGGAACGCGCACGAGCGTGGCGGCGTCGAGCATGACGCATTATAGGAAGGCGCTCTCGCACGTGGCAACCCGCGTCGGGAGCGGCGGATACGTTCCGCGCTTCGCGCTTGACGGAACGAGGGGCGGGGCATCAGGATTCCGCGGTTCGCCCTCTTTTCCGCCCGGCTCTCGGACCCATTGCGGCGTCCCCAGGGCAGTCCCGCTCCACAGGGAGGCATCGTGAAGGACATCGCCGGCCGCGCTCTGGACACGGCCCGCTCCCGCGGCGCGTCGTACGCCGACACGCGCATCAACGAAGAGCGCATGCAGTTCGTCGAGGTGAAAAACGGCCGCGTGACCGCGATCGCGGACACGAGCTCGATGGGCCTCGGGGTGCGCGTGCTCGTGGACGGCGCCTGGGGCTTTTGCGCCTCCGCCGAGGTCAGCGCCGCCGAGGCCGACCGCTGCGCCGCGGTCGCGGTCGAGATCGCGCGCGCGAGCCGCAAGGTGCGCGAGAAGCCGACCACGCTCTCGGCTCTGCCGTCGGCCACGGCCAACTGGGAAACACCGCACAAGAAGGATCCCTTCCTCACGCCCCTGTCGCAGAAGGTGGACCTCCTGCTCGCCGCCGACACGGCGATGCGCGGCGTGAAGGGGCTCAAGCTCGCCACCGCCTCGATGCAGTTCTGGGAGGACAAGAAGATCTTCGCCTCGACCGAGGGCCACTACATCACCCAGCGCATCCTGCACTCGGGCGCCGGCATCGTGGGCACGGCGGTGAGCGACGAGGACATCCAGGTGCGCTCCTACCCGACGTCGTTCGGCGGCCAGTTCGAATCGGGCGGCTACGAGGTAGTGGAGCGGCTCGATCTGCCGGGCCACGCGCAGAAGACGGCCGAGGATGCCGTCGCCCTGCTCACCGCCAAGTCGTGCCCGGCGGGGCGCACGGCCATCGTGCTCGACGGCTCGCAGGTCTCGCTCCAGCTCCACGAGTCGTGCGGCCATCCTTCGGAGCTCGACCGCGTCATGGGCTGGGAGGCGAACTACGCCGGCATGTCGTTCCTGACACCGGAGAAGCGCAACACGCTGGCCTACGGCTCGAAGGCGGTGCACATCGTGGCCGACGCCACCGCGCCGCGCGGGCTCGGCACCTTCGGGTTCGACGACGAGGGCGTGCCGGCGCAGCGCGCCGATTTGGTGAAGGACGGGCTCTTCGTCGGCTACCTCATGTCGCGCGAGACGGCGGGCGGCCTGGGACTGGGGTCCAACGGCACGATGCGCGCCGAGTCGTGGTCGCATATCCCGCTCATCCGCATGACCAACATCAATCTCCTGCCCGGCAAGTGGAAGGTCGAGGACCTGATCGCCGACACCAAGGACGGCATCTACATGCTGACCAACCGCTCGTGGTCGATCGACGACAAGCGCTTCAACTTCCAGTTCGGCACCGAGATGGGCTACGAGATCAAGAACGGCAAGCTGGGCGCGATGCTCAAGAACTGCACCTACACCGGCATCACGCCGCGGTTCTGGAACTCGTGCGACGCCGTGTGCGACGAATCCGACTGGGAGATCTGGGGCACGCCCAACTGCGGCAAGGGCCAGCCGAGCCAGACCATGCGCACGGCGCAGGGCGCGGCCACCGCGCGCTTCCAGGACGTGCAAGTGGGCGTGGGCTTCCGGAGGGGGAGCTGACATGAACGTGGAGCCGGCCAACACCCTGCTCGCCGAAGGCGAGGCGCAGAAGCTCCTGAAGAGCGTGCTCGGGCGCTGTCCCGAGCGCGCCGAGGCCATCTATCTCGAGTCCGACGAGGCGCTCACCCGCTTCGCCTTGAACGGCATTCACCAGAACGTGCGTTCGCGCCGCCGCTCGATCGTGCTGCGACTCTTTCTGGGCAAGCGCGCGGGCGTGGCCTCGACCTCGCGCTTCGACACCCAGGCGCTCGACGCGCTGGTCGAGCGGGCGCGCTCGATGGCCGAGCTGTCGCCCGAGAATCCCGACTTGGGAGATCTCCCGGGGGCCGCGTCGTACACCCCGCTCTCGGGTTACGTCGAAGCCACCGCGGAATGCTCGCCCGAGGAGCGCGCCGAGGCCGTGCGCCAAGTCGTCGATCCGGTGAAGAAGCAGAACATGGTGGTGGCGGGCGCTCTCTCCACCGGCTCGAGCCTGGTGGCGATCGCCAACACCTCGGGCGTCTTTGCCTACTTCCCTTCCACCGCCTCCAACTTCACCTGCACCGTGATGGCCGAGGATTCTTCGGGCTGGGTCGACGTGCATGCGCGCGACTGGCGCAAGCTCGACACCGCGGCCCAGGGACGGCGCGCCCTCGAGAAGGCGCGTCTCTCGGCCAAGCCGGTGGCCGTGCCGGCCGGCAAGTACACGGTCGTGCTCGAGGAGAACGCAGTGGCCGAGCTGGTGGCGTTTCTGGGCTGGACCGGCTTTGGCGCGCAGTCGTACCAGGAGGGCCACTCGTTCCTGAACGGGCGCCTGGGACAGAAGGTGACCGGCGAGCGCGTCAGCATCGTCGACGACGCCTTCGATCCGCGCACGCTGGGGATGCCGTTCGACTTCGAAGGCGTGCCCAAGCACAAGGTGAGCTTGATCCAATCGGGCGTGGCCAAGGGTCTCGTGCACGACACGACGTCGGCGCGCAAGGACGGCGTGGCGAGCACGGGACACGGGCTTCTGCCGCCCAATCCGGAAGGGCCCCTACCCTACGATCTCGTCGTCTCCACGGGCTCGGACACGGTGGAGAGCATGATCGCGGGCACCGAGCGCGGCATTCTGGTCACGCGCTTCTGGTACAACCGCGTCGTCGATCCGCGCAACACGGTGATCACGGGCATGACGCGCGACGGCACCTTCCTCATCGAGAACGGCAAGATCCAGGGCGGCGTGCGCAACCTGCGCTACAACGAGAGCGTGCTCGACGTGCTGGCGCGGGCCGAGCGCATCGGCAAGACAGCCTCGCCCACGGTCTTCGATTACACGCGCAACTGCGTCGTGGCTCCCGCCATGCAGGTGCGCGAATTCAACTTCACCGGCGTCACCGAGTTCTGATCGGCCCGGGGCCCCGGGCTACGTCAGGCGAGGGCCCCGCTCTCCATGGACGTCTCCGGCATCCCTCCTGAGTTCGCGCGCGCCAAGGCGCTGACCTCGCTGTGGACCTTTCCGTCGCTCCTGGCTTCCGCCTTCTTCGTGGCCTGGGGCGCGGAGGCGGCGCAGTTCCTGGTGAGCCGCGGCATGGCGCTCGCCATCCTGGCGTGGCTGCAGACGCTGCCCGAGTTCGCGGTCGAGGCGGTGATCGCCTGGCACCGCGACGTGCCGCTCATGACCGCCAACTTCACCGGCTCGCTGCGCCTGCTCACCGGCCTCGGCTGGCCCATGGTGCTGTTCGTCGCCTTCTTCTTCGCCCGGCGCAAGGATCGCAAGGCCAAGGCCGAGGTCGTGCTCGACCCCGAGCAATCGATCGAGATCATGGGCCTTTTGCCCGGGATCCTCTATTTCTGGGTCATCTACCTGAAGGGCACGCTGACGCTCGTCGACAGCGCTGTCTTGGTGGCCATCTATCTCGGCTACTTGTGGACTTTGAACCGGCTGCCGCCGCGCGACCTCGAGGATATGGCCGACGTGCCCAAGATCTCGCGCTGGGTGCTGGAGCGCGGGTCGGCCGGGCGCCGCTGGGGCACGCTCGCTCTCTTTCTCGCCGGCGGCATTCTGCTTTGGATCTCGGCGCACCCGTTCCTTGAATCGATGCTCGCCCTGGCCAGCATGTGGGGCGTGTCCTCGTTCGTGTTCGTCCAGTGGGTGTCGCCGTTCCTCTCCGAGTTTCCGGAGAAGCTCAGCGCCTACAACTGGGCCCGGCAGGTGAGCAAAGCGCCCATGGCCGTCATGAACCTCGTGTCCTCGAACATCAACCAGTGGACCGTGCTCGTGGCCATGATCCCCATGGTCTATTGCTTCTCCTTGGGGCGTGTGGCCACGATCGCCTTCGACGCCCACCAGCGCTCCGAGATCCTGCTCACCATGGCGCAGTCGTTCCTCGGCTTCGTGCTGCTCGCCGACCTGCGCTTTACCCTGTTCGAGGCGGTTGGGCTCTTCGTCCTGTGGCTCGTGCAATTCCTGGTGCCCGATTGGCGCGAGGCGATCACCCTCATCTATTGGGTGTGGGCGCTGATCGAGCTGGTGCGCGCCGTGGCGGACCGGCGCCGCGTCATCGCGATCCGCCACTTCTTCCTCCTTCTCCAAGGCGGCGGGCAAAGACGCCCGGCCGCCTCCTCCTGAGGCGCGCGTGTTCCACTCCCTGTTCTCGACTTGGTTCCATCTCTCGCTCACCTGGGGCTACGCGGGCATCTTCCTGCTCATGGCGATCGAGTCGACCGTGTTTCCGCTGCCCAGCGAGCTGGTCATTCCGCCGGCCGCCTACTGGGCCGAGCAGGGTCATCTGAATTTCTGGGGCGTGGTGATCGCGGGCACGCTGGGCAGCTGGTTCGGCGCCACCGTGTCCTATGGTGTAGCGCGCTGGCTCGGGCGTCCGATCCTCGTGCGCTACGGCAAGTACGTGTTCGTGCCCGAGAACAAGTGGCTCTTGGCCGAGCGCTGGATCCAACACTACTCGGCGGCCGGCGTATTCTTCGCGCGGCTCCTGCCCGTGGTCCGCCACCTGGTCTCGCTGCCCGCGGGGGCGGCGCGCATGCCCTTCCGCATCTTCTCGCTCTCGACGCTTCTGGGATCGTTCCTGTGGTGCACGGTGCTGGCGTGGTTCGGCGCGCGCTTGCTCGCCGATCAGCCGCGTCTGCTCGAGGACCCGCAGGCGCTGTCGCACGTCCTGCGCGAGAAGCTCGTGTGGCTCGTGGCCGGCGCTCTCGTGCTGCTCGCGCTCTACTTCGTCGTCGACACCGTCGGGCGGCGGCTCAAGCACGAGGACGCCGCCGCCACCACGCCGCCGAGCCCCCCTACCCCGCGCGCTTGAAGAACTGCACGGCTCGCTCGTGCTTCTTGGCGGCGGCCATCGATTTGAAAGTGCCCAAGTTCTTGCGCTTGCCGGTCTTGGCGCTCTTCTTGCGCGAATACAGACGGTACTCTCCGGACCTGAGCTTGCGGATCATGTTCCCAACTCCTTCCCGGGGCGCTTAGGATCATCTTGATCAGGACGAGGACGCCGCGGCAAGGAGAAGGAGCCATGGGCGCGAAAAGAAATCCGGCACCGGGACCGAGCGTGCCTCCACTCGAGGCCGAAGACGAAGTCGAGGAAGCGTCGATCGAATCGTTTCCCGCGAGCGATCCGCCGGGATGGATCCGGCGAGAGCCGAAAGTGGACGAGCCGGAGAAAGATTCAGAAGAGAAACACCGAAGCAAGAAAAGGGATTGAGCGTCTTCGGCGCGGACTTCCCCTCAGGCCTCGACATCCTCGGGGAAGCTCGGCGCCTTGCGGGCCTTGGTCGCCTGCTCGAAGGCGTACGCCATCTTCAAGAGCTTGGCCTCGCTCCACGCCCGCCCGATGAACGAGATGCCCACCGGAAGACCGAACACGAAGCCCGCCGGCACGGTGACGCTGGGATAACCGGCGACGGCGGCGGGCGACGAGCTGCCACCCGTGTAGTGGTCCCCGTTCACGAAATCGGTGATCCACGCCGGCCCGTTGCTGGGAGCGACGATGGCGTCGAGCTTGTGGCGGGTCATCAGGAGATCGATGCCTTCGGTGCGTGAGAGCCTTCGGCAGGTGGCGAGCGCCGTGCGGTAGGCCGGCGTGGTGAGCGACCCCTTCTCCTGCGCGCGCGTGAGCAGCTCTTGGCCGAAGAACGGCATCTCCTTGGACTTGTTCTTGTCGTTGAACTCGATCAGCTCGGCCAGCGTCTTCACGTGGGCGCCCGGGCCGGCCGTCGCCAGATACTTGTTGAGATCGGCCTTGAACTCGTAGAGCAGGACTTCGAGCTCGCTCGCGTCGTACTTGGTGCTGGTCGGAAGCTCGACCGGATCGATGACCACCGCACCCGCCTCCTTGAGTGCGGCGAGCGCATGCTTCATCACCTCGTCCACGTCGGGGCTGAAGCCGAAGAACTTGCGCGCCACGCCCACGCGCAGGCCGCGCGCGCCTTCCTGGGTCAGGCCGGACGCGTAATCGGCCTCGCGTCGCTGTCCTTTGGTCGCGGGGTCGCGTGGATCGGCGCCGGCCAGGGCTCCGAGGAGAAGGGCGGCGTCCTTGACCGTCCGGCACATCGGTCCCGCCGTATCCTGCGTGTGCGAGATGGGCACCACGCCGGTGCGGCTCACGAGCCCCACCGTCGGCTTCACGCCCACGATGCCGCAGGTCGAGGACGGACACACGATGGAGCCGTCGGTCTCTGTTCCCACAGCGACCGTGGCCAGGTTGGCCGCCACCGCCGCGCCCGAGCCCGAGCTCGAGCCGCACGGGTTGCGCGACAGGGCGTAGGGATTGCGCGTCTGCCCGCCGCGCCCGCTCCAGCCGCTGCTCGAGCGCGAGGAGCGGAAGTTCGCCCACTCGCTCAGGTTCGTCTTGCCCAGAAGCACGACACCCGCCTGGCGCAAGCGAGTGACGAGCGGCGCATCTTCCTTGGCGTGCTGGTCGGCCAGCGCCAGCGAGCCGGCGCTCGTCGCCATCCGATCGCCGGTGTCGATGTTGTCCTTGACGAGAATCGGAATGCCGTGCAGCGGCCCGCGCGCCCCCTTGCTCTTTCGCTCCTGGTCGAGATCGTCGGCGATGCGCAGCGCGTCGGGATTCATCTCGAGCACGGAGCGTAGGACCGCGCCATTCTTGTCGACGGCGTCGATGCGCTTCATGTAGGCCTCGACCAGAGCGCGGCTCGTGAGCGCGCCCGACGACAGGCGCTTCTGCAAGTCGTCGATCGTGGCCTCCTCGAACTCGAAGGCAGGCGGCGTGAAGCGTGTCGATTCGGCGCGCCCCTCCCCCGCCAACAGACCGCGCGCCGCCAAGGCGGCGCCCGAAAGTGCGGTCAGGCGCAGGAAGTCGCGCCGCCGGATGCCGCCTGCCGTGGTGCCGTCCGAGCCCTCGCTCATACGGAAGCCTGCTTCTTCATCATCTCCTCCATGCGGCGCGCCATCTCCTGGGGGGACACGTCTTCGATGTGCGTGGCCACCGTCCACAAGTGCCCGAAGGGATCCACGAAGGTCCCGGTGCGATCGCCGTAGAATTGGTCCTTGAGAGCCTGCTTCTCGGTCGCTCCCGCGGCCAGCGCGCGGGCGAAGCAGGCGTCCACGTCCTCGAGGTAGACCATGGTAAGAACCGACGCGCCGCCGATCGAGTGCGGACTCTTGAATCCCATCTCCGGGTACTCGTCGGAGAGCATAAGAACCGAGTCGCCGATCGTGATCTCGGCGTGAAGGATGTGCCCGGAGGAATCGTCGTAGCGCTTGGTCTCGATGGCACCGAACACGTTCTTGTAGAAATCGATGGCGCGCGCCGCACCGGTGATCAGGAGATAGGGCGTGAGCGAGTGATAACCGTCGGGAATGGGCTTGACCGGCATGGCTGCCTCCGGCTTGGGGAGTGACGCGGGTGACGAGGCGCGCCTACCTTAGCCCCTCGCGCGGGCGCGGGGAAGTGTGCGGCTTAGGCCGGGCGCCCGCGCTGTCCCACGAGGCGGCGAGCCCGCCCTCCTCGGAGCCGTCGGCGAGGCGGATCCGGTACTGCACGCGCTCGGGACGCTGCCGGTCGGGAAAGAGCTCCAGCAGCCGGTCCAAGGTAGGCGAGTTTTCGGGCACGAGCTCGAAGGCGTGGGTGCGCTGCACGTAGACGATGGTGTCGGCGTCGGGAATGGCAATCGTCATGTGTCCGGCCAGCGGCCCGGTCAGCGCGATCACCGCCAGCGCCGGCCTTCCCCGGCCGTAGACCGCGCTCGCGGCCAGCTCGATCCGCCCGATCACTCCCGAAGCACTGAGCGCCGTCTTCACGGCCGGGGCGAGACGACGATCGGCGGGCGGCGGGCTCGTCTCGGCGGGCCACCAGCGCACGAACACGACCGTGAGCTTCTGATCGCCGGAGAGCGCTTCACGCACCGGCTCGTAGCACGCGACGATCGCCACCGCGAGCCCGCACAAGAGAAGGAGCTCGAGCGCCTTGCCACGTCCGGACCAGAGAGTCAGCCCCGAAGTGAGCCCGGCCGCGCCCGCCCCCACCCAGCAGGCCATCGCCGGAAGATGAACCTCCGACAGCCAGTGCGCGAGGCCGAGCGCGCTCGCCACCGCCCACAGAAATCCAAAGACCGCGCCCATGGCGATCCCGAGCGCGTAGCGCGCGGAGTTCGGGAGCTTGAGCTCCTGCCGCCCGAGGGTCGCGGAGAGAAGTCCGAGGAAGAGCGCCAGCGGCAGCGTGGCGGCGAAGAACGCAGGTAGGTCGCGAATGCCGAGCCAGGCGTTCGTGTAGATCACGACCACGGCAGCCGCGGCCGCGGCGACGAGGGTCGCGCCAGCACCCCAGAAGAACCGGCCGGCTCCGCTTCCCGCCTCCCGCACGCTAGCTCCGGCGCACCCTTCTCGTGACCGGGTCGAGATCGGCGCTTTGCGTTGACCCTTCTTCGAAAGGCGTGCTAGCTTGCCGCGCCATGACTCTCGTGCAAGCGGCGGTCCTCGGCGTGGTGCAGGGTCTCACCGAATTCCTTCCCATCTCGAGCTCGGCGCATCTCTTGCTCGTGCCCTGGGTGATGGGCTGGAAGGATCCCGGCCTGGCATTCGACGTGGCCTTGCACTGGGGCACGCTGGTGGCGCTCGCCGTCTACTTCTGGCGCGACTGGGCGAGGCTCGCAGCCGGCGTGCTGCGGGCGCTGAGTGAGCGCGCGATGAATCCCGACGCCCTGCTCGCCGCCAAGCTCGCCGTGGGCACGGTGCCGGCCGGCATCGCGGGCATCCTGCTCGAGGATACCGCCGACCGCGCCCTGCGCTCGCCGTGGATCAGCGCCTGCATGCTGGCTCTGGTCGGCATCGTGATGTGGATCTTCGACCGCCGCGCCAAGAGCGGCGACGAGAATCGGACGCCGGGCTGGGGCGCGACCATCCTCATCGGCTGCGCCCAGGCGATCGCGCTCGTGCCCGGCACCTCGCGCTCCGGCATCACGATGATCGCGGGGCTCGCTTGCGGCCTGCCGCGCCCGGCGGCGGCGCGCTTTTCCTTCCTGCTCTCGGGGCCCATCATTCTGGCCGCCGGTCTCAAGAAGCTGCCCGGCATCCTGCACGGCGACCCGGCTACGACGGCCGTGGGCCTCGTCTGCGCCGCCCTCTCGGGCGGTTTCGCGATCGCCTTCCTGCTTCGCTATCTGAGCCGGGGGTCGTTCGTACCGTTCGCCATCTACCGCCTGGTGCTGGCGGCGGGCGTGGTCGTGCTGCTTCTCGTGCGGGGGTAAAGAGGCGATCACGCGCCGGGTCCGCTCCCGGTCCGAGGACGCGCCGCCCCTTCGGCGCCGGTGCGCTCACGCGCCGCGCGGTCGGAGAAGAAGCGGTTCAGATAATCGCGCAGCGCCACACGCGCGCGGTGCAGGCGCGACTTCACGGCCGGCACCGAGAGCTCGAGGATCTCGGCCGCGCGCGCGTTCGACATGCCTTCCACCTCGCGCAGCAGGAAGACCTGCGCCAGATCTTCGGGCAGCGACTCGACGGCCGCGCTCAAGGCGTCGCGCAGCTCGTCGTTGAGCGTCTCTTCGATCGGCCCGCGTCCCCAGTCGGCGAGCTGCAGCGTGACCTGACTCTCCTCGCGGTCGCGCGGCTCTTCCAGGGAGACCATGCCTTCGCGGCGCTTGCGGCGGCGCATGAGGGCGGCGTTCATGGCCACGCGGTAGAGCCAGGTCGAGAACGTGGACTTGCCCTCGAAGCGCGGCAGGTTGCGGTAGGCGGAGAGAAAGGCCTCCTGCAGGGCGTCCTCGGCGTCCTCCTCGTTGCGGAGCACGCGGTAGGTGAGCCGGTGGACCTTGTCGGCGTAGCGCTCGGCCAGCACGTCGAAGGCCTGCGTGTCGCCGCGCTGGGCGCGCGTGACGAGCTCGGTGTCCGGCAGGCCCTCGAGAGACGAGCCGTCGGAGCGGTGATCCGCCTCGGCGTTCTTGCCGCGCGCCTTGTCCTGGTCCGCCATCCCCTCCTCCGCCCTGGGAGAAACCCTCACCATACGGGCGCAGGCAAGAGCGGTCAAATCCACAGGCTCGCGCGGCCGCGCTCAGGCTTCGGCAACCACCGGATTGGCGAGTTTCCCCACGCCGTCGACTTCGATCTCCACCACATCGCCAGGGACCAGGGGGCCGATGCCCGCCGGGGTTCCCGTCGACAGGACGTCGCCGGGCTCGAGCGTCATGACGCGGGAGACGAAGGCCAGAAGATCGGCGCTCTTCACCAGCAGATCGCGCGTGTTTCCGTCCTGGCGGAGGGTGCCGTTCACGCGCGCCCGGAGGCCCAGGGCGTCGGGGTCCAGGCCGCGCGCGATGCCCGGGCCCAGGGGACAGAACGTGTCAAAGCCCTTGGCGCGCCCCCACTGGCCGTCCTTCTTTTGCAGAACCCGCGCCGAGACGTCGTTCAGGGCGGTGACGCCGAAGAGGGCGGCGCGCGCCTCGTCGGGCGTGGCGCGGTGGAGCCTGGTGCCGACGACCAGGGCCATCTCGACCTCGTGATCGACGCGCCCCACGCCGTGCGGCAGGACGATCGGCTCGCCCACAGCCACGAGCGCCGACGGCGGCTTGAAGAACAGCATCGGCTCCTCGGGCGCCACGCTCGCCGTCTGACTCTCGGCGACGTGCAGGGCG
>DATFWU010000026.1:0-4201 GCA_035259005.1 Candidatus Eiseniibacteriota bacterium
CACCGTCTGCGTCGCGACCTGGCCCGTGGAAGTCAAGAACTCGCTCGAGGTGAAGGAGCCGTCGTCGTAGCCGCGCACGAGCCACGGATAGCCGAGGTAATAGAGGCTCAGCCGGTCGCTCTGCGAGTCGCGCCCGTAGCGGCCGACCTGCATGAAACGAGAAGCGAAAGTCAGCGGCCGCGCCAGAAAGATGTACTTGCGGATGTCGGCCAGCGCCGTGATGTAGTTCAGGCTGCCGAAGGCGCCCGTTGCCTCGAGGCGCGAGCGCGAGCCGGTGACCGGGCTGGTGCCGCCGAAGATCGACGTGTCGTAGGCATGGGCGAAGCCCCAGGTGCCGAGATTGAGCGCGCTCAAGGAGTCGGCGAGCAGCTTCTCGTTGAAATCGGCGAGCAAAGCCCCCGTGTCATCCGAGTAGATCTGGGTGTGCGACTCGGCGTCGAAGCTGATGTTGCGGAAGCCGGTCCACATCTCGATCCGCTGCGCACGGCTGATGGGATATTCCCACTGCAAGCCGACTTCGCGGTGAATCTCCCAGAAGAACACGTCGCGCTGCGCGGCCGCGCTCTGGCCTTGATAGATCACGGGATCGACGAAGAAGTTGCGCGTGATGATCGGCGTCTGCCCGCCGTACGCACCCCACGTCCATCGTCCCGACCGGTTCTCGTAGAAGCCCGCGAGCCCGAGCCCGTTCAGGAAGTTGTTTCCCACCTCCTGGAGCTGGATCACGGTCTCCAGGTTGTGGTTTCCGAGCATGTCGCTGAACGACATCGTGGCGCCGCCGCCCAGGGCCACGCCGCCCGAGCCCACGCCGACCGCGACCGAGGGCTGCGAGATGTAGTCGAGCGAGAGCTTCGAGCTGTAGGGCGTGCGCCCGAACGTGGCCACCTGCGGCAGCGGCGGGCCGAGCGAATCGGCGGCCGCGACGTCGGTGTCGGTGTTGACGACGCCACCCGGGATGAGCGCCGGGTTCACGCCCTCCACCACCGGCTTGATCGGCGTGCCCACGAGAGCCGCCTCGCCGTCGAGCGAATAGAGCTTGTAGCTATCCTTCTCGTAGACGCAGAAAACCAGGCGCGGACTCGAGCGCGCCGCCGACAGCGTGCTCGAAAGATCGGTGATGCCGCTCACGCCGATGCGCTCGTTGGTGATCTGGTAGAACGAGCCGCTCGCCAACTCGAGCCGGTAGACGTTCGAGATGCCGCCGCGGTCAGAGACGAAGAAGATGGACTTGCCGTCGTTCGACCACTGCGGGTTGATGTGCTTGGCGCCCGGGAAGGAGGGCAGGGCCGAGATCTTCCCGGTGGCGATGTCGTACACCGCGAGCCGGTAGGTGCCGTAGCGCAGGCTGTCCACGTCGGTGTCGAAGCGATCGGTGACGAAGGCGATCGACTTGCCGTCGGGGGACCAGGCCGGCTGCATCTCGGCGTAGGGATCGTGGGTCAGGCGCTGCACCTGGCCGGTCGCGAGATCGACCACGTACAGATCGGTGAAACCGTTGACCAGCGCGGCGAACGCCACCTTGGTGCCGTCCGGCGACCAGGTCGGGTGCAGGATGTCGCCGAGCCTGGGAAGCGAGACTTCCTTGAGCCGCTTGCCCGAGCGCGGGTCGATGATGGCCAGCACCGGGGTTCCCTTTACCACGCCGCCAAAGGCGAAGCGTTTGCTATCGGGACTCCATGCGCCCGCCGACTGGATGAATCCCAGGCTTTGATAGTGCGGATCGACTGCGGTCTTGGTGAGCCGATGCTCGACCCGGCCGGTGACGGCGTCGGCGAGATACATCTCGATCGAGAACAGCTCCTTGGCCGAGAGGAACACGAGCTGCTTGCCGTCGGGGGAGAGCGCCGGCCCGACGTTGAGATCGCCCGCCTCCTCGGTGGTGTGGAACACGGGCTTGGCGGCGCTGTCGGGACGCACGGTCGCCTCGGCGATGGGCGTGTACCAGGCCTTGATCGAGGCGTGCCAATCCTTGGACAGCGAATCCGACGTCTCGCCGAGCGCGGCCCCCAGCGCCTCCTCGGCATCGCCCGAGCGCGCCGCGGCGCGCAGGATCTCGCCGATCTTCCACTCGCCCCAGCGTCCGGCGATGTAGGCCCACAGCGCCTGGCCGTAGCGGTAAGGGAAGTAGCGCGGGTTATCGAGCTGGCGGATGGTCGGCAAATGGCCTCTGGCCGCCGCGTCGCGCATCCACATCGAGGTGTTGGGATCGAGGGGACCGAGCGACATGTACTCGGCCATGCCTTCGATGAACCACAAAGGCAGGCGGAGGGCGGCGGGATTGGCGAAACCCGTGCCCGCGCGCTCGCCCGTCATATCGAACTGGAAAGCGTGCACGAGCTCGTGGCCCAGCACGTGGTCGGTTTCTTTGAGCGGACCGGCCAGAGGCAACACGATGCGCCGCTTCAAGGCTTCCGTGACACCACCCGTACCCTCGCCGATTTCGTCGGTGCCGAGCGCGTTGGTCTGCTCGAAGTCGCTGTGGCTGGCGTAGAGCAGGACCGGCTGGCGGTGCTCGAAGTGGTGGCCCAGGGCATGCGAGTAGCGCGCGTACCAGCGCTCCGCCATGCGCCCGGCCTCGGCGGCGGCCGAGTCCTCTTCGGGGTAGAAATAGATGTCGAAGTGCGCGGTCTTCAGCACCTCGAACTTGAACTTCTTGTACTGGACCTTGTTACGTCCGAAATATTGCGCGTGGACGGGAGGCGCGACGGTGACCGCAGCGGCCGACACGGCCAGAGCCGCAGCGATCAGACGGACTCCGTTTCGGAACTTCAAAGGCTCTCCTCCGTCCTTTGGCGAGCGAAGTACGAACTGTACTCCCCTTCAGTCTCGCAGAGAGATCGCCGGGCAGGGAAGCGAAGAAAGAAGCGTGCATTTCGCCTCTTTATCGGCCGCATTCCTTGTCCTTTGGAGTCGGCTCGCCGGGGGCCGGATTCGCCCCATCCGGCGCGTAGACGCGGCCGGACCGGGTGGTATGCTGCCCCTAACGTCCTGGAACGCCCGACCCTGCCCGACCCCTCGCGGTGAGGAGATCCTGCGTGTCGAGTGCCCTGTTCGATCCCTTCGAAGTACGCCGGCGCCTGGAAACTGATTCCGGCACTGTGTGGATGTTCGATCTTCCCCGTCTGTCCCAGATCCTGGGCTCGGACCTCGCATCCCTTCCTTATTCGATCCGCATCCTGCTCGAGTCGGTGGCCCGCCGCTGCGACGGCTACCTGGTCCGGGTCGAGGACGTCCGCCGGCTTGCCGCCTGGGGAGCGCCCGAGGCCATGGCAGGGGAGGTTCCGTTCCTACCGGCGCGCGTCATCCACCAGGACTTCACCGGCGTGCCTTCGGTCGTGGACATGGCCGCCTTGCGCGAGGCCGTGCGCCGGCTAGGCGGCGATCCCAAGCGCGTGAACCCGCTTCTGCCCGTGGATCTCGTGATCGACCACTCGGTGCAGGTCGACGTCTACGGTGTTCCGACCGCGATCCGGCGCAACTCGGAGATCGAGTTCGAGCGCAACCGCGAGCGCTACGAGTTCTTGCGCTGGGGTCAGAAGTCCTTCCAGAACTTCCGTGTCGTGCCGCCGGCCACCGGCATCGTGCACCAGGTGAACCTCGAGTACCTGGCGCGCGGCGTCATGACGAGCCAGGGGGAAGACGGCATGACCGCCTACCCCGATTCGCTGGTCGGCACCGATTCGCACACCACGATGATCAACGGCCTCGGTGTCCTGGGCTGGGGCGTGGGCGGGATCGAGGCCGAAGCCGCCATGCTGGGCCAGCCATTGCCCATGACCATGCCGCAAGTGATCGGCTTCAAGCTCACCGGACGGCTCAAGGAAGGCGTCACCGCCACCGATCTCACGCTCACCATTACCGAGATGCTGCGCAAGAAGGGCGTGGTCGACAAGTTCGTCGAGTTCTCGGGGCCCGGCCTCGCCTCCATGTCGCTGCCCGATCGCGCCACCATCGCCAACATGGCGCCCGAGTACGGCGCCACCATGGGCTTCTTCCCGATCGACGACGAGACGCTGCGCTATCTCAAGCTCACCGGGCGTGGCGAAGCGGCGGCGCTCACCGAGCGCTTCGCCAAGGAGCAAGGACTCTTCCGCGCCGAGGGCGCGAGCGAGCCCCGCTTCACGGACCGCATGGAGCTCGATCTGGGCCAGGTCGAGCCGAGCCTGGCCGGACCCAAGCGGCCCCAGGATCGCGTCGCCCT
>DATFWU010000027.1:0-4093 GCA_035259005.1 Candidatus Eiseniibacteriota bacterium
TTCGCAGCCGATTCCACGCCCGCTACGGCGGCGTCCGCACCGGCCGTTCCCAAGCTCGGCGGCTACGTGCAGGCGCGCGAGACGTTCCAGGACGGCCCGGGGCTCACGGGCACCATCAATCGCGCGCGCGTCTTCATGACCGGCAGCGTCAAGCCCGCGTTCACTTACCGGGTGGCGGTCGAGTTCGCGGCTCCTTCGGGGACATCGGCGACGCCGAGCCTGCGCGACGCCTACATCCGGTGGACGCATGAGTGGTTCACGGCCACGGGCGGCCAGTCCAAAACTCCGTTCAGCCGCGAGTTCATCACCTCGCTGGCCGACCTCGAAGTCGCCGACCGCTCCTTCGCGGTCGATTCGCTGGCCACCAAGCGCGATATCGGCGTCATGGGCGAGGCGACGGATCAGTGGGGGACGCTCTCGCTCGGCGTATTCAACGGGGAAGGGCAGAATGTGATCACGAACCGCGACTCCACACAGCTCGTCGTGGGGCGCGCCGTCGTGCGACCGATCGCGCCCGTGTCCCTTGGCGGAGACATCGCGCTGACTGGATCGAATCGCCGCAAGATCGGTGCCGAAGCGAACATCGATTATCGTGGCGCGTTCTTGCGCGGCGAGTACATCGCCGATCGCCTCGACGGACGCGAACGCGACGACTTCGGCTGGTACATCCTCGGCGGCTATCGAATTCTCCCGTGGCTGCAGGCGATCGCGCGCGACGAGGATTTCGAGCGCCCGACCGCGGGCCCGGCGCGGCGTATCTCGCGCCTCACCGGCGGATTGAACTTCGATCTGCCCGGCGGCCAGACCCGAGCGATCTTGAATTACGAAGGCACGAAGACCGGCGTCGCCCGCACCCTCACCGACTACTGGATCGCCCAACTCCAAGTGAAATTTTAGCCTGCGGCTTCTCGCTTGACCCGGCGTCTGGCTCGGGCATAGCGTGCGCCTACACCGCATCGGGTGCCTGACGCGCGCAGCGGATAACGAGCCCGCAGTCGCGCGCGCCGGGTGAAAAGGGAAGAGGGGTGAAAATCCCCCGCGATCCCGTCACTGTGATTGGCGAGTCGCGATCCTTAGTCCACTGGCTTTCTCCTGCTTCGCCGCCCGGCGAAGCGGAGCCAAGCTGGGAAGGCGGATCGCGACGATCGAGCCATCAGCCAGGAGACCTGCCCGTTTCGGTTCAATCGAAGACCTGACGAGTGAGAGAGGCGCGGAAGCTACGCCGTCGCGCACGCATTGCTCTCCTCCTCGGGCCGACACACGCTCGTGTGGCGAGGACCCCACGATGGCGGACGGCACTCCTGGCCGGCTGCTTGTCCTGCTTTGCTTGTTGGGCGCGACGTCGAGTCGCGCGCACGCGGCGGTAGTACCACCACCGCCTGATTCGTTGCGCGCCGATCGCGACACCGTCTACAAGGTTCCTGGCGTCACAGTCGAAGACCACCGGCCGGCGCTGGCGCGCGATCTCTCCCTGCGCACCGGTTTCGCCGCTTCGTATCGCATGGAGGACGCGCCGTCGCCGACGGTGACCGCGGCCGAAGTGCTCTCGGAGGCGGTGGGTGTTCACTTGCGCCAATTCGGCGGGCTGAACGCCTATTCCGGGCTCTCGGTGCGCGGCTCGGAAGCCACGCAGGTGGCCGTCTACCTCGATGGCGTGCCGCTCAACCAGGCGCAGTACGGCGTGGTAAGCGCGTCCGACCTGCCGGCGGCAGCGCTCGCGAGGATCGAGGTCTATCGCGGCACGGCTCCGCTCGCCTTCGGCAATCCGGGCGGCGGCGTGATCAATCTCGTCACGCGCGAGGGATGGGGCTGCGAGGCGGCGACGCGCTTCTCCTACGGAAGCTGGGACACGCGTCGGGCGCAGGGGTGGGGCTCTTGGGCGCGGGGCCCCGCGCGACTCTTCGGCGCCTACGAGTTCCGCGGCAGTCGCGGCGACTTCGCGTTCCTGGACGACAACGGAACCCGGAAGAACACCGCCGACGACGAGTGGACGACTCGTTTCAACAACGCCTTCACCTCGAACGAGGGCACGGGCAAGGTCGATTGGTCCTTGGGCAAGGGCGGGCACGCCACGCTCACCGCCGACGTCCTGCACAAGGACACGGGCATGCCGGGCATCTCCTCGTACCAGTCCGATCACGCGCACCTATGGACGGATCGGGGCGTGGGCTCGGCCCTGTGGCGCTCGGCGCCATGGCTCGGGCGTGCGCTCGAGATGTCGGCGCAGGTGTACGGCGTGAGCCAGCGCGATCGTTTGCGCGATCGCGAAGGCGATCTCGGCGCGGGGCGCCAGGACACCGACGACCACACGTATGCGTGGGGCGCTCGGCCCCTGGCCGCGCTCACCGCGGGCCCCTTGCGGCAATCGCTCGAGATGATGTTCGAGGCGCGGCGCGAGGAGTATCACCCGAGCGCGCAATTGCCCAAGCCGCGCGAAGGCCCGATGAGCACGCGCGACTTCGTCGCCTACGGCGCCGAGGAGCGGCTCGAGCCGTGGGCCAAACGCCTGGCGCTCGTAGGCAGCGTGCGCCGCGAGTCGTCGTTCGACGACTTCCCGGCTGGCCCGCCGTATCCCAATGCCTTGCCGCGCCCGGCCGTCTCGCGCACCACGCGCTTCACACCATGGAGCGCAGGGGCTCGTCTCGCGCTCGGCGCAGGGATCGTGGCCCGCGCCAACGCGTCGACGCGCCACCGCATGCCCTCGCTCTTCGAATTGTTCGGCGATCGTGGCGCCGTGCTCGGCAATCCGGGCTTGCGTCCCGAGCAGCTCGAAGGCTGGGACGCGGGGCTCACGTGGTCGGGCGCGCGCGGCGCCTCCGCCGAGGCCAGCTTCTACCGCACGGACGCGCGCGATCTCATCGTCTTCATCCAGAACTCCCAGTTCACGTCGGTGGCGCAGAACATCTCGGCGGCGCGCCTGCAGGGCGTCGAAGTCTCGGGCGCTTACGCGTGGCGCTGGCTGACCGCGAGCGCCAACGGGACGTGGCAGGACACGCACGACGAATCGGGAGTCCCGTTCTGGAATGGCCGCGAGCTTCCGGGCCGGCCACCCTACGAAGCGTTCGCGCGCCTCGAAGCCAATCGCGGGCCGGCCCGCCTGTTCTACGAATTTCAATTCACGTCCGCCAACTTCCTCGATCGCGCGAATCTCGCGCCCGTGGCGCCGCGCCGGCTGCACAACGCCGGCGTCACCTGGGCCTGGGCGCGCGATCGCCTGCGACTCACGGCCGAGGCGAAGAACCTGGGTGACGACACGGTCCAGGACTTCGCCGGCTATCCGTTGCCGGGGCGAGCGCTCGCGCTGAGCGCCGACCTCAGGCTCTAGGAGATCCCATGCGACTTGCGCTTTCCTTGCTCGTGCTCACGCTTCTCGCGCCACGTCTCGCGGCCGCCGACCCGACCTACGCCTTCGCCACCGCGACCGATTTTCAGTCGCCGGTGGGCTGCGCCTCCTGGGTGTCGATCGCCCCGCCGCGCACGGCGCACCCGTGCGTCGAGGACGTGTCGAGCGATCCGGTGGCACGCTGGGCGTTCGGGCTCATCTATGTAGTGAACCGATTCAACGCCGACAACATCCAGATCCTCGATCCCACGAACTCGTTCCACACGGTGCGCGAGTTCTCGGTGGGCAACGGCACCAATCCCCAGGACATCGCCGTGGTGTCGCCGACCAAGGCTTACGTCTCGCTCTACAACGCGCCTTACTTGCTGGTCGTCAATCCGTCGACCGGTGCCCTCACCGATTCGATTCCGCTCGGACGCTTCGCCGGCAGTGACGGTATTCCGGATGCCGCGCGCATGTGGAGCTATGGCGGGGGCTCGCGCATCTTCGTCGCCTTGCAGCGCCTGCAGGATTTCGCGCCGACTGACACGTCGCTGATCGCCGTGATCGATGGCGCGGCCGACACCGTGCTCGACGTCGACCAAGACACGCCCGGCGTCCAGTGCATCAAGCTCCTGGGCACCAATCCCAACTCCGATCTCGAGTGGGACGCCACGCGCCACCGTCTGCTCGTGTGCACGGTGGGGAGCTACGGCGTGCTCGACGGCGGCGTCGAGGCGATCGACCCGGACACCTACCAGGACTTGGGCT
>DATFWU010000028.1:0-12085 GCA_035259005.1 Candidatus Eiseniibacteriota bacterium
TACATGAAGGTCGTGATCATCTTCTTGCTTCTCCTGGGAGGCGCGGTCGAGACCTCGTACCACCTGAGCCATCCGACGGTCGAGCTGTCGGTCGAATCGCCGTTCAAGAACTGGTTCAAGACGCAGTAGGGAGGAAGAGTGCAGCGACAAGTGCCCCTCATTCTCACGGCGGCGATCGGGCTCGTGATGCTGCTCTATTTCTTCGTGCCGCATCCTTTCATCGCCGGGCCCGGGCACTTCTTCGAGGACGCGGTGATCGTCGTGGTGGCGTTCGCCATCGTGCTGGGGGCGGCCAACCTGCTCCAGTTCAACGGCGACATCATCATGCGGCGCGGCAAGGACTGGCCCTACAAGCTCGTGCTCCTGCTCTCCATGTTCGCCATGATCGGCATCGGTCTCGTGGAGGGCGAGCACTACCTCGATCCCGAGACCAAGTTCTCGTGGATGTACAACACCTTCTACGCCTCGATGCAGGCGACGATGTTCGCCCTGCTCGCGTTCTATATCGCCTCGGCGGCCTTCCGCGCCTTCCGCATCCGCAACCTCGAGGCGGCGCTTCTCGCCGTGGCCGCGCTCTTTGTCATGATCGGACGCGTGCCCATTGGCAACGCCATCTCGCAGCACTGGCCGGACGGCGTGCGCCTGCCGCAGATCTCCGACTGGATCATGGAGAATCCGCAGAACTCGGCCAAGCGCGCCATCCTGATGGGGGCGGCCCTGGGCGTCATGTCGACCGGCTTACGCATCATCATGGGCATCGAGGGCTCGTTCGCCCGCGGGGAGAATCGCTGACGTGGGCGCCCTGATCGGCTTCCTCGTCGGCCTCGTGGTCGTGGCCGCGATCATCGCCGGGCTCCTGCGCGTGCCTCAGGTGGCCACCGGGCTCGCGCGTCTGCGCGGTCTGGACCGGCGCTGGATCTTCATCGCCGTGTGGCTCCTCGTCATGCTTCCGCTTCTCTTCCCGCTCAAGCTGCCGGTGGCGCCGACGTCGCGCGCCATCCAGTACTACGACGAGATCGAGAAGCTGAAGCCGGGCGACATCGTGCTGCTCTCGGCCGATTACGACCCGGCGTCGGGCCCCGAGCTCGGCCCCATGCTGCGCTCGTCGCTCCTCCAGCTCTGCCGCAAGAAGGTGAGGATCGTGGGGGATTGCCTGTGGCCCGGCGGCCCGCCCCTGCTCGAGCAGGGCTTCACCCAGGTGGCGCGCGATCAGTTCCACTACAAATACGGCGAGGACTACGTCAATTTGGGCTTCAAGGAAGGACGCGAGGCCGTGATCCTGGCCATGGGGAACTCGATCCCCGGAACCTTTGCCTCCGACTTCCGCGGCACGCCGGTGAGCCAGCTTCCGCTCATGAACAAGGTGACCAATCTCTCGAGCGTGAAGCTGCTGGTGAACATCTCGGCCGGCTATCCAGGGACCAAGGAATGGGTGCAGCAGGCGTCGCGCCGATTCAATCTCAAGATCGTCTCCGGCTGCACGGCGGTGTCGGCGCCCGAGTACTACGCCTATTTGCAATCGAATCAGCTCCTCGGCCTGCTCGGCGGCATGGCGGGCGCGGCCGAGTACGAGAAGATGACGGGCGTCACGGGCTCGGCCACCAAGGGCATGGACGCGCAGTCGAGCGTCCACCTGCTGGTCATGCTGTGCATCCTGCTCGGCAACCTCGCCCACTGGGCGGCGCGCCGCCAGGGCGAGCGCTAGGAGGCCGCCGTGCACCTCGCCAATCCGCTGACCTTCGACGGCCTGGGCGTCTGGATCGCCGCCCTGCTCACGCTCTTCATCTTCTCGTTCCTCTACAAGGACAACCCGTTCTACAAGCTCGCCGAGCATCTGTTCGTCGGCATCTCGGCCGGCTATTACGTGGCCCAGGAGTGGTGGGCGGTCATCTATCCGCAGTGCGTGAAGCCGGTGATGACCTGGCAGCGGCCGATCATGATCATCCCCGGGGTGCTCGGGCTCCTCTTGTTCAGTCGCTTCGTGCCCAAGGCGGGGTGGCTCTCGCGCTGGTCTTTGGCCATCATCATCGGCGCCTACGCGGGCATCAAGACGACGGGCTTCGCCCAGGGCGATCTGGTCGAGCAGTTCCATGCCTCGCTCCTCCCGCTGTGGGTGCCGGGCCAGCTCGGCGTGTCGATCGACAACGTGCTGTTCGTGGCCGGGCTCGTCTCGACCCTCGTCTTCTTCTTCTTCTCGACCGAGCACAAGGGCGCGATCAAGAGCACGGCCCAGCTCGGCGTCTGGTTCCTCATGATTTCCTTCGGCGCCGCCTACGGCTTCACGGTCATGGCGCGCGTCTCGCTTCTCATCGGCCGCTTCCAGTTCCTGCTCGATCCTTGGCTCGGCGTGGCGCGCTTCTGAGGCACGAGGTCGCCGAAGCCGGATCGGGCGCGAAGTCGTTCCACGTCGACGAGGCTCCCGAGGAAGGCCGCTTCCTCATGGCCCGCGACCTGGCGCGCTTGCTGGCGCTCGAGGACCAGCCAGCGCTCGGGCCCTCGCTCGTTGTCTACCGCTGGGCCGAGCCCACGATCTCGCTCGGCTTCCTGCAGCGGGCGGAGCGGGTGCTCGACCGGGAGGCGGTGCGCGCGGCCGGCGTGCCGGTGGTGCGCCGTCCAACCGGAGGGCGGGCGATCCTGCACGTCGACGAGTGGACGTACGCCGCGTGCGCGCCGATCGATCATCCGCGCCTGGGCGGGGAGCTCAAGGACTCGCTCGGCCGGCTCTCGGGGCTCGTCGCTCGCGCGCTGGGCGCGATCGGAGTGGCGGTTGAGATCGTGCCCGAGCGGACTCCTCGTGCCACCGACGAAGAGGCCGAGGAAGCGTGTTTCCATCGCGCGCTCGGCCACGAGCTTTCGGTGGGAGGGCGGAAGCTCGCGGGCTCGGCCCAGCGCCGGCTCGCGCGCGCGCTTCTGACCCAGGGGACGATTCTCGCGGGAGGGGGCCACGAGCGGCTGGCCGAATTTCTGGCCGGCGACGAGGCCGCCAAGGCGCGGGGTCGCGAGAGGCTGCGGGCGGGCTCGGTGACCGTCCGTGACGTCGTGGGAAGGACACCCGATTTCGAGGCGTTCGCCGCGATCTTGCGGCGCGCCTGGGAGGCGGAAGTCGACGCGGTCCTCTAAAGGCCTTTGTATTGACACCCCTGGAGGCGGTTTCTAGGATGCGGAAGCCATTTCGCGATCGTGCCGCGACCCGCGGCGCTCACTCGGAGGGACATTCGATGATGCCGGTTGGCTTGCTCGGCAGGGCCCGGCTCGCGGTACCGTGGGTCTTGGCGGTGCTGCTTGCCGGCGGTTGCGGCGGCACCCACGTCTCCAACGCCAAATTCCAGGATCCCAATCCCCTCCCGGAAGGGGCCATGGTGGTGCCGGTGAACGGCCACCACGGCGGACGCCTCGTCTACGCGACCATCAGCGAGCCCAAGACGTTCAACCCGGTGATCGCCAACGAGACCTCGTCCACCGACGTGCTCGATGGTCCGGTCTACTCGGGGCTGGTCGAGTTCGACAACGGCACGCAGCAGCTCAAGCCCGGACTCGCCGAGAGCTGGGAGACGAGCCCCGACGGGCGCGTGTGGACCTTCCATCTCCGCAAGGGCGTGCGCTGGTCGGACGGCGAGCCCTTCGACGTGGACGACGTGATCTTCACCTCGAAGGTCGTCTACGACGAGAAGATCAACGCGGCGGTGCGTGAGCTCATCAAGGCCGAGGGCAAGCCGTGGCAGTGGGAGAAGGTGGATTCGCTGACGCTGCGCATCACGCTGCCGGCGCCGTTCGGGCCGGTGCTCGAGGTCATCGGCTCGGTCTACATCGTGCCGCGCCACAAGCTCGAGACTGCCTACAACGAGGGCCGCTTCGAGCAGATGCTCGGCGTCAACACGCCGCCCGACAGCATCGTGGGCACGGGCCCGTATCGGGTGACCGAGTTCCGTCCCGGCGAGAGCTGCACGCTGAAGCGCAATCCGCACTACTGGAAGGTCGACCAGAATCATCAGCGCTTGCCGTACTTCGACACCGTGGTCTTCGTCGCCTGCCCCGACTACAACGCGTCCTATCTCAAGTTCCAGTCGGGCGACTCCGACATCCAGGATCCCGTGCGTCCCGAGGATGCTCCGGCCCTTCAGGACGATCAGAAGAAGGGCAACTTCACGCTCTATGACCTGGGGCCCGACATCGCCACCAACTTCCTGTGGTTCAACTTGAACCCGGGCAAGGACAAGGGTGGTAAGCCCTTCCTCGAGCCCTACAAGCTGGCTTGGTTCAAGGACGTGCGCTTCCGTCGCGCGGCTTCCTACGCCATGGATCGCGCCGGGATGATCAAGACCGCGCTGCAGGGGCGGGGTTACCCCCAGTACGGGCTCATCACCACCGCCAACAAGCGCTGGTACGACCCCAACGTGCCCAGGTTCGATTACGACCCGGAGAAGGCCAAGGCGCTGCTCGACGAGATGGGCTTGAAGGACCGCAACGGCGACGGCATCCGCGAGGACGCGGCCGGACACAAGGTCGAGTTCGTGCTCTACACGAACAGCGAGAACACGATCCGCAAGAACCTGGGGCAGGTGGCCAAGGACTGCTTCGCCAAGGTCGGGATCTCCTGCATCTTCCAGCCCATCGAGTTCAACACGCTGATCAGCCACATCCGCGACGACCACAAGTACGACTCGGCCATCCTTGGTCTCACGGGCGGCGTGCCGCCCGATCCGGCGCTCTCGCAGAACGTCTATCGCTCGAGCGGGCTCACGCACCAGTGGTGGCCGCAGCAGAAGACGCCGGGGACGCCGGCCGAGGCCCAGATCGACAAGCTCATGGACGCGGTCGTGCAGGAGCCCGACACGAGCAAGCGCCGGGAAGCCTTCAACAAGGTCCAGGAGATCATCGGCGACCAGGAGTTCATCGTCGGCCTGGCGCGCGAGCCCCTCCTGGTAGCGGTGCGCAACCGGGTGAAGGGCGTGCGGCCGTCGGTGCTGCGGCTCCACGTCATGTACAACCTGGAGGAGCTGTACGAGGACAAGGGGGCGGGGCAGGTGGCGTCGCGCTGATCCGCGCCTTCCCCAGTCCCCGACGCCGTGCGCACCTTCCTGCTCCGCCGCATGCTGAACATGATCCCGCTGCTCTTCGGGATCTCGCTGCTCTCGTTCGGCATCATGGAGCTCGCGCCCGGCGACTTCCTCGACACCATCCGCGCCAATGACGCGATCCCGCCCGAGCTGGTCGAGTCCATGGCCAAGCGCTTCGGCCTCGACCAGCCGTGGTACGTGCGCTACGAGCGCTGGCTCGGCAACGTCGTCCTGCACGCCGATTTCGGCGAGTCCTTCTCGTACCGCCAGCCCGTGTTCAGCGTCATGGCGCCGCGCCTCGGCAACACGCTCCTGCTGGCGCTCGCCGCCGCTCTCATCACCTGGTGCCTGGCCATCCCGCTCGGGATTCTCGCGGCCGTCCGACAATATTCGTGGTGGGACAAGGGGGCGTCCCTATTAGCCTCGTTTGGACTCTCGATTCCGGAAGTCTTCTTCGCGCTCCTGCTCCTGCTCTTCGCCGCCAGGACCGGCTGGTTCCCCATCGGCGGCATGCACTCGCTCGACTACGACGACCTGACGCCGTGGGGCAAGTTCCTCGATGTTGCGCACCATCTCGTGCTCCCGGCCATCGTCCTGGGCACGATCCCGATGGCGAGCCGCATGCGCCAGATGCGCGCCAACCTGCTCGACGTGCTGCGCCTCGAGTACGTGAACACGGCGCGCGCCAAGGGACTGCCGGAGCAGAAGGTGATCTGGAAGCACGCCGTGCGCAACGCGCTCAATCCCCTGATCACGCTCTTCGGGCTCACGCTCGCCACGCTGCTCTCGGGCTCTTTCGTGGTCGAGGTGGTGATGGGCTGGCCCGGCCTCGGCGCGCTCACGCTCGAGGCCCTGCGCAAGCAGGATCTCTACCTGGTGATGGGCTCGGTGATGCTGGCGTCGACCTTGCTCGTGTTCGGCAATCTGGTGGCCGACGTGCTGCTCGCCGTGGTCGATCCGCGCATCCGGTACGACTGATGGCCGGCCCGGCGCGAAGCCCCTGGCAGATCTTCTGGCGCGAGTTCCGCAAGAGCCCCACGGCCCTGATCGGCGCCTCGGTGCTCGTCCTTTTCTACGCCTGTGCGCTGGCCGCCGACTTCCTCGCTCCCTACTCGATGATCGAGCAGAACCGAGACCTGAGCTACTTGCCGCCGCAGAAGGTGCGCTTCGCCTCGGCGGGCCCGTTCGTGGACGGCACGACGCTCGTCGATCCCCTGCGCAACCGCTACCAGGACGATCCCAAGACCCGCTACCCCGTGCGCTTCTTCGTGGCCGGCCGGCCCTACCGCCTCCTCGGCCTGGTGCCGGCGAACCGGCATCTCTTCGGCGTCGACGCTCCGGGCACGATCCACCTGATCGGCACCGACCAGTTCGGCCGCGACGTGCTCTCGCGCCTGCTCTACGGCTCGCGCATCTCGCTCTCCATCGGCCTGGTCGGGATCGCCATCTCGTTCTCGATCGGCATCCTGGTGGGTGGCCTCTCGGGCTACTTCGGCGGCTGGGTGGACGAGGGCACGATGCGCGTCACCGAGATCCTGCTCTCGATTCCGGTTCTCTACCTGATCGTGGCCCTGGCGGCCATCCTGCCGCCGGAGATGCCGTCCGACCGCAAATACCTGCTCATCGTCATCATCCTCGCCTTCATCGGCTGGGCCACGCTCGCCCGCATCGTGCGCGGCCTCGTGCTCTCGCTGCGCGAGTTCGAATACGTGACCGCAGCCAAGGCGCTGGGCGCGGGCACCTTTCGGGTGCTGCTCCGCCACATCATCCCCAACACGCTTTCCTTCCTGATCGTGGCCGCGACCATCAGCGTTCCGGGCTACATCCTGGGCGAGGTCTTCCTGTCGTTCCTGGGCGTGGGCATCCAGGAGCCGACGGCGTCGTGGGGCAACATGCTGACGGCGGCGCAGAGCGTGCGCGTGCTGCTCTCGTTCCCCTGGATTCTCGCGCCCGGCTACCTCATCTTCCTGACCGTGCTGGCGTTCAACTTTCTGGGGGACGGGCTGTCCGACGCCCTGAACCCGCGCAAGATCCAAGGAGGCAAGGGCGGGTGAGCGAGACCAAAGCCGTGGCAGGGTCCGGCGACAAGAACCAGGGCTCGGTCCAGCCGGTTCTCGAGGTGCGCGATCTGCGCACCCACTTCTTCACCGACGACGGCGTGGTCAAGGCCGTCAACGGGGTCAGCTTCCAGGTCTATCCCGGCGAGACCCTGGGCGTGGTGGGGGAGTCGGGCTGCGGCAAGTCGGTGACCGCTCTCAGCATCCTGCGCCTGATCGCGAGCCCGCCCGGCAAGATCGTCGGCGGGCAGATCCTCTACAAGGGCAAGGATCTCGTGACCGCGAGCGAGCCCGAGATGCGCAAGATCCGCGGCAACGAGATCTCGATGATCTTCCAGGAGCCCATGACGTCGCTCAATCCCGTCTACACCTGCGGCGACCAGATCATGGAAGCGATCCGGCTTCATCAGAAGGTGTCGAAGCGCGAGGCGCGCTCGCGCGCCATCGAGATGCTGAAGCTGGTGGGCATCCCGCTGCCCGAGCAGCGCGTGGACGAGTATCCGCACCAGCTCTCGGGCGGCATGCGCCAGCGCGTCATGATCGCCATGGCGCTCTCGTGCCATCCCAGCGTGTTGATCGCCGACGAGCCCACGACCGCGCTCGACGTCACCATCCAGGCGCAGATCCTCGAGCTGCTCGACCGCCTGCAGGCCGAGCTGGGCATGGCCATCATCCTCATCACGCACGATCTCGGCGTGGTGGCCGAGGTGGCCGACCACGTGGCCGTCATGTACGGCGGGCAGATCCAGGAGTACGCCGACGTCACGACCTTGTTCGAGCGCACGACGCACCCCTACACCGGGGGACTTCTGGCTTCGATCCCCAAGCTCGGCGAGTCGGTCGAGCGCCTGCGCGTCATTCCCGGCGCCGTGCCCAACCCGGTCGACTTCCCGACCGGCTGCACGTACCACCCGCGCTGCCACCTGGCCATCGACGAGTGCAAGCGCACCGAGCCCCAGCTCATGACCTACGACGACGCGCATCTCGTGCGCTGCCTGCGCGCCATGGAAGTGCGGGCCGGCCGCGTGTCGCCCTTCCCGGGCCGCATCGCCGAGAAGACGGAGGCCTCGTGAGCGCGGACCGGAACGGGCAGCCGCTGCTCGAGGTCAAGGACCTGGTCAAGCATTTCCCCATTCACAAGGGTCTCTTGTCGCGCGTGGTCGGCCAGGTGCGCGCCGTCGACGGCGTTTCGTTCTCGCTGGCGCGCGGCGAAGTGCTGGGACTGGTGGGGGAGTCGGGCTGCGGCAAGACCACGACCGGGCGCAGCATCCTTCGCCTGATCGAGCCCACGTCGGGCTCGGTGAAGTTCGAGGGCCAGGAGATCTTGGGCCTGCCCAAGTCCGAGATGCGAGCCCTCCGGCGTCAGATGCAGATCATCTTCCAGGACCCGTATTCCTCGCTCAATCCGCGCCTCACCGTGGGCTCGATCATCGGCGAGGCGTTTGCCATCCACAAGACGGCGACGCGCAAGGAAGCGCGCGAGAACGTGGCCGAGCTCCTGCGCTTCGTCGGGCTCTCGCCCGATCACGCGCGCCGTTATCCGCACGAGTTCTCGGGCGGGCAGCGCCAGCGGATCGGCGTGGCGCGCGCCCTGGCCGTCAATCCCAAGCTCATCGTCGCCGACGAGCCGGTGTCGGCGCTCGACGTCTCGATCCAGGCCCAGATCCTGAACCTGCTCCAGGATCTTCAGGAGCGGCTCGGGCTCACCTACTTGTTCGTGGCCCACGATCTCTCGGTGGTCGAGCACATCTCGGATCGCGTGGCGGTCATGTACCTGGGGAAGATCGTCGAGCTGGCCGACCGCGAGACGCTCTACGCCGATCCGCGCCATCCCTACACGCAGGCACTCCTTTCCGCGATTCCCGTACCGCGCCCCGGGGCCAAGAAGACGCGCATCGTGCTCAAGGGCGACGTGCCGAGCCCGGCGCGCCCGCCTTCGGGCTGCCGCTTCCACCCGCGCTGCCGCCTCTCCGACGGCGACCGCTGCACGCGCGAGGAGCCGGCGCTGCGCGAGATCACGCCGGGCCACTGGGTGGCCTGCCACTACGCGGAAACGAGCGCTCTGAAATGAGCCCGCGGACGCTCCGGCGCCCGCTCGTGTTCTGCGTTCTCGACGGCTTTGGCCTGGCGCCCCCGTCGCCCACCAACGCCATCTCGCAAGCCCACGCCCCGCACTGGGCGCGGCTGTGGGCGAGTCCGGCGCATGCCAGGCTCTCGGCCTCGGGCGAGGACGTCGGGCTTCCGGCCGGGCAGTTCGGCAACTCCGAGGTCGGCCACTTGAACCTCGGCGCCGGGCGCATCGTCTACCAGGACATCCTTCGCATCACGCGCGCCATCCGCGAGGGATCGTTCTATGACAACGAAGCCCTGGTGGCGGCGTGCGAGCACGCCAAGCGCAGCGGCGGCGCGCTTCATTTCCTCGGCCTCGTCTCCGACGGCGGCGTGCACAGCCACCTCTCGCATCTCGGCGGCCTGCTCGAGCTGGCGCGCCGCCAAAGTCTCGAGCGCGTCTACCTGCACGCCTTCCTCGACGGTCGGGACACGCCGCCGCGCTCGGCCCTGCGCTACGCCGAGGAGACGGAGAAGATGTTCGCAGACAGGGGCGTCGGTCGCTGCGCCACCGTCTCCGGCCGCTACTGGGCCATGGACCGAGACCAAAGATGGGACCGCACCGGGCGCGCGTACGCCGCCATGGTGCGCGGGGAAGGGGAGAAGGCGGCCACGTTCCGGGAGGCCATCGAGCGTGGCTACGAGCGTGGCGAGAACGACGAGTTCGTGCCGCCGACGGTGATCCTGGATGGCGGGCGCCCCGTGGCCGCGGTGCGCTCCGGCGACGCCTGCGTGTGCTTCAACTTTCGCCCCGATCGCGCGCGCCAGATCACGCGCGCCCTGGCGCTCGACGACGTGCCCTTCGAGCGTCCCGATCGTCCGCGCGATCTTCACTACGTGTGCTTCACGCGCTATCAGGCGGAGTTCGGCCTGCCCATCGCCTTTCCGCCTCAGTCCGTGACCGGGACGCTGGGCGAGGTGTACGCGGAGCGCGGGCTCCGCCAGCTCCGGCTCGCCGAGACCGAGAAGTACGCGCACGTGACTTATTTCTTTTCCGGCGGCGTCGAGAAGCCCATGGCCGGGGAGGATCGCGAGCTCATCCCGTCGCCCAAGGTGGCGACCTACGATCTCGAGCCCGAGATGAGCGCTTTCGGGATCACCGCCGCACTCGAGAAAGATCTCGAGCGCGGCGCGCACGACCTCGTGGTGATGAACTACGCCAACGCCGACATGGTGGGGCATACCGGGGTTCTGCCCGCCGCCATCAAGGCCATCGAGGCCCTGGACGTGTGCCTCGGGCGCGTCGAAGCCTCGGTGCGCCGCGCCGGCGGCGTGCTGCTCGTCACCGCCGACCACGGCAACGCCGAGCAGATGTGGGACGAGAAGAACCAGTGCCCGCACACGGCCCACACCGACCACCTGGTTCCGCTCGTGATCGTGGGCGACGTGGACCCCGCGCTCCGGCTGCGGGACGGCCGCCTGGCCGATGTCGCCCCGACCATCCTCCACGAGGTCGGTTTGGAGCCTTCCCAAGCGATGACGGGAGTGAATCTCGCCACGTCCTGAGGGCGCTCGTTGCGATTCGCCCGTTCTGCATCCGCGTTTCGGACGCGGGTGAGCTTGCCCACCGGCGAGGCATTTGCCCCAGGAAAACCGCTGCCAAAGACGGGTTCGGAGCATCTCTTCGGTCACGCGACAGCGCTTGCACTTGCGGTTGGCGCGTCGAAATCAGCGCCCGACTCGGGCTTAGGACGACCTCGCGCCAGCGCCCTTCCGACTCACAAGAACATGGCATGCGCGTTGCTCAATAGATCGAGTGAAGCCGGGGCGAAACAGGCTGCCGGCAAAAGCGTGGACGAAGCTCCCTGACGTGCCCGTGTTTTGCTCGGTCGTGGGCTTATCCCCGAACGCCTCGATGCGGAGTTTCACGGTCCAAGCACACGGCAATGGTGGGGAGCTTCTCCCTCTTCGAAGGAGGCGGTGCCCGAGCCGCCTCCTTCTCTTTTTGTTGTGCTCCGAAGATTGCGGATGGACCCAAGACCCCCCGTTTTCGGGGCCTCGGGTCTCGTCTCAGGATGGAAAAACCCGGCCCGTGGAAACCCGATCGGCTCTCTGCGGAGGCCATCCGCAATCTTCGGAGCACCGCCTTCGGGTTTTCCCGCCGCCCGGCCGCCTCTCCCTAAGTTCGTTCGTTGACGCGGTTTCGGCCTTCTGTTAGCGTCCGGCGGCGATGATCCAACCTGATCGAGGGCGGGAGCCTTGAGCGACAAGAATCTTCGGGGCCAGGCGCTGGGCCTGGTCGAGACACGAGGATTCATCCCCATGATCGAAGCCGCCGACGCCATGACCAAGACGGCGGTGGTGGGCCTCACCAAGTGGGTCCAGATCGATCCGGCCCTCTGCACCGCCATGGTGCGCGGGGACGTCGGCGCCGTGACCGCCGCCGTCGAGGCGGGTGCCGCCGCCGCCCAAAGGCTCGGCGAAGTGGTGCGCGCCCACGTCATCCCCATGCCCTGGGAATCGCTCGAAGACCCGTTGCTGAAGTAGCGACGCAACGGATATCCGGAAGGAATCCGGGAGGAGTCGATGGAAGAAGCTCTGGGACTCATCGAGACGCGCGGTTTCGTGGCCATGGTCGAGGCGTCGGACGCCATGGTGAAGGCGGCCAAGGTACGCCTGATCGGCTACGAGAAAATCGGCGGCGGTTACGTGACCACGATCGTGCGCGGCGACGTCGCCGCGGTGCGCGCGGCCACCGAGGCCGGCTCGACCGCGGCCGCGAAGGTCGGCGAGGTGATCTCGGTGCACGTGATCCCGCGCCCGCACCCGGCTCTCGAGGACGTGCTGCCCATCGGCCGCTCGGAGTCCAAGAAGGGAGCCTGACGCAGGTGATCCTTTCGCCGCTCGCGGAGCTCGCAGCGT
>DATFWU010000029.1:0-5479 GCA_035259005.1 Candidatus Eiseniibacteriota bacterium
GGCGGGCGGAATCTGATGGCGCTCGCCGCCTCTCGTGCCGAACTGCAGGAAGACTTCGCGCGTCGGTCCCGCGGGCTCGAGCCGGCGCGCCGAGAGCCAGGCGAGGAGGCCGCGCATCACGCTCCCCCACTGATCGTAGCCGCCGCGATAGAGGACACACGCCGCGCGCGGCACGGCGGGCAGCGTGCGGATCCTGGATCGCCCTAGGCGCAGCCCCTCGGAGAGCACGGGTACCGCGACCTCCACGCGCGCGTCGCGCTCCCGATGATCGCGGTCGTGATAGAGAAGAATCGGGGGTCCGCTCGCCCGCACCCCGGCCTTCGCCACGTCGTCCTCCAGCGCTTCGAACAGCTCCTCGACGCCGTCATCGAGGTCGGCCACCTTGGCGCGTCGCGTCGCCACGCGCACGGCGGGGTTGCCGCGCACCACGACTTCCGTGGCCGGCGGGGCCCCCGAGGCGAGATCGGCGAGGATCGCCTCCACCTGGGCGAGGCGCGCGCGGTCGGCCTCCAGGTGGCTCTCGATCTCGGTTCGCCGGGTCTCGAGGAGTCCGGCCAATGTCGTCCGGTCGGTCTTTCGCGCAAGCAAATCGCCGACGTGCTCGAGCGAGAAGCCCAGATCCTTGAGGGCGAGGATGCGCGCCAGATCGGCCGCTTGCCGGGCCGAGTAGTAGCGGTAGCCGTTCTCCTCGTCGACACGGGCCGGCTTGAGGAGCCCGAGACGGTCGTAGTGTCGAAGTGCCTTCACCGTGACGCGCGTGAGGCGCGAGAAATCGCTGATCCGGAACACGGGACTCTCCTAGAAGCGCGAGTGCAGCCACTCGACGATGCGCGTCACGACCTCTTCGCTCACCTTTCCGCCCTGCTCGCGATAGGCGTCGAGAGGCGAGGCGTAGACCGAGAAGTGGTGGTCGGTGCGCGGCAGGATCGCGAGCGTGGCGCGGCCGGGATGGCGCGCGTTCACGATCGCCACCGCGTGCTCGGCCTCGGCCCGGCTCATGATCCAGTCGTATTCGCCGTGCAGTACGAGGACCGGCACGTCGAGTTGGGACCACGCTTCCTCGACGTTGAGCGCTTCGACTTGGTGATAGTACGCCGCCGGACGCCCGTACTGCCCGTCGGGCGCGTCGTGCCAGAGAGCCGAGAGCTCCGGCCGCCGCGCCAGCACCTCGGCCGGCGTGAGCCTCTCGTGCAGGTAGAGATCGTAGAACGTGGCGTAGCCTTTCATGGCGCGGTCGATCTCGGCAGGCTCCGTGCCCTCGAACGTGAGACGCGCGCGCTCGATCTCGAGCATGTGCTCGTACCACGTGCGCGAGAATCCGCCCACGGCGATGACGCCCGCAGAGCCAGTCTCGGCCGCCAGAATCGGCGCCAGCGCGCCGCCGATCGAGCCGCCGAAGAGGACGATCCGGCTCGAGTCGACGCCCTCCAACCTGCGCACGCGCGCCAAAGCGGCGCGGAAGGCGGCGAGGTCGGTCTCGAGATCGTTGCGCGAGCACGGCGGCCCCTCGCTATCCCCCACGCCCGGCTTCTCGACACGGTAGAGGGCCCAGCCGCTGCGCTCGGCGATCCCGTGCAGCATCTGCATCCAGCCGTCGCCCGGGCCGGGCGTTTCGACCGCGTCACAAGAGAGCCAGGGGAGGAAAACGATCGTGGGCAGCTTTCCCTTGGCGCCCGCCGGGCGCGTGAGCACGGTGCGCACGCGATCGCCCCCCGGCGTGGCCACCGATCCGTAGCTCACCTCGCATCCCGGAAGGCTCTCTTCGGCGAGCGTGGGCGCGGTGAACACGACCGTGCTTGCCTGCCCGTCGCGCACGATCCCGAATCGCAGGGTGTCTCCGCCGCGATAGCCACGCAGGGGCACCGGGGCTCCGTTCGCAGGCCGGCCGTTGATCTCGACGACCTGGTCGCCGTCTTTGAGCCCCGATCGGGCGGCCGGCGAGCCCGGGGTGAGCCGGCTCACTTCGAACGCTCCCGAGACGGTGTCGACGGCGAGCCGGAAGCCCCAGTCGGCGCGACGGCGAAGCTCGGCGCGCTCGGGGCGCACGGTCTCCGGAGCGAGAACCAGAGCGGCGAGCAGCAGGTGCATCGTGGAATCGTTCATGTCGGACCTCCTCCCTCACGCGGCCACCAGGAAAGCGAAAGGTGTCCCGTAAGGGGAAGGTCAAGACCACGAAAATGGTCCGAGAAACGGACGCGATAACTTGTAACGATTGCCTGAGCGAGGAACTCTTTACAGCCCGCAGCGCGCAGCACCTCGGCGCAAACGCTTGGGCGTCAATGCCTTCTTTTCTGGCACACGCTCTGCAGAACCACTATTGGGCTCTCCCTGTCCGTTTTCCGGGCGCGGCACGGACGGTTTCGCGCCGATAGTCAACACAAGGAGGAAGCCATGAACCGCGATCAGATGCAGGGAAACTGGAAGCAGCTTCGCGGCAAGGTGAAGGAGAAGTGGGGCAAGCTGACGGACAACGACCTCGAAATGATCCAGGGTCGGGAGGATCAGCTGGTCGGCAAGATCCAGGAGCGGTACGGGATCGACCGCCGCGAAGCCGAGAAGCAGGTGAAGGAATTCTGGTCGCACGAGCCGACGGGTACGTCGCGCTACTAATGATCAAACTCATCGAGAACAACCGCTCTCGAGGGAGGTGGACGATGCTGAACGGAAGCATGGACCGCAACAACAACTTGATCTTGTTCGGCCTCTTCGCGGGCGCGGTGCTCGGAGCGGGCATCGCCCTTCTCGTGACGCCGACCGCGGGCCCGGAGACTCGCCGCAAGCTGGGCGAGACGGTGAAGCGCTGGGGCAACGATCTGAAGGATGTGGTGAAGGATCGTCTGGAGTCGAGCGGACGCTTCGAGACGAGGGAAGGACACGAGTCCTACCAGCACATGGAGCCCTCGACCAGCCGCTCCTCGTACTAGCCAGAACGAGCCGGGGCGCCGCCTCGCCAGGCAGGCGCCCCGTCTCCTGGAGGGGACATGAAACTCTTGGGCGCCATCCTGATCGTGCTAGGGATCGTCGGCCTCCTGTACGGCGGCTTCACGTACACGAAGCGCGAGAAGGTCGTGGACTTCGGCCCTCTCCAAGCGACCGTGGACCAGAAGAAGACCGTACCCATTCCGCCGATCCTCGGCGTCGTGGCGCTGGGTGCCGGACTGATCCTGGTGCTCAAGCGCAACCCGGTCTCCTGAAGGCGGTCACAAGAAGGAAACCCCCGAGAGAGGGATCTCTCGGGGGTTTTCGTTTGCTCGCCCGGGCGAGCCGTTACATGCGCACGATCCGGTGCTCGACCTTCTTCCCCTCGCTCGAGAGCCGCGCGAAATAGATGCCGGCGGGCGCTGCGAATCCCATCTCGGTGTCTCCTTCCCACTCGGCCGTCTGCTCGACACCGGTTCCCACTCCCGCCCACACTTGCTTCACCAGCCGCCCGCGCACGTCGTAGATCTGGAGCGTGGCGGGAGCCGAGGCACGAAGGGCGAAGCGCATGGTCGAGGAAGCGCCCATGGGATTGGGCCAGGGCGTGTCGAACCGCGGTCCCGAGGCGATCACGGGGGTGGCGTCCAGCGGCGCGTACTGCTTGAAAGTGGCGTCCCACGCCGCGATCGCCGGACGCGAGCCCGATGCCGGAAGATTGGAGGAGGTGGGATTGATCCAGACCTCTCCGTTGGTGAAGTAGCGCACGTAGCACACGTACCCGGGACTCGGGATCACCTGCGTCATGGGACCCGTGGGCCACCCCAGCTGCAGGTCGTACTCGGGCTCCCACCAATACCAGAAGTTCCCGACGCCGTTCACGCCGTAGTAGCCGTCCCCCATGAGGGCCGACGCCAGGGTGAAACGCTTGTGGCGCTCGCGATTCGCGGTGCGGTTGGGCTGGAAGACCGTGTTCGCCGGATCCGAGGTGTACGCCAGGAGCATGTTGTATTGCGGCTGGCTGAAGAGGAGCTGGTTCGCCCCCAGGTAGCCGAACCCGGTGGAGAACATGTTCGAGTTCCACTTGTAGCCGTAGGGATTGGGATAGGGGTCCGCGGAACCGAGAATGAATGGGAAGTTTTCGATCATGGCGCCGTTCAGCTGCGTGTACTGCTGGTTCCCGTTGCCCACGACGATGCCGTTGGGGCCCAGTCGCGCGCGCAGCCGCGCATTGACGACGTCCATGCCGGCGCGCCACCAGGCGTCGCAGCTGTCGGGCTGGTCGGGCTGGCCGTTGTTGTCGGAGTCGAAGGCGGTCCTGAACTTGGTGTCCGGCGTGTGCGCCACGTTGGGGTCGAGACAGTTCTGATTGTAGTCGCAGTTGCCGTACATCGCCCAGTCCATCCACGCGATGCCGCGCGAGCAGTAGTCGAAGAAGACGCCGTCGAAATGCTTGCCGGCGAGCAGGTTGTCGCACAGGTAATCGGCGTACACGTCGCACAGGCGCTTGCCTTGGGCGTTCTTCGGGCAGTGCGAGGAGAAGTTGCCCATCCACATGTTGAAGGCCATCGACGCGTGATAACGCACGCCGCTCGAGTCGACCGCGTACATCCACCAGTTGTTGTTCTGGAGCAGATCCCAGAACTTGCGGTCCCAGCCGTACACCGGGTCCGTGGCGCTGTAGGGACCCCACTGGTAGGGATAGCCCGACGGCCCGGCGAAGAACCAGATGTAGTAGCTCGTGGCCACCAGGCGCCGAATCGAAGGATTGAGCGCGCGCAGCGAGTCGAGCTGGTTGTTCTGGAGGCGCGTCGACAGCGAAGCCACGTCGTAGCGGCTCATGTAGTACGCGTTGATCGTGTTGTTCCAGTCGAGGTTGTAGACGCGCGGATACGAGCCGTCAGGATGGGCGTGCGAGACCGCGGGCAGGCAGCACGCAAGCGCGGCCGCAAGCGCGGCGAAGACACGACTGTGGGGGCGTGGCCTCGTGGAAGGCCGGCGCGCGCCGCTCGATTGCGGGGGCACGGAGGAACTCCTTTTCACGCCGCGGAATGGTGACCAGGACCGCCTGTGGCAAAGCAGCATCTATGCCATCGGCCGGGGCAGGCCCTGGTTCGGTGAGGACGCGGACGCTACGCCACGGAGGGGGACGCGTCCATCGGATTCGAGGGATTTCGCGCTTACCGGAAGGGGCGATCGTGCAGGCTGCAGTTCGATGTCGTGCAACGAGGAACGGTCAGCCGGCGGCCTGACCCCCCGCCAGGATGCGCGCTACGGCCTGGGGGGCCCGCACCGGCCGCCCCGCGCGCGAAAGGAAGCAGTGCTCGGTGTGGCCCTCGGCCGCCAACGTCCCGTCTTCCTTGAGAATGCGGTAGTCGAAGCGCACGACGGTCCGCCCAAGTTTACCGACTCTCGTGACGATCCACACGAGATCGTCGTAGCGCGAGGGCGCGAGATAGCGGCACGAAGCTTCGGTCACGGGCAGGAACACGCCTTCGCCCTCGAGCGAGCGGTAGGCGTAGCCGCGCGAGCGCAGCCACTCCGTGCGCCCGACCTCGAACCA